>CAZSOR010000068.1:0-6279 GCA_964608395.1 uncultured Pirellulales bacterium
GGGCACACTATTGTATTGTTACGGCCAATGAAAACGAAAGTTTTAAAACTTGATGCCGCAAAGATTGATACTGTAAAAATCAACGAAGCGGCTTCGATTATTGAATCGGGCGGGCTTGTAGCGTTTCCTACTGAAACTGTCTATGGAATTGCCTGCCGGGTTAAAAGTGATTCGTTAGCCAGGCTCGATAATCTCAAAGGTCGAACCACCGGCAAATACTACACTTTGCATATTGGTCAAAAGAGCGATGTCGGTAATTATGTACCCATCATTGGACTGAAGGCTCAAAAACTGATTCAAAACGCCTGGCCCGGGCCTTTGACCATTGTATTCGAATTGGATAAGGAGGACATCGACGAACAGCATAAGAATCTCGAAGGAGAAGTTTTTGAAAGCCTGTACAAAGATCATTCCATAGGTATTCGCTGTCCTGACAACACAATAGCCGCAATGTTGTTGCAGCAAATGAGTATTCCCGTGGTTGCGCCAAGTGCTAACATAACGGACAGCCCGCCCGCGGTCGATGCCGGTCAGGTTCTTGATCAGTTATCAGATCGAATCGATTTGCTGCTGGACGCAGGTCCGTGTAAATACAAGCAAAGCAGTACGGTTGTTAAGATAGGTAAAAAGGACATGAGGATATTGAGGCCTGGTGTATATTCACAGGCGGAATTGGAAGCGTTATCGCAGCTTCAGTTTTTATTTGTTTGTACAGGCAATACCTGTCGAAGCCCGATGGCTGAGGGAATATTTCGAAAATATTTGGCAGAAAAATTACAATGCAATGTTGACGGCCTCGACAAAATGAGTTATAAAGTTGGCTCGGCTGGCATTATTGGTTCAGTTGGATATCCTGCAACTGCTGAAGCGGTGACCGCTTGTGCCGCTTTGGGAGTAGATATAAAAGCTCATAGGAACAAGGGATTGTCCAGAGAGCTTATCGAAGCAAGTGACATTATATTCGCAATGGAGCAAATACACCGGGGCAGAGTTATTATTCTTGATCCGAAGGCGGCGAATAAGTGTTTTTTATTAGCGGGTAATACGGGAATTCCTGATCCGATAGGTCAACCACAACAGTCTTATGATAAGTGTGCGAAATTAATTGAAAGAGCCGTGCAAAAAAGGATTAGTGAGCTTGTGATATGAAAATTGCAGTTGGAAGTGACCATCGGGGCTTCGATATCAAACAGCAAATTATGGCCATAGCTACTGAGCTTGGCCATGAGTGTATCGATGTCGGCACCGGCAATAACAATCCTGTTGATTACCCTGACTTAGCGTATTTGGCCGCGACAGCGGTATCCAAAAAGGAAGCCGACAGGGCTATTCTAACTTGTGCAACCGGGATCGGAATGAGTATGTCCGCAAACAAAGTAAAAGGAATCAGGGCTGCCCTGTGTCACGATGAATTAACTGCTCAAATCTCGCGTGACCACAACAACTCAAATGTCCTGTGCTTATCGGCGGACCAGGTTGGAGTCGTATTGCTGCGAAAAATGGTAGAAGTTTGGCTTAGCACCGAATTCAGCGGCGGAAGGCATGAAAGAAGAGTAAGAAAAATAGCGGCCATTGAAGAAGGCAAAGATCCCAGAGAAATATAGAATGGCCGACTTATAGTTTGTAGTTGGTAGGGTGGGCAGGGAGGCCTGCCCTATATTTCTGATTCAATTCTAAATAAAAATCCTGCACCAAGTCACTTGCCGGGCAATCACAACCTCAGGGGTGGTATCTTGATCTGAAGATGATTCTGCAATTTATTTCTCAAATCTCTCGCTACATCCGGGAATTCCCTGATGACATTCCTTAACTGGTCCGGATCGGTTCTCAAGTTATAAAGGCAGGGCCCTTTGCCGGCATTTTTACCTCTGACGTTTTGGAAGTAGTGCCAATCCTGATTATGAATTGCTCCGAATGCGTTGAAGACCGTGTAAACATTATCATGGAGCGATGGAGCCTGGCCTGTTATGAGCTTCCAAATATTTTGTCCATCCATATTCCTGTAATCGTTAATACCGAGCATCGCGAGGAATGTGGGCATGAAATCGACGGCGCTGACAAGTCCTTCAATGCGCTTGCCGGCGAACTGCTTGTCAGGATGTTTTATAATTAGCGGAATATGCGTGACACATGCGTTCAGAAGTGCCGGTGTTTTCTGTACACAACCTTGTTCACCCAGATGAGTGCCGTGGTCGGTTGAAAAAACGATAATCGTGTTATCCATCAGGCGCAGTTCTTCGACTCTTTTCAAGAGGCGGCCGATACAATAATCACTGAATGTCACTTCCGCGGCGTAAAGGTCCCTGATAATCGGCAAATCATCGGGCCGAATGTCGGCGGTCTTGACTCCGTAACCGAACAAATATCTCTCGTACGGATATTCATCCCTGTACATTTTCTGGAATCGCGGCGGCGCATCCCACGGTTCATGGGGATCGAACATGTCGATCCAGAGCATAAACGGCTTACTGCCGGTGTTTTGCCCGAGCCAATTCATCGCTTCGCTGCAGGATCGGGTGCAGAAGTAATCTTCCTCGCTTTGTCTGTCCTGCGTATTCATTAGGTATTGACGCATATTTGTATCGTAGCGCTGGTTCCATAAATGCTCGGGCATATGTTTTTTCGGATCGAACTTGTCTTTCGGTCCGCTTTTCCATCTGTCGGTTTCCTGCCCTCGCACCCAATGCCATGAATGAAAACCGCGATGAAAATTATAATTGGCCTTGAAATGATGATATGTATCGACAATAAAACCGGTAGTAACACCGTGCTTGCTCAGCACTTGGGCAAAGGTAATGTCATCCTCGCCGAGGGGCTGCCACTTTGCCGTGGGAAGGACGCTTTTGCCGGTATGATAAACCCTTCGGCAGGGAATTGTGGGCAGTCCTTCGGCGGTGACATCTGTGAACAATGTCCCTTCTTTTGCAAGCCGGTCAAGATTAGGCGTTTTGATGCGCGTGCTCCCGTAACAACCGAGATGGTCCGCCCGCCAGGTATCGGCGATGATAACGATCATGTTGAGCCCGTTGGGTTTTGCGCTCGTGGGAATCCTGGGGGTCTGCTTTACGGAGCTTTTTAAATCTCCGCTCCATACGGGCATTTTCGGATCATTCTTTTTCGTTTTCTGTGTGCCGCCGGCAACTACGTTCATGGCGGCCATTGCCGTTGCAGATGCGATAAAATTTCTTCGAGTCAACAGGTTCTTGTTTTCTTTCGTTGTGTGTGAAAATTTCTCTTTTTCCGGGCCCTGTTTTGTGCCTGCCATAATTCTTCTCCTTGCAAGAGCTTGTGAACATTGAGCCGATTACAGGCCGAAAGCTTAGGAAGAATGTTGCGGCTTAAGACACAACAGAGTTAGACCTTGGCGGTGACTCGTTTAGGCTTGGTCGGGATGGTTTTTAGTGCCGCCTTGATTCTTTCTTTGCCTGCCTGGGTCTTGCGGCGTAACTTTTCCGTGGGACTGCTGCCTATCGCACGCAATTTGTTGTATCTATTGTCAAGCAGATTATCAATCTTTGTCCGCTTCAGGTCCCGTAGCGTTTTTACGATATATTTCTCGACGTTATAAACGGTGTCGTGCAGATTACGATGAGCGCCGCCGAGCGGTTCAGGGATCACGGCGTCAACCAGGCCGAGCTTATGTAAATCCTTGCTGGTCAATTTAAGCGCCTCTGCGGCTTTTGGCGCCTGCGAGCCGTCACGCCACAGAATCGCGGCGCAGCCTTCGGGTGATATCACCGAATAATATGCGAATTCAAGCATTGCCAGCCTGTCACCAACGCCTATTCCAAGAGCGCCACCGGAACCGCCTTCTCCAATGACAATACAAATTATCGGCACCTTTAGCCGGGGCATCTGGTTCAGGTTGACCGCGATTGCCTGGGCCTGACCTCGCTCTTCGGCGCCAATGCCCGGATAGGCTCCAGGCGTGTCGATTAGTGTGACGATAGGGATGCCATACTTTTCGGCAAATTTCATCTTGGCCAAAGCCTTGCGATATCCCTCGGGATTGGGGCATCCGAAATTACAGGCAATCTTCTGCTTTGTGGTTTTGCCTTTGTTTTGGCCGACGACCAGCACTTTCTCCCTGCCGATTTGGCCGAGGCCTGTTACGAGCGCGCGGTCGTCGCCGAAGCATCTGTCGCCGTGCAATTCGCGAAAATCCTTTACCATTAAGTTGAGGTAGTCGGATAGAAGCGGTCTGTTCGGATGGCGTGCCACCAGAACCGTTTGCCAGGCAGTAAGATTCGAATAGATCGTTTTTAGCTCATCGACCTGCTGCCGCTGTAGCTTGCGGATTTCAGCCGAATAGTCGATACCTTTTGTAGAGCTGAGTTTCCGCAGCTCTTTCATCTGGCGATCAAGTTGAGCTACCTTTTCCTCGAATTCGAGGTGGTCACCGTTGCTTAGACTGCTATCTGGTATTTTAGTTATTTTAGTATCTCGTTTTGACATAAGTACGCGACGAGTATATATCACCATCAGGGCGAATCTTATCTGAAAGCCAGAATATTATCATTTTAATGGCACAAATAAAAGAAAAAAATTGACATCTGTGTGGCTGTACAGTACTTTTTAGCAGAATCTGTTCTGGGACATATTTTCGTAAGGTCTTGTATATGAAGGACTTAAAACAAGTAACTGTTATAGGGTTAGGGCTTTTGGGGGGATCTATTTCTTTAGCAGTTTTACGCTCTTTCGCCTGGGTCAAAGTAGTAGGTTATACGCACCGCTGCTCCACTCGCGCTAAAGCCAGAGAATTAGCAGTGGCAAGCGAAGTCGTTGACGATATATGTCAAAGCGTCTCCGATTCGGACCTTGTTATCCTTGCTACGCCCTTATGTACGTTTGAGAAAACCTTCGCCGAGATTGCCGATGCACTCCCGGACGGTTGTATTGTTACTGATGTCGGATCGACAAAGGTTCTTCCGCACCGCTGGGCGGCCGGGAAGCTGCCGAAGAAGGTGCACTACGTCGGCTCACATCCGATTGCTGGCTCAGAACAAAGAGGCGTGGAATTCGCAAGAGATGACTTATTCGACCAGGCGATGTGCATCTTGACAACGACTGAAAAAACGAATCGACAGGCGGTGCAAGTCCTTAAGAAGTTCTGGTCGGGGCTCGGATGCTTTGTGAAAGTAATGAAGCCGGCCGAGCACGATAGAGTCTTTGCCAACGTAAGCCATCTGCCGCATCTGATGGCCGCGGCATTGATCAATGCCAACAGCAGCAAAGATTTGAAATTCGCAGGTAAAGGTTTCATGGATACATCGAGAGTAGCATCGGGGCCGGCTAATATCTGGGCTGACGTACTGCTGACAAATGCGTCCAATGCTACCAGGGGTATCGATAAGGTCATTACCGAACTAACTAAACTCCAAAAGGCTATCAAGGGCGAGAATAAGAGAGAAATCGAAAAGCTGCTCGAAAAAGCGAGAGACAAACGGGCGGAACTGATCAATTACAAGATTAAGAAGAAGGAAATGATATCGTGAAGCAATGGCGTGTTGAGGTCTTTAATCGTTCGGGTTTTTCGGATGTTCAAGGCAAAAGCGTACTGGAAGACATTCAGGAGTTGGGCATCAATTCTGTGCAGGTGGTTCAATCGGCGAAGGTCTTTCTTATCGAGGCGGACTTCGACAAGGATTTTGCCCAGCGTCTGGCGCGAGAGCTTCTGGCCGATCCGGTCTGCGAAGAGTATTATGTCGGCAGGAGCGGCCCGCCGGCCGGACTGGCGAAAGCAACGCTTATCGAGGTACACCTGAAAAGCGGAGTAACCGATCCGGTCGCCGAATCTGTTATGGCGGCGATTGCCGATATGGGAGTCAAAGTTCATAACGTCCGAACCGCTCGAAAGTATGTCCTGCTGGGCGAGATCTCGCAACGCCAGACCGATACGATTGCGAAGAAAATCTTAGCGAACGATTGTATAGAAGATTGCGTTATCGGCAACGAGGCCGAGCCCCCGAGCCCGCATCTGAAACCATACGAATTGCAGATTGTTGAATGGCCCATACGTGACCTTGACGATGATGCTCTTATCGCTCTTAGCAAAGAAAAAGACCTGTTTCTGAATCTCATCGAGATGCGGACGATTCAGGAACATTATCAGCAACTCGACAGAGAACCTACGGATATCGAGCTGGAATCGATTGCCCAGACCTGGAGCGAGCACTGCGTGCACAAAACGCTCAAAAGCTCTGTTGAATTGTCAATCGATGGTGAGCAGGTGCATTTTGACGATTTGCTGAAAGAAACCGTGTTCAAGGCCACTAAGCA
>CAZSOR010000068.1:6379-17651 GCA_964608395.1 uncultured Pirellulales bacterium
GGAGTCCTGCATCCGAGACGGATTATGAAAGGTGTTGTGGCGGGCGTTCGCGACTACGGCAACAGAATGGGAATTCCGACGGTCAACGGCGCGATTTATTTCGACGACAGGTACCTGGGCAATCCGTTGGTCTATTGCGGTAACATCGGCCTGATGGATAAGAACAAGTGCTTCAAGAATCCGCAAAGCGGAGACCTGATCATCATGGTCGGCGGCCGAATCGGCAGGGACGGGATACACGGGGCGACCTTTTCGAGCGGCCAAATGACGCACGAACACGAGACGGTCTTTTCCCACGCCGTGCAAATCGGCAATCCGATTACGGAAAAGAAAATGCTGGATGTCCTGGTTCAGGCAAATGAAGCTGGGTTGTATGAAGCAATAACGGATTGTGGAGCCGGTGGTTTGAGCAGTGCGGCGGGTGAAATGGGAGAAGACCTCGGCGCGGAAATCGATCTGGAAAAGGCACCGCTGAAATATGCCGGCCTTAACTATACCGAAATCTGGATCAGTGAAGCGCAGGAAAGAATGGTCATCGCAGTAAAGCCGGAGAATTTAAAAGCCATTACTAAAATCTTCGATGACGAGAACGTGGAGTCGACCGTCATCGGCAAATTCACCAGCGATAAGAAGTTGAAGCTACGTTACAACGGCAAGCAGGTCGGCGAGCTGGATATGGATTTTCTGCACCACGGCGTACCGAAATACTCCCGCAAGGCCGTCTGGGTTGCGCCGAAGCTGGCTGAGCCAAGCGTGCCGGAAAAGGATAACTATAACGATGAGCTTTTGCGGATTCTGTCGTCTTATAATGTTGCAAGCAAGGAATGGGTCATCCGGCAGTACGACCATGAGGTGCAGGGCGGCTCGGTCGTCAAGCCGCTGACCGGCGTTGTTAACGATGGACCGAGCGATGCAGCGGTGATTCAGCCGAAGCTTAATTCGGACAGAGGCCTGGCGATTAGCTGCGGGATGAATCCGCTTTACGGTGACATCGATCCGTACTGGATGGCGCTTGCCGGGATTGAAGAGGCGATAAGGAATCTCGTTTGCGTGGGCGGCCGGGCCGACAGGATCGCTCTGCTGGATAATTTCTGCTGGGGTGACTGTACAAGGCCGGAGACGCTCGGCCCGTTGGTGCGGGCGGCCCAGGCCTGCTACAATGGAGCGATGGCTTTCGAGGCACCGTTTATCTCCGGCAAAGATTCGCTCAATAACGAATTTGCGTGCGAGGACGGCACGCAGATATCCATTCCGTCGACGCTTTTGATAAGCGCAATGTCAATCGTTGACGACATCAACAAGTGTGTCACGATGGATGTCAAGAAGGCTTCCAATCTGCTGTTTATCGTGGGCGAGACGAAAAACGAATTAGGCGGCTCGCACTATTATAAGATTAACGGCCACATCGGAGCCAACGTGCCGAAATTAGACCTCGGAAAAGCTCCGAAAATCGCCGCGAAAATTTCAGCCGCGATAGCCAAAGGTTTTGTAGTCAGTTGCCACGACTGTTCCGAGGGCGGCCTGGCTGTGGCCCTTGCGGAGATGGCCTTTGCCGGCGGGTTCGGGATCGAGGCGGACTTGAGCGGCCTGCCGACCGGCAAGGATTGCAGCCGCACCGACGCCCAGCTTTTCAGCGAATCGAATTCTCGATACATTGTGGAAGTGACGCCGGACAAATATGACGCTTTTGCTAAGTTAATGCTAAATCTGCCGTTCGGCCAGATCGGAAAAGTGACGGAAGATAAAACGCTCGTCATCAAGGCACAGGACGGCGAAACTGTTATCGAATCGGACATCGTGACACTCAAGCAGGCGTGGCAGAAAACGTTTGACTGGTAGGGGCAACCCCATGTGGTTGCCCAGGGCAGGCTTTTAAAAATAAGAAAAGAAGGCATGAGATGAAAGTAGTAAAGGCGATAGTTTTGCGGGCAGCGGGTATCAACTGCGATATGGAGACCGAATATGCGCTGGAGCTGGCGGGAGCGATGGCGCAGCGTACGCACATAAACAGAATCATCCGGGATAAAACGCTGCTGGACGAGTTCCAGATAATAGTATTTCCCGGCGGGTTCAGCTACGGCGACGACGTGGCTGCCGGCAAGATCCTCGCGAACCAGATTGTGAATCATCTTTTCGAGCCGGTCCAGAAATTCGTAGAGGATGGCAAACTTGTGCTCGGAATCTGCAACGGTTTTCAGGTGCTGGTCAAGACGGGAATCCTGCCGGGTGACAATTCGGCCGGCGGGCAGGCAAACGTCACCATCACAAATAACGACAGCGGAAAATTCGAGGACAGGTGGGTTTATCTTGCCCCCCAGGGCGATAAGTGCGTTTTCATCGAGCCCGGCCGGCAAATCTATCTACCAATCGCGCACGGCGAGGGCAAGGTTGTCACCGATGATGAAGCGACGCTGGATGAGCTGCGGTCCGGCGGACACATCGCGTTCAAATATGTCGATAAAGACGGCCAGGATGGTGACTATCCCGTAAATCCGAACGGGTCGACGGATTCGGTCGCGGGCCTGACGGATACGACCGGCAGGGTGCTCGGACTGATGCCGCACCCGGAGCGGTTCGTTAGGCCGACTCAGCATCCGCACTGGTCCCGGCTCGGCGCCGGACTTAAGCCTGATGGGACGACCATTTTCAACCATGCTGTCAAATATGTCCGTGAGCATCTTTGACCTTTAATTGTTGACATCGAAAAGCCCGGAGTTCAGGTGTCACTCGTGCCGATAAAGCCACACGCGGAGAATGCGGGGGACATCCGGATTGGCATAGACATCGCTCGTATTCGGAGGCAGCTTTGCCTGCCAGTGCGCGCCTGTTTCATCGCCATTTAGGCATCGTCCCGGAATCCACTTGCCGTGCTCGTATCGGCCATCCCATACCTGCGCGATGGCGGCGTTTTTCGGGCCCGGCGAGGCCGCGCCAAAGTGGATGGAGAAGTAGTTGCCCGCGAGCAGAAATTCATCAGGCCCGGTGTTAATAATCAGGCCGAAAGCCATCTTGTCGCCGGCTTTGCCCCTGCCTGCGTATTCGATATGGGCGCGATAACCGCCGAGATCGATTTCGGTACCTTTCTCCTCCGTTTTCTGCTGAAGAACGCCGACCATTTTGCCTGTGCCGTTATATTTTGTAATCAGGGGCGTAAGTTGGGCGAGGATATTGTAACTTTTTATGAGCGGATGGTCGGTGGATATATCTTCGATGCCGAATGGGGCAAAGCAGATTGCATCGTGTCGGGCAAAGGCCCAAAATGCGTTTCGGGCGGCTTCCGGCCCTTGTCTGGCTTCGGGAATCAGCAGCGCATTTCCGGAGCGGGTATAGCTTTCGCAGACAGTCTTGAAATCGGTAAGGTAGATATCCGGGGCATAGATGTCGATCTCGGGAGCTGCGGCGCGCCATATATCCATTACTTTTGAAACGGGCCCGCCCGATGGGTATTTGCCCGGTTCCTGACCATCGTGCTGGATTAGCCAGGCGTTTACGAACATAGGCAGGGGGTATTTGGCCTTGCCGGTTTTTGCCGCATGGCCGATATATTTGGCGATATGCCAAGCCATGAAAATCTCATCCGCTTCGGGGCCCGTGCCGAAGACCTCAGACCATGAGCCGGAACTTTTCGAGCCGGCGGTTTCCCATATCTTCCGCAATTCGGGAATCAGTATATCTTTGTGAGCTGCTAGGTAGTCCGTCAGTTCGGACGGTACGGCACCGGCGAAAACTTCGTTGGCGTGGGGCGAGAAGTCCCGGGAGCTGCCGAGAAGGCCCGTTTCGTTCTCGATCTGCATCATGAGAACGGTGCCGTGGACTTCGTCGATCCGGCGGATATGGCGCATAAGCGCTTTAAAAGCGCGGGCGTCGGCTTTCATTGCCTCGGCGCAGAGGGGAGAGACGGCCCCTGTGATCCGGCCGGATTTGTCCTGCGCACGCGGGAATCGCGCCACGTCCTTCTTGACCCACGTCGGAATGTAGGTGGACCATGCGTTTTTCCACGAGGCAAACCACAGGAATACGAGGCGAAGATTATGCCGGCGGGCCTGCTCGACGAGGCCGTCCACGAGCGAAAAATCGAACTTTCCCTCCTCTGACTCGACAAGCTCCCACGAGACGGTTGCCAGAACGGTGTTTAGGTTGATAGCGACCAGCTTGTCCCACATCGGCTCCATATATTCCAGGCTGGAGGCGCTGGAATTGTGCAGCTCCCCGGCCAGCATCAAAAAAGGCTTGCCGTCCACGATAAGTTGAGTCGCGGGGCCCTTTTTGTTAAGATGGGGAATATGAGGGGACACGGAAAGATTTACTCCGGCACGGCTTGCGGATGGCAATAACAGAGATACAGCACAGATGACAAATATGAATGCTTTCGATCCGGCAGAGATAGAAAAACGGCTCATCCGGTTAATGGGCAAGCAGCCCGGACGAATCGGTGCGTTAGCATTGTTTCGAAATTGGCTTTGATTGGCTTTGTTTTTTCGGTGACCGAAGGCGTGGTTCATGTTCATAATCCTTTGTTATAAAGAAGTTTACATTCATTTATGCCTTTTTGAAATTGGCTTTGTTTTTTCAAATAGACTCATAGCCACGAAGGCTCTCTGGATTTACTAATTACAATTTACTATTTACTCAAACTGACCGATTCGCGCTGTCATCCCTGCGAAAGCAGGGATCCGGGAATGTAACGGATGTAGTGGATTCCCGCTTTCGCGGGAATGACAAGCCGTGTTATGTTGTTGTTATTGAACAACTTACCATATTATTCGGCTAAAAATCGGTCAGTTTGAATATTTACTATTTGGCCATTCATTCCTTCCGCTATACGCTGTACGCAATTAATCATTCTACATTCTCAATTCTCAATTCAGAATTCAAAGCACGACATACGATATACTACACACTATTCGTATGTTAACTGTATATTATAACATATCGCATGTTTGATGTCAAGTGAATTATCGGCGATATGGAAAAATATAATAACCGGTTATGAACGCTGATAAAAGCCGTTTTATACCAATTGTGATTAAAATCTGCGCCTCTGTCATCTCGACCGGAGGGCTGCGGAGCGGCCTGAAGTGGAGAGATCTGGCTGCGAACGAAAAGCAAGTTCAGTCTGAATCCAGATTTCTCGACTCCGCTTCGCTGCGCTCGAAATGACACGAACAAGCGCATTGATTATGCACAATTGGTATTATAGGAAAAATGATAAAAAATCCGGCTCATCCCTTTAATACACAGCCCGGCCTGATATCTGTTTGTATTTAGTAAGTGTGCTTGTAGTGAGGGGATTTTACTCAGTAGCGGCGATTTGCTTTTTGCTCAGACTCCGGATTAGAGGGAAAAACTGGATTTTCGCATTCACTGGAATGACAAAATGTGAAATTTACTTTTTAGAAACGGCACTATGCTGGTATGTCACGGTCAAGCAAACGGATTGCAGGTATTACTGGGAATTGGCGGTTACCGGCGAATCTTTATCAGCGATAGCGGCTAAGGCGGCGGACATGTTATCGACAAAAACGAAAATCTCGCTAAGACCCGCTACGACAAAAATACACTTGGTGATGGTGCTGATATTGCAGAGAATAAGTTTGCGCCCGGCATTCTCCAGCATGTCCCGCAATATTAAGAGATTGCTGATGTTCCAGGAGTTTATGATCTCGACTTTGGAAAAGTCGACGATCACATCGAATTGGTCATTATTATTGATTGTTTCATTGAGATTTTTAAGTTCGTCCGCTCTTTCCGGCCCGTCTGAAGGCAGTTCAGCAACAATGATATTTTCAGATAGATTTCGAATCCCCATTTCAGACTCTTTCCATTTATCTATATCTTTCTGTGTGTTTGAAGGTTGTATCGGAATAAGTTTTGGCGGGGTTAAATAAAAAATTGATGTATCGAACAGATTCTGCATAGTTGTTGAGTAGGTTATTTGTTATCGGCCGCAGATATGATGTCTATCGCGTTTATGCAGATATGAAATCTTTGCTTCAGCCGGTTCGATTCCTTAGTATTGGCCCGAGGGAACCGCCATTCGCGGTCATTTTTCCGGATAGATTCGCACTTCAGTGCGTTCGGCCGCCATCGCTACGGCCTGTGGTATATCCATATAACGCAGCACGTTAAGAAATACCGGGCCGTCACGGTGTGAGCCGGGTAGGTGCCGCAAATCGAGTCCGGCAATGTCAGGCTCGAATAGTGATGCGTAGAGCACGATGCCCGCTGCAAGACGCTGTCCTTTAAGGGCGACTGGCACGTCATTAAGCAATTCGATTTGGCCCGCGGCCTGAATCGCCCGCCGGACGTCCCAAACCCTCATGCCGTCCAGTGTCTGGCCGAGCAGCATAAATCGCCGGCGGATTTGTGTTTGTTTTCGCTCGTCCGGATTCCATGCCGTCAATCCAATCCCGCGAGGGGCCGCGTATGCCAGTACTGAGTTGTTGTCCTTAAGTGTCTGTCGGATGTGGTTGAAGTTCTCTTCGTTCGGATCGGGCAATGTTTCGTCTTCGAGTTCATCGGCAAAACCGATACGCATCGCGGCCAGCCACTGCTTCCATTCCTGCTCGTCCGGCACGTTCAGCACGACCTGCTCGGGGCGTTCGATTCCGGGTCGGTGTGCTAAATATAAGCGCAGCCGGACATGCGGCTGACTGGTGAAGTCGAAGACAGTCAAACGAATGCCGTGCCGTTCGGCTGAGAATACCTGTCTGACATTTAGCGGGCCGGCCTGCTCTTGCGTCGGCCAGCCGCCGAATGATTTTTCCCGGAGCGTTTTGAGCAAGGCCCGGCGCTGCTGGGCCGATTGCGGCGAGAATGGTTGCTGGTTCTTTGGAACGAACGATTCGTGTATCCGTGTATTAATCTCGTCGGCCGGCAGCTCTTTGAAGACCTTTAGCTGCTCCGGCTCGAAAAACTTTACGGCGGGCTTATCAATCAGTGAGCTGTCATCCTTAAGGAAACGATTGAACCACACGAAAGCATGAATGCGCAGCTCTTGCGTGTCCTTGTGCGGGCCCTCGGTAATGTTCAGGCCGAAGTTCTTCTCGGCGCCGTACAGCCGGTAAATATTCCGAACCTTCTCGTGCAGGCGGGTAACCCCGTCCAGCGGGAAAATCGTGTCCTTGTCGCTGTTCGATATCAGCAGCGGCCGGGGTGCTACCAGCGCGGCTACGAGTGGATAATCCCAGCCGAAGGTGTTGACTATGTACATGCAGTCGCAGTGACCCTCGACGCAGCCGTCAACGACGTGGTTTTGAAGGTCGGTGATTCCGGCAACGGGTACGGCGGCTTTGATGCGGTCGTCGAGCGCCGATATCCACCAGCTATACGCGCCGCCACCCGAGCGTCCGGTGACACCAAACCGGCTGGCGTCCACTTCTTTGCGCGTTTGAAGATAGTCCAGTGCGCGGATGCAGTTCCACGCCTCGACTCCTGCGGGCGTGTAGCCCCGGCTGTTCCACCACCACATTTTGTACCGGTAGGTGCCGTGATGAATCCCTTCGATTTCGCCTAATTGCAGAGTATCGATTACCAGGCAGACATATCCGTGCCGTGCAAACCATGCCGGATGGTGCTGGTAAGCCGTTTTGCTACCGTAGCTGACGTTTTCCTTCTTGACGCGAGCGTGGCCGCATACATAGAGAATCGTCGGTGCGGGTTTTTCGAGGCCTTTGGGAATATACAGATTCCCCGTGACGTAAAGACAGGGACTCGATTGAAAGTGAATATTCTCGACGGTGAACTGCTCGTGCTCGATCTTGCCGGTGACAACCGGTTTGAGGTCTGTCTTTTCGGGAAGGGGCATTAGTCCGAGCATCTCGAAAAGTTGCTCTCGATAGACCTTTCGCTTTGCCTGCCAGTCTTCGAGCGTTTTGATATCAGTCAGGCATCGGTCGCGGAGCCTGGCTGTCTCTGCCCGGAAGTAGTCGGCGAGCATGGCGTCGGCACGGCCTGGGCCGATGGCCGACCGCTCTGAAGCATAGCATGGGATTTGAATGTATATCAGCGTAATTATGATGCAGGTTAAGATTAAATTTACCGCTGGAAGATGCGAGGTATAGTTTCCAGCTTGAGATTTTTGCTTTGTAGTGGTTTGCTTGAACATTTTGACCTTTCAGGATGACAGCCATTGGTTAAGGTTTTCTTTGACGAACTCGTCATCAGTCAGATACGGATAGTCGCGGATGATGCTATCGATTCGCTCGGCCTGGCCAGGTGACAACCGCTCGTCGGGATCGAGTGTGTTGATGTCTTTTAAAAGTCCCTGTCGCTTCAATACGTAAGAGATGCCGGAAATGCAGCCCCGGAATTGATTTTCGGCGTCGAAGATTGCCTTGTTTGCCAGCGTCAATTGGCCTGCTAATGTGAGCAAATCATGCGGGACCGGCGTGTTGTTTTCGCGAATTGCTTTTACACGAGCCAGATGTTCGACCGCTTTTTTCGTCCAGCATGCCCACTGGCCCAGCAGACCGCCGACGATGCTGAGGGAGACCGGCCGGCCGCTGATGTTGAATTCGTGCCGTGTGAGCAAATCGAGAATAATGTTGTCATCGTTGCCGGTATAAAGGGCGATCTCGCCGGCCCGGCCGGAACGGGCAACAGCTTCGAGCACGTCGAGGCTCTGGTATCGGTTGAACGGAGCGATTTTTATGCCGAGGACATTCGGTATCGTTACGAGCTTTTGCCAGAACTCAGCAGGCAGAGTCATTTTGCTGATTGTCTGCTGCAAGTAGAATCCCATAATTGGAATAACCTCGGCCACCTGGCGGCTGTGATCGATTAATTCGTCGATGGACTTTCCCTTAAGTGCAGTAAGTGAAAGCAGTCCGAGATGATAACCAAGCTCCCGTGCTAAGCTTGCTTCCTGTACCGCCTGTTTCGTATCGCCCACGATCCCGGCAATCATTATCGGCTCGCCGCTGGCGGCAGAAGCGGTGAATTGCCGGGCCGTCTCAATCGCCAGCTCCAGCACGGGACGATACAAGCCGATCTTCGGCTCGTGGATGGAAAATTGCGTCGTGTGGACGCCGACCGCCAGACCGCCGGCACCGGCCGCCAGGTAGTAGCGCGTAAGCGCTCTTTGGTGGCGCTCATCGATTCGATTGTCACTCTGCAAAGCCAGCGGATGGGCGGGAATCACACAACCGGAGCGGAGCTGATTGACGATAAGCGAATCCAGCATAAAATAATGCTCCTAAAATTTGCCGTCACGTATGCCGTATTTGGTCGGCTTGTTCAGCGTCTTTTTCCCGGCGGCCACCCATTTGGCGATCATGGAGACCATTTGCTCAATCGTTGTCTGAGGAGGCCCGAACGTGCTGAAGGCATAGGAAGCGTCCGAGAGCAGGGCGGATGGAGCCTCACGTGAAACGAATTTCGGTTTTTTGTCGAGTGCCTTGCCGATTAGTTCAGCGAGTCTGCGAATCGGGATTGTCTCCGGCCCGGTGACATTCAGCACGGCCGGCGGCGATTTGGCGAGAGTAATCGCTCGGATGATATAATCGTTGGCGTCCCTCTGCCAGATTAGGTTTACTGCACCCATTGTCAAGTCGATAGGCTTGTCGTTCAATATCTTGAAGGTCAGATCGACAATAATGCCGTATCGAGGCTCGTTGGAGTAGTTGAGCCGGACCAGTGTCACGGGCGTTTTATAAAGCTGGGAGAAATACTCGAACATCCTTTCCCTGCCGAGACACGACTGGGCGTATTCTCCGACCGGTTCGGGCGTGGTCTCTTCGGTTGCTCCGCCGCCGGTTGTCTCAACGAGAGGATAAACGTTGCCGGTCGAATAAACGACGATTCGCGAGTTCTTGTAATGCCTTGCGACGAGTGTGGGCACATAACTATTCATTGCCCATGTCAACGGCTGATTGCCGGTTGAGCCGAACTTCATGCCGGCCAGAAAGAATACATTTTCCACATCGGGTAGTTTGCGGTAGTGCGATTCATTGAGCAGGTCGGCCTCGATGGTTTCGACTTGTGCCTGCTCGATCCTGCTGCGGACCTCCTTGTCGCTGAATCGCGAGACGGCGTAGATTTTCTTGCCGGGCGATGCCTTCTTGAGCATCATCGCCAGCGTCGGCCCCATTTTTCCGCCGGCACCAAGTACGACGATGTCACCAGCGATGCCGGCGACGATTTTTTTTGTTGCCTCGGTTGGTTCGCTGAGAATATCTTCCAGGCCGTTTTCGTCTATTGCGGATATATCAATCATAGCGTAACCTTCCAAAGCTCATTAGCTCAATGTAAGCACCAAACGCATCAGGACCCGCACGGCCATGAGCACGACCACCAGCAAGCCCAGGCCGCCCAGAACATTCAGGATTACCGTATTTCGCCGGTTGCCCATAATGTCTTTTCGGTTGGCCAGCCAGAGTATCGTCACGGCCATCAGCGGATTGCCGAGGACAGTCAGCGCCTGGCCGAAGATAATGAGCTTGACCGGTTTCTGGCCTGTTCTCAGTGCCAGCATTGCGACGACCATACCGGCAAGCATAACCAGGACCGTAAAACGCCGGGGCCATCGGTCGCTGAGTTTTGGCGGTTTGCCGATGCCGTCGGCCAGGATGCTGCCGCCGATCATCGCGTTGATAAGGAACGGATTCATCGCCACCGCAAACAGGCCGACACAGAAAAACACGTACGCGAACGAGTGGAGCAGGGGCCGCAGAGATTCCGCCAGCACACTGATATCATCCGCAGGTTTACCTGGAATGACCTTAGCGGCTGTAATCATGATAATCGCGCTAACGCCGGTGAGGACGCAAACGCCCGTGATCGAATCGCCAATGCCCCGGCTGTAATCCTTTATCGTCCAGCCCTTCTCACGAACCAGGTTGCCCTGGTAGAACGCCGCAGCGACCGAGAAAGTTGTCCCCAGCAGCGAAGCAATCAGAATCATCGGGTCCTGGATGCCACCGACGATTTTCCTGGGCACGCTGAGCGATACCCCATCGGGCCAGCTCGGGATAAAGCCCTTGACGATACCTAACAGACTTGGCCGTGCCAGGATCACGTTGATGACAAAGCACAAGAGCATCAATCCCACCATTATCTTCATGGTCCGTTCGAGGAAGCGATAGATCTGTTTTGCCGCGAACAGGAAAATAATAATCAATCCGTTGAATCCTAACAGTATCCAGTGGGCATCGAGCTTCGGGACAAGCGTTTCGGCGGCGGCGGCCACCGCCAGATTATTTGAAAATTGAAACGTGCCGCAAATCAGGGCCAGATTGATGCCGATAACCGCGGCGGCCGGCCGGCCCAGACG
>CAZSOR010000069.1:0-17630 GCA_964608395.1 uncultured Pirellulales bacterium
CCGACAGAATCAAAATAGTTAGACACGTGATCAGTAGTTTGCTTCTCATCCTTTGCTTTCCCTTCACTAAGTTTTCCGATTTACACCCGCTCAGCTACGCCGCCGAGCCTCATCGACTATAGAATATCGAAACAGTCCCGGGATTTCAAGCTTTTGTCATAGAAATGATTTCAAGGGAATTTTCCGCCGCTTATAAGAGCGATTCATGCCAATTTCAGATTTTCGGTTTGCGATTGGAAAATCGACAATCGGAATTCGGCAATCGACAATTTATCGCCGGGCGGTCCTGAACTGTCTATTCTTCCTTCTTGTTCTCGTAAACCGGGATGAATATGAATTTGCCCGACTCGTCTTTCCGAGCACGGTAACTAATGAATTTTCCCAGCTTTGCGTTCGGGTCGCTTACTCGAGTTTTCTGCCCGGGCAATACTTTGCGGTCGCCGGAGGCCGAGCCTTCTTCGAGCAGTATTCAGGGACGGATTGCATCGGAACTAAAGATTGTAATACCATCGTTGATTTCGACCCTGCATGATAGTCTGCTCTGACCCGCTTTATTCTCTGCAATCAAGGTATATGTAGTCGTCGTAGATGGATTAACGGCCATTGAGCCCAAAGAACTAACCGGGCCTATGCCGGGTTCTATGCGAATACTCCGGGCATTCGAAACCTGCCAGCTTAAAGTTGAGCTTTGTCCCGGCATAATCCGCGGACGAGATGTATTAAAACTGTGACAGGTGGGGCGCTCGCCGGCCTGGCTGCTTATAACGGGAGGCTTAATGACTTCGGTAAGGACGGCGGGCTGCTTACTTTCTTGTTTTTGAATAGTGGGGCTATCACCGACTTCGATTCTGCATGTTATCCGACTTTCTCCCGCTTTGTTCGTTGCAATCAAGGTATATGCGGTCGCCGTAGACGGCTTGACGGCCACCGAGCCCAAAGCGCTAACCGGGCCTATGCCGGGTTCTATGCGAATACTCCGGGCATTCGAAACCTGCCAGCTTAAAAAAGAGGTTTGCCCCGGCAATATTTGCGGGCGAGTTGTATTAAAACTGTGACAGGTGGGACGCTTGCCGAGATTGCTGCCGGCAACAGCAGGCCGAATAACTTCAGTTGAAGCAGCGGGGTAGTTGATTTCGACCATGGGTGGTTGTTCATCCTTCCGCTTTTGATTTGTTACAGGAAGCTCATCCTGCCGATCGCCAAACTCCAGCGTTTCAGAATCCTGCATAGCTACAAGTATTTCAATTCGCTCCTGAGCTGCCTGCGCCTGAGCAACAGCCGCATTGCGGGACCTGGTAAGCTCATCAACCTGCCTGATCAACTGGTTGTGCGAATCGGCAAGTTCGGTTAACTGCTGCTGCAGCGTGTCGCGCGAACCGGAAAGTGCGATGACCTGCTGCTTAAACTTGTCGCGCGTATCTATAATTTCGGCGAGTTGTTGCCGTGACTGTTCGCGCGAGAAGGTGAATTCTTCGATATGTTCCTGCAACTGGTCGCGAGAGTGGGAAAGTTCATTGAACTGCTCTTGCAACCGCTCGCGATCCCGCTGCTCGAAGGCTATTTTTACCTTGAGTTCGTTTCTTTGACTCTCGGTTTTTTCTATCTCGGGTTTGAGCTGCTGCAGCTCGGTCTTAACGCTTTCCAATTCGGCTTTTTGCTGTGAAGTGTCATCGGAAAGTGCCCAGGCAAGCAGAAAACCCAATCCTGCCATCAAGATAAAAACCAGCACCCTTTTCATCATTTCGCTCCTTTCTTCTCCGGCTGTAATTAACGAAGATTCGCTAAAATGCTCCGGCGAATCTTACAGCCACTCTTACCCGAGCGCACACGAAGCCGCATTTACGGCTGTGTTTGCGCATGCGGTTGCCCTGAAAATAACCGGGTGTTTATGGCGGGAAACTTAATATATACGAATCGTTTCCTCACCGATCCTCCATGAAGCTAAATGTCATTTGAATCATACCTGATTGACGTAAGTCTGTCAAGATAAAAGTTTTATAAAAGCAGTCTCCGGCTATTTTTCTACCAGTTCCAGCAACCCTCAGGACGTGGCTTTGGCAGGCTGAAAGAATGGAAAATCCCGAGCACAGGCCCCGACAGTGCTTACTGAACGTAAAAGAATGGCTGTTCGAAGCATTAATGAGTTAAAAAGCAGTTCGGCAACAGCAAAAGAAGCCATCCACCGCTGTCGGAAAAAGAGATTCAGGACCGCAGACAAGCCCAGCTCAAGGCCCTGCTGGCAACCGCCATACCAAAATAAGTTTGAGCGTGTTATGCTCGTAGTCCTTTTGACTAATCAAAAGGACTACGAGCCTTGTCCCGTTAATCACAAATTATCATATAGAATGTAAACGATTCTCACTTTCGAAGGAGGGCTCGGAGAGTTGTGTGACGGTATTTCTGAAGACCGCTTCCTATTTTGCCGTTTGTTCGTACTGGCTGAAAAGGCCGGCGATGCTTGCGGTTTTTGAATCGCCGGCGTGGACGACGACTCGATATTCGAGCGTGAGCTTTTCGCCCTTGGCCAGGTTCAGCTTGTCGCCTTCGAGCCAGTACATGGGCGTCGGCGAGAAAAAGCCGTAATCGCGGGTGAACCATTTGCTGGGATACCAGCGATTTTTCGGGTTCTGCAGGATAGCAATGCCTTCGGTGGCCCCATCCCGTGTGCCGGAGTAATCGCACCAGGGTGAGGCGGTTCCGAACGTGCCTTTTTCGCTGGTATTGCCCTCGGCGTTGATAAGCGTGCCGCCCGATTTGACGCTCAATTCGGGCACGACCCGCGCCGAGAACAGCGAATGGTTGGTCTTGAGAATCTCGATATCGACCAGCGGCATTACGGTAATCTTAAAGTCGATGATGCGCAGCGTCTCGCTCGGAGCACAGATCGTGATTCGCCGGGTGTCACTGATAACGGGCTCCTTGCCGGGCTGTTTCCAGAGGCACGTATCGGTAAGGACGATTCGCTCGCCAGAGGCCGTGATGATCTTCGGACCTTGTGAAAGGATTTGGCCCCGCTCGTTGACGTCCTGCCAGAAGTTGGCGCCGTTGACGCGGTCGCAGCCGAACAGCAGCGAATGATGATGCGGATACGGCTCGGACGTCTCGGTGGTTATGGACTTGCCGCTGAGCGGCCCGTTGACCGGCCAGAAATACGGATATTTCTGCGAGCCGGCGAACTTGTAGCACGTAAACAATTTGCCGTCAACGTCAACGACGACCCGGTCCTTTTCGATCTTAGCCGAGACCTTCTGCGAAGCCGCCGGCACCAGAGAACACCCATAAGTGAATATAATTAACGCTGCAACGATTTGTGTCCACCGAGCCATAGAAGCCTCCCGTTTTCCAATAATCATTTATCAATAATCAATAATCATTTCAAAGCCTCCACGGGCTTCGCATCGGTCGCCACAGCATTCGATTGGCCGTCTCGTCGCCGATGAATTGTTCGGTGTCGGGGTCCCATTTGAGCTTTCTGCCGAGCCGCATCGCGATCTCGCCGAGCAGACAGACGGTGCACGAACGGTGAGCGATCTCTACGGGGGCGATGGTTTCGGCCCGCGACTTTATACATTCGAGCCAGTTCGCCTTATGATTATTACTCTTATATAGATGGATTTCATTGGGGCCGATAGTCGAAGTGAGCAGTGACTTGGGCTGAGCGTCGATTTGCCCGCGTTTGACATAAACCCAACCTTCGGTGCCTTCGAAAAGTACGCCCTGCTTGTTCTTCTTGTTGTCGGTGCAGATGACTTTAACGCCGTTTGCATAGGTGTACTCGATGCTGAAATCGCCGTGTACGTCCCAGAGCCCGTCCTTCGGATATTCGGTCTGCCCCTGGATTTCGACCGGGCCTGTGTATTCGGTTCCCATGCCCCACTGTGCGATGTCGTTGTGGTGGGCGCCCCAGCCGGTTATCATGCCGGCACCATAAGCGGCGATACGCAGCCAGCCGGGCCGGCCGTAGCCGGTTTTTGGATGAACGCGCTTTTCCGTATAAGCCGCCCAGGGCGCCGGGCCAATCCACATGTCGTAATCGAGATTATCAGGTACCGGCATCGGCTGTTCCGGCCCGGTGCCCGGGTCCGTGCCGAAGCCGACCTTGACGGTGTGCAGCTTACCGACTCGGCCATTGCGGACAAGCTCACAAGCTTGACGCCAACGTGCATCGGAGCGCTGCTGGCTCCCGACCTGAAAGATTCGATTGTAGCGGCGAACGGTGTCACTAAGGACCCGCCCCTCCCGAATGGTAAGCGTCAGCGGCTTTTGCAGGAATATGTCCTTGCCCGCTTTGGCCGCAGCGATACAAGGCAGCGCGTGCCAGTGGTCGGGGGTGACAACGCAGACCGCGTCGATATCGTCTTGTGTCACCAGCTCCCTGTAGTCGCCGTAGGTTCTGCATCCTTTGTATGTTCCGCCAGCGCTTTGTTTGCCGTAACGTGCCTCGACGGTTTTCTGAGCATTCCGGGTTCTGTTGGCATCGACATCGCAGACGGCGACGATCTGGGCTTCTTTATGACCCAGAAGCTCGCGCAGGTCGCCCATTCCCATCCGCCCAACACCGACAAAGCCGATTGTGATGCGATTGCTCGGCGCATCGGCGCCGAAGACCGAGGCCGGCACGATTGTCGGGGCCAAAAAACCAGTTGCGGCGATGGCCGAACCTTTAAGAAACTGCCGGCGATTGATGGTATTTGTCTTTCGTATTCTGTCGCTTTTCATATCTCTATCCTGTCACAAAGTGTCATAATAATCATTAATCAATTATCAATAATCATTTCAGAGTCGCCACGGACTTCGCATCGGCCGGCTCAGCAGCCGGTTGGCGGCATCGTCGTTGATAAACTTCTCAGCATCCGGATCCCATCGCAGTTTTCTTCCGAGCTGAATGGCGATGTGTCCTATCTGGCACAGCGAGTTGGTTCGGTGACCCACCTCGGCGTCGGCGAGAGTCTGGCCTCGCGTTTTCACGGCATCGATAAAGTCCCGCTTCTCACTTTTCAGAGGCAGGTGGATTTCATTCGGGCCGACAGGCGATTTAAGGATCGACTCAGGCTGAGCCTTGAGACTTCGGTCGTTGTAGTCGGCCTGGATCCAGCCTTCGGTCCCTTCGAATCGCACGTGCGGCTGGCTTATACTGTAGAAGAGCTTCACGCCGTCGGCGTACTTGTATTCGAGCTTGAAGCTCAGCAGCACGTTCCAGAGGCCGTCACGAGGATACTTGCCGCTGCCGGCGACCTCGACCGGCCCGGTGCGGTCGGTGCCGTTGCCCCACTGCGCGATGTCATTGAGATGGGCGCCCCAGTTGGTGACCATTCCCTCGCAGTAGTCGGGCACGCGCATCCAGCCGGGCCGGTCATAGCTTTGCCGCGGGTGGACGCGATTGAGCGTATATGGAGCATACGGTGCCGGCCCCAGCCACATATCGTAATCCAACTCCTGCGGTACGGGCATCTCCGGCTCGGGCGGGCCACCTACGTCGCCCGCGGGAACGCCCGTGCGAATCGTGTACACCTTGCCGATTCGACCGTTGAGCACCAGCTCGCACGCCCTTTGGAAGCATGCGTGCGAACGAAATTCGCTGTCGGTGCGGAAGACGCGGTTGTACCGCTTGACCGTATCGCTGAGCGCCCGGCCGCCCGCGATGCTCAGCGTCAGCGGTTTCTCGCAGCAAATGTCCTTGCCGGCTTTGGCCGCGGCGATTGCCATCGGCACGTGCCAGTGGTCGGGCGAGGAAATCATCACCGCGTCGATGTCGGACCGATCCAGAAGCTCGCGGAAATCTCTAAAGACCGGGCAGCCCCTGAACGTGCCGGCGGCTCGTTCTTTGCCGTAGTGTTCTTCGACGGCTTTTCGGGCATTATCGAGTCTCCAGGTATCCACGTCGCAAACGGCAACAACCTGGACGTCGGATGCGGCCAGAAACGATTTCAGATTGGAGTAATAAGCTTGCCGGCCCATTCCTATCATTCCTACGGTAATGCGGTTGCTCGGGGCATCGACGCCGAAAACTCTCGCCGGCAGAATTGTCGGTGCAGATATGAATGCACAGGCGGCCGCAGCAGAGCTTTTAAGGAGCTGCCGGCGTGTGATTCTGTCTGCCTGTCTGGTTCTTCGGCATTTCAATTGCTCTTACCTGCCTTTCTCCATGAAAGACCATAACTTTGGCACATGGTCTTAAAACAGTTATAATACCAAACGGCCTTCAGTTCGACAACGCAAATTTCCTTGCATTTGAAAAGGATTTGCCCTATGCTCAGCGTCAAAGCACAAAACGGTGCCGGAACATCAAGTAAGGAGAAAAAACAGATGAAAAAAACAGAACAGAGCAGAAGGAATTTTCTGCAGGCAGTGGGTGTTGGAGCGGCTTGCCTGGCGGGTACCAACAGTTCTCTGGCCCAGGTCGGCAGTGCCGGCAAGAAGAAAAGTCAAGCGAAGTTTGAGTTGGGCCTGGCTTCGTACACCTTAAGAGAATTCAAGCTTGAAGAAACGCTGGCCATGACCAGGCGGGTCGGCTTGAAATACATTTGTTTTAAGAGCATGCACCTGGAACTGGACAGCACGCCGGCCCAGATCCGGGAGACTGTGCAGAAAGTCAAGGACGCCGGGCTGGTTCTCTACGGCGGCGGCGTCATCTATATGAGAAACGAAAAGCAGGTGAACGACGCTTTCGATTACGCAAAAGCCGCCGGGATGAAGATCATCGTCGGGGTGCCGCAGCCTGAATTGCTGCCGCTGGTCAACAAGAAGGTTCGGCAATACGATATCAAAGTGGGCATTCACAATCACGGGCCGACAGATAAAGTGTATCCGACCCCGGCCAGCGCCTACGAAAAAATCAAGGACCTGGATAAGCGAATCGGGTTGTGCAACGATATCGGCCATACGATGCGTGCCGGTATCGATCCTGCTGTCTCGGCCAGGAAATATGCCGACCGGCTGCTGGATGTGCATATGAAGGATGTCTCGGAAGCGACTGCCAAGGGACACGGAGTCGAAATAGGACGCGGCGTGATCGATATCCCCAGGTTCCTTAAAACACTGATAAAGATCGAATACGACGGCATCGTTTCGTTCGAATATGAAAAGGACGCCAAAGATCCAATGGCGGGTCTGGCCGAATCTGTAGGCTACGTCAAAGGTGCGCTGGCGGCAATCGGATAATAAACATACAGCCCTGCGCCGGTGAGATTGCAGGAGTGAGTCGGCTATGCAATATAACATTCGGATAGTAAGTACGTATCCGCCGCGCCGCTGCGGGATCGGGACATTCTCCCGGGACCTGGCGACCGCGCTGGAGCACTTCACGGCTGAGATCGGAAATATCAGGGTCGCGGCGATTGACAACGGCAGCGGCAGATACGACATTCCCGTTGACCTTTCAATCGACCAGTACAATCCCGTTTCCTGGCAGGATACAATCACCAACATTATCGCTCGCGCAAAGGAAAGCTCAAACCCAACGGTTGTCCTTATGCAGCACGAGTACGGCCTCGATCCGGACGACAACGGCCAGGACGGGCAGGGCACGAATTTCATCAAAATGGCCAGGGCTTTAAAGGCGAACGGCCTGATCACATTAGTCTACCTGCATACCGTCCTCGATGACCCGGATGAGCATCAAAAAAAAGTCCTGCAGGAACTTGCCAAATCCAGCGACGGCCTCATCGTGACAACCGAAAACGCCATTCACATCCTCGAATCGCCGACCTACGAAATCGCCCACGGCAAGCTCAAACACATCGACCACGGAGTCAGAATGCAGCAACGGTCACAATACGACCGGCTGGAGATGAAACGCAAGTATGGGATGGAGGATCGTTTTCTGTTCACGACACTCGGCCTGCTGTCGCCGGACAAAGGCGTTCAATACAGCATCCGGGCTTACGGTAAGTTTCTGGCCGAGTCCTGCACCGAGCAGCAACGGGCCCGTATAGTCTATCTGATTGCAGGTCAATGTCACCCTGAGTTCGTCAAGGCCGAGGGCGGCGAGCCCTATCGCAAATACCAGGCACTGCTGAGAGAAGCACTGGAAGATTCGAAACTGACCTGGTGCAAAATCAAAGACCTGAACGGCGCGGACATCACTATGTATGACGTTGTTTTCCTCGATTCGTTCCTGCACGAAACGACGCTGGTCGGACTCTACGGGGCGACAAATTGCATGATCCTGCCTTACCTCAACATGCAGCAGATATCGAGCGGCATCCTGGCCGATACTCTTGGTTCCGGCAGGGTCGCAATCGCAACGAAATTTATTTACGCCCGGGAGCTGATTCACTCTAACAAACGATGCCCCGAAGGTCTGATCGTCGGACGGTACGCCCGGGGAATTCTCGTCGATCCGGGCCAGCCGTCCATCCAGCAGATCGCGCATGCCCTCGACTACATGGTATTCAATCAGGAAAAACGCCTTATTATGGAAAAACAGGCACAACAAAGAGGCTACCAAATGCGATGGGACAACAGCGCCTGGGCCTTGCTGCAGTACATTGATTTTGTGAGAGAGCAAAAGGAACTTGTGACCGGCAGGGGGGTGAAATTCACCAGGCTAAAGCCCTCGCCGCTGCAACTGAAAAAACACCGGCCTCACCAAGAGGCCGTGACGTCTCTCGGCCGGCAGTCATCGGCCCCAGGTGAGAAGCCCGGTTTCGGGGAAATTGGAAGATTTGAGCTGCCGTAATCCCAGACGACAGTGTGTTGCTTAAGCCATGAATTCGGGATATCAAGGACGAGCCTGCGTTGAAAGGAGTCGCGATTATGAGAGTTATACAAGGTCTGATTCTTTCTGTAGTATTGACGGCAGCTTTTTTCGCAGGCTGTGAGACCTCGCGTGATATCCAATACGAGCGGGAGCCTGTGGCCAGGCTGGAAGCTATGCGGTTCGGGGGCGTCGAGCTGGACTATGCCACACTGCTGTTCGACGTCGAGATTGACAATCCTTATCCGGTTAGCTTGTCGTTGCCGCGTTTACGCTACGCCCTTGTCAACGGCGGTCGTACGTTTCTTACGGCAACTGTTTTTGATAACGTCATGGTACCTCCGAACACAAAGAAAGTACTGACACTGTCGGACGAAGTAACTTATACGCGTTTGCTGAGAGCACTGCACAGCGAGCCCGGTTCGACAATTCCAATTAAGGCCGAATTGACATTGTCGCTGGATACGCCGGGCTCTGGATGGATTAATTTGCACGCCGAAAACGAAGGCAACTTTCTCCTGCCGGAGTCTCCGGAGATAAATGTCGAAGGCAAAACGTATAATGCCGTGGATGTGGTGTTTGTTCCTACACCCCGGGATGTCGTGGACAAAATGCTTCAGTTGGCCCAGGTCAGGAAGGACGATTTACTGTACGACCTGGGCTGCGGGGACGGCCGGATTGTTGTGACAGCCGCCAGGAGATACGGCTGCCGGGCCGAAGGTTTCGATATAGACCCCCGGCGAGTCGAAGAATCGCTGGGAAATGTTCAAAAGAACAAGGTCGGTCACCTGGTTAAAATCGAGCAGAAGGACATCTTCACGCTTGACCTGAGCAAGGCAGACGTCATTACTCTGTTTCTGCTTTCGAGGCTGAACGTAATGCTGATCCCCCAGTTGGAGAAGCTCAGGCCCGGCTCCAGGATCGTCTCCCACAACTTCGCAATGGAAGGTATCAGGCCGGACAAGGTTGTCACTATGTTCTCCAGTGAAGATCCGTTCGAGCACACGATTTATCTCTGGACCGCGCCGCTGAAAAAAGAAACGGGCGAGTAGCCGCCAGCCGGCATGAAGCTGTTAGCTTTTTAGCGAAATACGATTTTTTCAGGTCGTTCCCAAAGTTCTGCCGCATATCGCTTCGGCTATCTTGATGCCATCGACGGCAGAGGAGATTATTCCCCCGGCATAGCCCGCACCTTCGCCGGCCGGGTACAGGCCTTCGATTGCGGGGCTCTGGAAAGTCCGGTCCCGGATAATTCTTATCGGTGAAGAGCTTCTCGATTCCACCGCGGTCATAACGGCATCGTTCATCGAGAAGCCTTTGAGCTTCTTATCCATCTGCGGAATTGCCAGCCGGAGAGTCTCGACGACAAATCCGGGCAGGCATTCTCCAAGGTCGCACGGCGTTGTTCCGGGTCTGTATGTCGGCACTACCCGGCCAGGTGAACGTGAAGGCCGGCCGGCAAGAAAATCACCAACAAGCTGGATGGGCGCAAAGTAATTATTGCCTCCGGTCTCAAAAGCCTTCTGCTCCCATTTCCGCTGAAACGCAATTCCGGCAAGAGGGTCTGTGCCTGCGAAGTCCTGTGGATTGACACCCGCCAGCAGGGCGCTGTTTGCATTGGGACGATTTCGAGAATAAAAGCTCATGCCGTTTGTTACTACACCCCCGGCCTCGGACGAACAGGCGATTACCTCTCCGCCGGGGCACATGCAGAAAGTATAAGCGGAGCGGCCGGTCTCGCAGTGGTGGACCAGCTTATAATCAGCCGGGCCGAGAAACTCGCCGGATGCCGGCCTGCCGTACTGGGCCTTATCTATCAATTCCTGCGGATGCTCGATACGAACGCCTAACGAGAACGGCCTTGCTTCGATGGGGATGCCCACTCGATGCAGCATCTCGAACGTGTCCCTTGCGCTGTGTCCTAATGCAAGCACGATGGTGTCCGTCTCGATATTTTCAGAATCGTTGACGATTGCGCCGGCAACTTTTCCGTTTCTGATTTCGATACCCGTCAGTTTTGTTTCAAAGCGAACCTGTCCGCCCAGCGAGACAATTCCGCCGCGGAGGTTTTTTACAACCCTAACGAGGTTGTCCGTGCCGATGTGAGGCCTGGCCTGATAGAGTATTTCTTCGGGCGCCCCGGCTTTGACAAATTCTTCGAGAACTTTTCTCGAACGGTTATGTTTATCCTTTATCTGCGAGGTGAGTTTTCCGTCGGAAAAAGTGCCGGCGCCGCCCTCGCCGAACTGCGCATTAGATTCCGGGTCAAGCTCTCCGTTACGCCAGAAATTCCGGACATCCTTTATCCTCGATTTGATTTCCTTTCCTCTTTCTATCAGCACCGGTTTATAGCCGAGCTGGGCAAGGATTAGAGCCGCAAATAGCCCGCAGGGACCGCTTCCGACAACAACCGGCCGAAGACCCCGCATATTGCCGACCGCCGGCATCCGGTAACTCATGCTTGGGGCGGGAGAAATCCTGATGTCCTGTGAAAATCGGGAAAGCAGCTCAGTCTCATTTTTGACTCGGACATCTATCGTATAAACAGCCACGATATTGTTTTTGCGCCTGGCGTCTATGGATTTGCGAATTATCGTAAAGTCAAGAAGCTCCTGGTCGGACATATTCAGCCGTTTGACAATGCTCGCTGCCAGGGCATCCGGCTTGTGGTCGAAGGGCAGCGTTATATCTCTGATTCTGATCATAAGTTTCAATTCTTCAGTGAACCGGTAATTAAAATTATGGCCGAATATAAATGGGGCGTGGTCCTTGTTCAAATTAAAAATAGTACGGCATTACGTATTGACTGGAAAAAACGCAGGCCGGTTCTTCGGCCGCACCTCTTTCACACCCGGCGAATTTCTGGTAAGCTTTAACTGGTTCTCGCAAGTATTAAATCAGTTGTACAGGTTGGGAAAATGTCAGGTAACGGTGGTTCAAAATTCGATTCGGACGGTCCCGGCTTATACGTACACGTGCCTTTTTGCCTGGCCAAGTGCCGCTACTGCGGCTTTTATTCCAGGCCCATTGACCAATACGATGTGGGTGCCGTTGTTTCTGCGATGATTGCCGAGATGGAGCGGTACGAATTGGGCGACGGCATAAAAACCATTTACATCGGCGGCGGAAGTCCGAGCGCCCTTGAGCGGGAACATCTGCTTCGGCTGGTCGCCCGGGCTAAGCAGCGGTGCCTGGCGGCGCAAGAGTTTACCGTTGAGGTCAATCCCGGACAGGTCGATATGGAACTGCTGCGTGAGCTGCGCACCGCAGGGGTAAACCGGCTTTCGATAGGGGCACAGTCTTTCATTCAGCGGGAGCTGGATTTTCTCGGCAGAGGTCATACCGTCGAATGCACACGCAGGGTAGTCCGGCAGGGCAGGTCGGCGGGATTCGACAATATCAGTCTGGATTTGATTTTCGCCGTTCCCGGTACCGACCTTGACTCGTGGAAACAAAATCTCCGCTGGGTAATCGAACTTCAACCGGACCATATAAGCGCTTACGGCCTCAGTTATGAATATGGCACTCCGCTTAGCAGGGATCTCGCCGCGGGGCTGGTAGAAGCGGTCGATGAGGATACCGACCGGGCAATGTTCGAGCTGACTATTGACGAGCTTGCTCAGGCCGGAATCGACCAGTACGAAATATCGAATTTTGCCAGGCACGATTTCGAGTGCAGGCATAATCTTAACTACTGGGCAAACGGAAGTTATACCGGTATCGGGCCCGATGCAACTTCGTATTTGCATGGGACGAGGAGTTCGAATTTCGCCGATATAGATAAGTATGTCCGGGCGGTCACGAGCGGCGAAAGCACAGTCGAGTCGAGCGAGACGCTTAGCGATCTGGAACGGGCATGCGAAACCGCCGTGCTGAATCTGCGCCGCCGGCGTGGAATTGATCTGGCTGAATTCAAAAGCCAAACGGGTTACGACGCCCTTCAACTATTCGCAGAGCCAATTCGAAGGTATCGGAAACTGGGTTTGATCGAGATGAACTCCGCCAGAGTATCGCTCACGCGCCAGGCGCTCGGAATCGCCGATTCGATTCTGTGCGACTTTGCACTTGTTTAGCACGAGCCATCGTCGCTTCGGACAACCTTCAACGGAGCATTAGCCCAGCTTAACCGGTTTCTGCCCTTTGGCGGATTTATAAATTGCCAGTATCACTTCGACCGCTTTGCGGGCTTCGCGCCCGTCGATCCAGAAATCCTCGCCGGAATCGAGTGCGTCGAGAAACGCCTTGAAGTTCCGCGTATGATTTTCGTGTGTGATTGCCGCCGGGTCGGATACGCCGCCGCCGCCTTCGATCTCACCGAATTTCTTCAGGATTTCGGCGTCTTCGGGTTTCTCGTCGGCAAACTGCCAGACGGTTATACTGTTTTCCACATTGATGATGGTGCCTTTTGTGCCGGTAATCTCGAATCGCCGGAACTGGCCCGGGTACGAACCGGTCGTGCCGTAAATCATTCCCAATGCGCCGCTGGTGTAGCGCAGCACTGCGGTCGCGGTGTCCTCGGCTTCGATCTGCGGATGGCCGAGCTTTGCCGTAAATGCCTGCACCGATTCGATGGGCGGCATGACATCACAGAGCATATCGACCATGTGAATTGACTGGTTCATCAGCGCGCCGCCGCCGTCGAGTTTCCATGTCCCGTGCCAGGAGTCCTTGTAATACTCGTCGGTCCGCCACCAAGGGACATAGATGCCGGCGTAGGTAATCACGCCGAGACGCCCGGAATTGATTGCCTGCCTTATCGGAACCATCATATCGTTGAACCGGTAGGGGAATATGCCGCCTAAACGCGTGCCGGCTTTTTCATGGGCCTCAACCATTAAATCGATTCGCTCTAATGTAATCTCCAGCGGCTTTTCGCATATTACGTGCTTGCCCTCCCCGGCCGCGGCGATCGTCGGCTCGGCGTGAAATCCGCTCGGCGTCGCGATGGTAATAATATCGATTTCATCGCTCCGGAGCATTTGCTCGTAATCTTCGAAGGCACGAACGTCATACTTGTCAGCGAGTTGTTTGGCTCTGTCGGCGATCTTATCGCAGCAGCCGATGAGCTTCGCATTAGGCAAGTCACCGATGGCCCGGGCGTGAAAATCAGCGATCAGTCCGGCACCAACAATTCCAAAATTCCAGGTCTTCATCTCTGTTTTCCTTTCAGACTCGTAGGGTGGGCCTTGGCCCACCGATTCGATCCTGGTGGGGCAAGCCCCACCCTACACCTAAAAAGTTTAATCACACATCAGGCCGACCTCGGCGGAAAGTTCTCTTACAACGGCAATCGCCTTTGAGAACAGCTCCGGCCCGGTCGAGCCGCCGAACTGCCCGCCGAGCTGCAGGTGGGGTTCCATCGTCATACAGCCCTGGTAATTCATCGCCGCTAATTCGGCAAGAAGTTCTTTTATCTGCCCATCGCCTTGACCCGGTATGCTGCCGACGTCCGCGGCGCCGAGTTTCCAGTCCTTGATATGAATGTGGACGACGTAGGGCTTCATCACAGGCCAGCAGACTTCGACGTTGTTGGTGATTTTCTCGCCCCAGACGAAGTTTGCCGGGTCATAGACCAGCCTCAGTTTCGGCGAATTGATAGTCTCGATCAGGTCCACGCAATTCTCCGCCGTGTGGCCGTAGATGTTGGCTTCGTTCTCGTGCACCATCGTGACATCAACGCCGGCCAGCACCTCGACCTTTGCGGCCATTCGCTCCAGCACCTCATCGCGATAGTCATTAATGTCCTTGCCCTCGGGTGCGTAGTAGCTGAACATTCGTATATAAGGCGTCTCGAAGAACACCGCCAGGTCCACTGCGTGCTTGAACTTGTCTAAGTGCGGCTCGAAAGGCTCGTCCAGCTTTACCTTGCCGATGGGCGAGCCGATCGCGCTGACTTTCAGGCCGTGGTCTTTTATCATCTTCCTTGCTTCGTCCAGCTCGCCCTTCGACAGGTCCATGATATTCTTCTTATCGATAAAGCGAGGCTCGATATAACCAACTCGCTGGCTTTCGAGATACTTTACCTGGTCCAAAAAGCCCTCGGTAACTTCATCTGCAAACGCACTTAATTTCGCCATTTTCTTGTCTCCTAAAAAACTAATGATCTTCCTCATAAGGTCCGAGGAAACGCTCACCATTGAAGTGGATTAGGTGCGTCGGCGACTCCGCAATCCAGACTTCTGTTTCCCACGAGATATCGCCAAGGTATTTCAACAATGTCCGCCGGTCAAGAAAGGCGGTTACGTATACGAGTCCCGCATGCGATCCCGAAAACAGTTGCCTCAACTCCTGCCGCCTCTTTGGATTCACGGGTCCATGACTAGTAACCGCTTCGATGAGAACAAGCCAATTCTTCTCGACGTAGTGAACGACAACATCGGGCATCTTCCCGTGCTCTTCGACTTCCACGCCCAAAGCCACAAGCGCCTTGGAATCAAAATACGCCCACTTCTTTTGCGTGTCGCCCACATATATTACTTGCCCGCCCGGCGTAAAAAGTGGACAGAAATCGTCGATGATCTTCTTAACCAGCACATTCTGTCCTCCTGGTGAAAGTGTGATCTCCTCTGCACTCCGGAGTCTAAGTGGGATGCGGCGCATCTCTCGCTCTCGTGCATAGAGCCGCTTCAGCGTTTCGACAGACTTTAGATATTTCTGCAAACGCCCTTTCCAGCTTTGTTTGCCATATTCACGCAACAGTTTTAGTGCTGACATCTCAATTTGATAGACTGCTTTCGGGCTGTTCGTAGGGCGTGTCGGTGTATCGGGATTCAACACAACCAGTGCGGCCTGCACAAACTGATGGATGGTCTGTCGCCGCACAGTCTCGCGTGTGTTAGGCGCATATCGCTTGTCATAGTGCGCGGCGAAAAACTCCATCATGGGCGTGATGCCCATCAACGGATCGGTCGCATCCTCCCAATCGTCTTCAGGCTTCAGGTCCAAGAGAGAAAGAAGCGTTAAGGCTGAGCGTTCATTCTGTTGCTGATGCGGAAGTTCGAGCGCCTCCAGTATATCGAGCGCTTCCTGAATTCTTCGCTCGGCTTTCTTTGCTTTTGTCTTCTTAGCCATTGCTCTTGTATATCTTTTCCAGAATTGCGTCCACAGTCTCCTGATCCGGGATACGATTCTTCACATGCATGCCTATCCGCACGAGTAGTTCTCGCGTAGGGTAGCGCATTTTCCGCAGGTCTGTGGCGTTGACCTGAGTATGTCCGCTGAAAAGCCGGAAGTATCGATCAAACAAAGTAGAATTCAAATAGACCGCCAATCCTTTCGCCAGGTTCGACGGCAGCCCTTTGCCTCCCGCGTGGAAGTAGTTCAAATGATTCTCAAAACCGACGAGCGGCGCTTGGATCCGTTGTGGATCATAAATGGCCGCCACAACCCTCCTCCGCTCCTCCTTTGAGGAGAAACGCTTCGTAAGTACGTAATGCCCTGCCGTAACCATCAGATCGCGTGTTCGTTCCGATGATACAATCGCATTTGGTTTCTTCCCCGATTCGGCTGGCCAGCGAATGAATCCATCCTCAAAGTGGCACGGATACACCAACGGCACCGTTCCCTCTTCAGGTTGGGGCCGGAGGTGTTCCCGCGCGCGAAAATCCACAACGCGCCCTGTCGAAACCTCCATCCCCAATTCACCAAGTGGCGTTCCGAACCGCCGCATTCGGTTCATCACATCTTCGTCATCATCACTGAGTACCAGATGAATGAAAGCATCACTGTCACCCGGCAAGACCATATACTCGTATGGAACGCGCCGAACATTCACTTTGCGGAAATCGGAGTCTTCCGACGATGAGATAGTCACGTGCAGCGGTTTATTTATACCGCGTGCCGCGTGAAAAATCACGTTTTCCTGAAGAACATCATCTTCACCAAAAGCCTTCTTGCGCGACTCAAACACGTGAATCCGCCTCATCGTCATCATGTCCAGCAAAGCTATACGGAACCGGCGAAAATACGGCCCGTTGCAAAAACTGCGAGGTGTAATCGCCACCAACTCGCCCCCCGATTCCAGCATCTTCGCCGCCAACCATACGAAAGCCGCATAGAGGTTCGAAACCTCCGTTCCTCCTGCATCCAGCAGCTTACGAGTTTCCGATTGCCCGTTGATCTTCTTGTACGGCGGATTTAAAATCACATGTGTAAAGCGTTCTGCCCGTTCCGAAAACAGTCCTTTCTCCGTCAGAGCCACGCCTGCCGCCACAAAATCCTTAGCTCGGATTTTTCCGTTAAAGGCTATGCCCGCTTTTATGCAGGCAGCTTCACAACGTCCAATTGTATCTTCTAAATACGGCAACATTAGCTCATCATTTTCATAAGCTACCACTTCAATCGACCGCAATAGCTGCTTTTTCGATATGAAAGCTTCTACTCCTGCTGCCAACAACACGCCCGCTCCAGCTCCTGCATCGAGAATTCGCACTTCCTCAAAATCTCGTTCGAACAAATCCGCCATAAACTGCGCAATAGCCGTCGGGGTCAGAAACTGTCCTATTCTAGATCTTTCACACCTTTGGGAATTCCTGCTCAGCCTTCGGCGGATATGATCAAGTTCGCTTATGATTCCCGTAACCATCGTTCCGATTATTTATCCTATATGCCTGATCTGACTATTGTGCATATGGTTTCTGCATAGACTTTTTTATCTGTCACATTTGCCACAATAAGCTTCGCTTTCACCAAAACTTACATCCATATCATAGCATTAGTTGGATAATTTTCAACCAAAAAATTTGGATTAGAATCAATGCAGAGTTAGAAACTTGCGGCTACATCCGGTAGATTCCTTTTTATTTCGTTCAGCCTGTAGCCGAAGCCCGGGCCGCCCAGCGTGGATAAGTCGACCTGGCCGTCGCGCCGTTTATAGAGTCCGGGATGCACTACTTCTTCCGGCGCCGAGGCGGCCGGGTAGAACTGCATCGCG
>CAZSOR010000070.1:0-17519 GCA_964608395.1 uncultured Pirellulales bacterium
TCGAGCTTATCGAGCCTTTGCGTGACCTGTTCAAGGACGAGGTCAGGCTTCTCGGTGAATATCTGGGACTACCAGAAGATATGGTATGGCGGCATCCGTTCCCCGGCCCGGGCCTGGCGGTTCGTGTCGTAGGGGATATTACGCCGGAGCGGCTGGAAATACTCCGCGCCGCCGATGAAATCCTGATAGATGAAATCAAGTCGGCGGGTCTTTACAGAAAAATATCCCAGGCCCTGGCCGTGCTGCTGCCAATCTCGACGGTAGGTGTTATGGGCGATGAGCGAAGCTACGAAAACGTCGTCGCTATCCGGGCGGTCGAGACTGTAGATTTCATGACCGCCGATTTCTCGCGGATCCCCTACGAAGTCCTCGCCGTAATATCCAATCGCATAATAAACGAAGTCCGAGGCGTCAACCGGGTAGTCTACGACATCTCCAGCAAACCCCCCGCAACTATCGAATGGGAATGACGTCCGTCACTATACTGGCGTCACCCCGAGCGCAGCCGAAGGGTCTATTCAAACAGATCGATCTGCCACAGAGGCCACAGAGGAAAAATCATAAATCGAAAATATTAAATCAGTTACTTAGCCCAGCGATCAAAGCTCGTGACATTTATTCTTTGGCTACGAATTCACCGCAACCTTGATGCTGTTTCGTCAATGGCCATCTGGTTACTTTATGTAATGTTTCCCTTTCGGGTTCGTGAATATATGGCAAAGGGGCTTTACAATGACATTCGCCTGTATTTTCTTCGAATGGTTTCCAAAATTTACAATCCGTACACATGTTATCCATTGCTTTCATCCTTAATTTGTTTATTTATTTTCAGTTCCGTCGGATGGGCAGGTTTTCCTGCCCATGCGGTTCATTATTCGCTTGTTATCAATTCTCTTATATTCAGGATGAGCAATCAAATGACCCATTCTACAATGATTATTCTAAATCGATTTGTTCGGACTGCTCGGTTCTCAAATCATCATTAGCGATACTCAATTGGTAACATTGCATAAATAAAGTGACAGAGCTTGATATTGAAATTGAGAGAAGGCATACCATGACAATTATCAATTTCTTTATACTCTCCGGCGTTTGTTTAAGCGATTTGAATCGGGATATAATTAAAGTGAGAAGGCCATAAATAAATATCATTTCAAATATTACAATAATCTGAGAAATCACATCCGGCGGAGTAATCAATGCGGCAACAATCGAGAAAACCAGTAAAATTATCCATGCTCTTGTTAATGTAGAGATCCTCATGGGCTATTTCTCCGAACTATGAATCTATATGCTTCACATACAAACTCTTTTACTTCAAAAAGGCGAATCCCGGACGTCCCACTTCGTCATTTATAAATAGTCAATTTATCATCATTGGAGGGCGATAAGCAAGAAGAAACTCTTTCTTACGTTCAAATCCCAGATTCTTCGCTTCGCTCAGAATGACAAACATGTGATACCGTAGTTTTGTTAGAGTGTCTTAAGAAGGGTGGCAGCCTCAAGCGCAGCTTGGGGATGGTCGCGAATGCCAGAAGCTTGCTAAACACATACTTCGCAGGAATGACAATACGTGATACGATGGACGAAGGACGATGGACGATTTAAGAATTCTGTTCCATCAATTTTATGAAGTCCTCGAACAGGTAGTTCGAGTCGTGTGGGCCGGGGGAGGCTTCGGGGTGGTACTGGACGGAGAAGGCCGGCTTGTCTTTGCAGCGGAGTCCTTCGTTTGTGCTGTCGTTGAGGTTCAGGTGCGTCAGCTCGACCTCTTTTTCTTTGAGCGAGTCCATGTCAACGCAGAAGCCGTGGTTCTGGCTGGTGATTTCAATCTTTCCGGTCTTGAGATTCTTAACCGGGTGGTTGGCTCCTCTGTGACCGAACTTCAGCTTGTAGGTTTTGGCGCCGAGCGCCAAAGCGAGAATCTGGTGGCCCAGGCAGATTCCGAATATGGGGACTTTGCCGAGCAGTTTGCGAACGGTTTCGATTGCGTAATCCACGGGCGCCGGGTCGCCGGGGCCGTTGCTTAAAAATACGCCGTCCGGTTTTCTCGCCAGGACTTGTTTAGCGGACGCCGTTGCGGGTACGACGTGAACATCGCAGCCGTGCGAGCGTAGCAGGTGTAGGATGTTCTGCTTGATGCCGTAATCGAAGGCGACGACCTTGTATTTCTTTTCGGGTGCGCATTCAGTGCTGCTCAATACATCGACGACGCCTTGCTCCCAACGGTAAGCTTTCTCGGTGGTGACATCTTTGACGATGTCCCTGCCGACAAGGCCGGGGTATTTGTCGAGCGTCTTTCTCATATTGGTTGTGCTGAATTCGGTCGAAGAAATGATGCCTCGCATTGCTCCTTTGGTGCGGATATGCCTGACCAGGGCGCGTGTGTCGATTCCTTCGAGTCCGATGACGTTGTTGGCATTGAGATAATCGCTCAGCGAGGCGGTGTTTCTCCAGTTGCTGGGATAATTGCAGTTTTCCTTGACGATAAAACCGGCGGCAAAAATCTTCCTCGATTCCCAATCGGCCTTGTTAGTGCCGTAGTTGCCGATAAGGGGGTAAGTCATGGTGATTATCTGCTCGTTGTAGGATGGGTCGGTGAGAATTTCCTGGTAGCCGGACATGGCCGTATTGAAGACAACTTCGCCGCACTTCTGGCCTGTGGCGCCGAAGGAGGTGCCTTCAAAAACAGTGCCGTCTTCCAATAACAAAATCGCTTTCACCTGCCGGTTTCCTTTATCGATAGTATAGTTGAATCGGTTTAACGTCTATTTTTCTTTGCTTCATGGCTTCGATAGCCTTTGCCACCGCCATGGCTCCCCTTATGGTCGTGACGTAGGGCACCTGCCTGTCGAGGGCAGTCCTTCTTATCGAAAACGAGTCCTTAATCGACTGCTTACCGATCGTCGTATTGATAATCAGGTCGATCTCGTCGTTGATGATGGAGTCCACGATGTTCGGTCTGCCCTCGGTCATTTTCAATGCGAACTGGGACGGGATATTATTGTTGATCATTGCGATGCACGTGCCCTTTGTCGCGATGATCTTAAAGCCCATTTCGTGCAACTTGCGAGCGACTTCGACGGCCCTTGCTTTGTCGCTGTCCCTGATGCTGAACAAGACGTTGCCGGAAGTTGGCAGGATATTTCCTGCTGCGATCTGAGATTTTGCGAACGCGATGCCGAAATCGTCCGAGATGCCCATGACCTCGCCGGTCGATAGCATCTCCGGGCCAAGCAGCGTGTCGATGCCGGGAAACTTCAGGAACGGAAAGACCGCTTCTTTGACGGAGAAGTGGCTGCGATGCACCTGCTCTGTGAAATTCAATTCGTCCAGCGTCATCCCGGTCATGACTTTTGCGGCGAGTTTTGCCAGGGGCACTCCGATAGCCTTGCTCACGAACGGAATCGTCCGGGATGCCCGCGGGTTGACTTCGAGGATATAAACCTTGCCGTCTTTGACTGCGAACTGGATGTTAATCAGGCCCTTGACTTTCAGTTCCAGCGCCAGCAGTTTGGCCTGCCTGGCAATCTCGGCCAGGATATCCTTACTTATAGTAATCGGGGGCAGTGAGCAGGCACTGTCACCGGAATGGACGCCGGCTTCCTCGATGTGTTCCATGATACCGCCGATGACAACTCTCCTGCCGTCACTGATGGCATCGACGTCCAGCTCCGTCGCATCGTCAAGAAATTTATCGATCAGGACCGGGTGTTTGCCCGAGACTTCGAATGCTTCTTCCACGCTGGCTTTCAGTTCCTCCTGGTCGTACACGATTTGCATGGCACGGCCGCCGAGAACAAAGCTCGGCCTGATAAGTAGCGGGAAGCCGAGTTCATTAGCTATTTTGAGCGTTTGAGCATAAGTTGTCGCCGTACCGCTGTAAGGCTGGTGGAGCTTGAGCTTGTCGACCACCCTGTTGAAGCGTTTGCGGTCCTCGGCGCGGTCGATGCTGTCGGGCGATGTGCCGATGATTTTTACGCCGGCCTTTTCGAGTGACACAGCCAGTTTTAGCGGCGTTTGACCGCCGAACTGCACGATGACGCCGTCCGGATTCTCCTTCTCCACGATGGACATTACATCTTCGAACGTGAGCGGCTCGAAGTACAGCCGGTCTGAGGTATCATAGTCGGTGCTTACCGTCTCGGGGTTGCAGTTGGCCATGATTGATTCGATGCCGATTTCTCTAAGAGCGAACGCGGCGTGAACGCAGCAGTAGTCGAACTCGATTCCCTGGCCGATGCGGTTGGGCCCGCCGCCGAGAATCATGACCTTTCTGCGGCCGGTCGGATTGGCCTCGCACTCGGTCTCGAACGTCGAATAGAGGTAGGGGGTTGTCGCTTCGAATTCGGCGCCGCAGGTGTCGACGGTTTTATAGACTGCATTTAGATGGAGGGCCTGCCGGCGTTTCCTCACGTCCAGCTCTTTGACATCAAGCAGCCATGCCAGGTACTTGTCGCTGAAACCGTACTCTTTGGCTTTTTTCAGGATGGCGGTTCCGAGGCTCAGGACGCCGGGGCGATTTCGGCGGGTTTGTGTTTGCTTTATCTCTTGTTCGAGATCGATGATGTCCTTTATGTTGTTGAGGAACCAGCGGTCGATTTTTGTCAGGGCGAAGATTTCCTCAACGGACAATTTTCGCCGCAGCGCTTCGGCGACATACCAAAGTTTATCCCAGCAGTTTGTTCGCAGCTTTCTTTTTAGCTCCGGCGTCGAAATATCGCTATTAATGTGCCGGTTATCGAGCGAATAGCGGTCGATTTCCAACGAGCGAATCGCCTTCTGCAGCGATTCCTTGAACGTCCTGCCGATGGCCATCGCTTCGCCGACCGACTTCATCTGAATGGTTAGCTCCGGATTGGTCTTTGGGAATTTCTCGAACGTGAACCTCGGAAACTTCACGACACAGTAATCGATGGTCGGCTCGAAGCAGGCCGGCGTTTTTTTCGTGATGTCGTTCGGGATTTCATCGAGCGTGTAACCCACGGCCAGCAGCGAAGCGATCTTGGCGATGGGAAAGCCCGTCGCTTTGGATGCGAGCGCCGAACTCCGCGAGACCCTCGGATTCATTTCGATAACGTAAAGCTTGCCGTTATCGGGATTGACGGCGAACTGGATATTCGAGCCGCCGGTTTCCACGCCGATTGCCCTGATAATCTTCAGCGAAGCATCCCGCATTATCTGGTATTCTTTATCGGTAAGCGTCTGTGCGGGAGCCACCGTGATACTATCGCCGGTATGAATCCCCATCGGGTCCAGATTCTCGATACTGCAAACAATCACGACATTATCTTTTTTGTCCCGCATCACCTCCAGCTCGTATTCCTTCCAGCCGGCGACGGATTCCTCGACGAGTACTTGGCTCTTCGGGCTCAGGCTCAGGCCCCAGTGGATATATTCGGCGTATTCCTCGGCGTTATAAGCGACGTTTCCGCCCGTCCCGCCTAAGGTATAGCTCGGCCTGATAATCGCCGGATATCCCACGAGGCCGATAATTTTCTTCGCCTGCTCCCATGTATGGGCGTATCCGCTCTTGGGCACTTCCAGCCCGCACTTGGCGATTATCTTCTTGAACCGGTCTCTCTCCTCAGCCTTCTTGATAGACGCTAAGTTCGCGCCAAGCATCCGGACCTTATACTTTTTCAAAACGCCGCTCTCGGCCAGTTCCACCGCCATATTCAACGCAGTCTGCCCGCCCAGCGTTGGCAGCAGGCTATCCGGCCGTTCTTTGGCGATAATCTTCTCGATGATCTCCGGCGTGATTGGCTCGATATACGTCCTGTCGGCCAGCTCCGGGTCGGTCATAATCGTGGCCGGGTTGCTGTTTATGAGGATGACTTTGAAACCCTCTTTACGCAGGACCTTGCACGCCTGGGCGCCGGAATAGTCGAATTCGCAGGCCTGGCCGATGACAATCGGGCCGGAACCTATTATCAGTATCTTATGTATGTCCTTGCGCTTCGGCATTACAACTTCCCGAGCTACTCTACACTTCCATGCCGTCCGCGGCACAAATACCGCCGGAGATTCCCGCACCGAATCCCAATTTGACGACCGGTAGCATACTGGAATCCTGCACAATATACCGGCTAATCCCAGAACCTGCAAGAGCAATTTCCTGATTCTCGATTCTCGATGTCATTTCGACCGAAGGATTGCCAAAGGCAGGCCGCAGTGGAGAAATCTATTAAAAAACAGTCATTCCTACGATAGAAGGAATCTACATGCGCAATACGACATACGACCGACGTCATACGAATTTGCCACGAATAAACCTAACGCGGCCTTTGGCCGCAACCAAACTAAAAAAATACAATGTAGTACGCAAAACTTCGGAATCCCGGCAAATCAGGATAACTCTTTATTATATAAATATTTACGTTAGCTTTTCAAAACAAAAAAAACAGCTTTTATTTGCAGGAATTACAGTGATAATGTGTTATAATACGAATAGAGAATAAGAATTCGTTATTTAATGTCGAGCGTGTTACCCGATATTATCAAAATACCCGTGAAGGGTCAACTTATTTTGAAGGAGGTTGTATCATGAGATCACAAATTGTTTTGGGTATCTGTATTACATTATTGGTGACGGGCTCGTTGTCCGCCGACACCAAGTTTTCAGGGGCTGTGAGTGACTCCTGGAGCAATGCCAACAATTGGAGCAACGGTCTTCCGGATTCTGATGACAAGATCCAATTCGACGGTGACACCCTGTGTATCCTTGACTATGATGCCGGGGTGATCAAGAATACGGCCATGGAAGGCGATAATACCACCCATCTGCGACTGGTTGATGGCGCGCTGCTAAGCGTGAGCAACTGGTCCATCATTGGTTATGGCGGTACCCCCGAAGAGCCGCATCTCCTGGAAGTCCTGGGCGGCGTGTATAACTCTGAAATCCGTATGAAGATAGGTTTTCAGGGATACGGCAAGCTGGTGGTTGACCATGGCGGCACTGTAAACATGCTTGACGAGGAATTTGACATTGCTGAGAGGGCCTATAGCCATGGTATTGTAGAATTGCGCGGTGGCTCTTTGAATCTCCTGACAGACAGCAGCGAGGCGCTGCGTTTTCGCAGGGATGGCAATTCTACAGCCATTATGGATTTTTCTGGCGGTATCTTGACTCTGCTGTATTCTGATGCGCAGGCGGCCAATATCAACGATCATATTGCGGATGGCACGATCACGGCGTATAAAGGTGTGGGGACCGTGCTGGTGGAAACGACTGAAGATAATATCCTGGTTGTAAAGGGGCTGCATCCCTTTAATCCGGTACCGGAAGATAGTGGCATTGTCACAACACCGGGCACCATAACCTTGAGTTGGACGGTGGACGAGGGCACGCCTGTGGATGTATGGTTCGGTCCTAATCCTGATCTCGTTGCGGCGGAATTAATCGTGGCGAATCAGGCAGTGACCTCCGTGGCAGTAACGATACTTCCCAAGCAACGTTACTTCTGGGCGGTGGATACCTACGCCCCAGGTGCGGCAGATCCGAATTTGGGTTTGATCTTCGATTTTCTATCTGATAATGCGCCTCCGGTGGTCAAGACCGCCGACTATATAGCGGCCTGGCTGGACAACGTCAGTGTAGAAGCGGCGATCGCAGCGGCAGTGACAGATGTCGACCCCACAACTGTGGCGTGGACTGTTATCAGTGAACCCAATGAAGGGACGGCAGTGATTGCCAATCCTGACCAGACTGAGACAACCGTGACGCTGAGTGCGTTGGGGACCTATGTTCTGCAGCTTGAAGCCGATGATGGTGAATACAAGGGCGCGGACACCCTGACGATCGGTGTATTCAGTGATAACTGCGAAGCTGCTAAGTCGGTTCCGGGTTGGACAGCCATTCTTGGGGATATCAATCTCGATTGTGTTGTGGATCAACTGGATCTGGATATCTTGAATGAGCAATGGCTTGAATGTACGGGCCTGGACTGTCCGGATCCGGATATGCCGTAATAATAACAACGTCTTTAACAGAAGGCCATTGTTGATTGTTTTATATATTGGCCTTTTTCGAAGGAGAAGCATTATGTATACAAAATTGAATTACCTGATTTCTTTAGTTTTGATATTGTCGCTGGTGGGTCATGTTCAGGCCGCAACTTCCAACTGGACGGATGGCGATCCCAACGACCACCTCTGGAGCAGCCCGGATAACTGGGACGAGTACCCCTCCACCATTGGCCACTGGGTGAAAATCGTTAATGGCGAAGCCGGCGCGACGCTCGCGAGCGAAGGTGCTATATGCCAGAAAATGCACGTTGGTGGGGATTTAACCTTTACGGTGATGGACGGTGCAACCCTTACGATGCCCCAGGACCTTGTAGTGGGCCGGGGCGGCGCCGGGACATTTAATATGATGGGTGGCACCATAAATATCGGCCGTGACTTTGAATTTGGATTCAATGATACGGCCAACGTCAATATGACCGGTGGTACGATTATCGTTACGCGTGACTTGGAGCTTCCTAAAACCGGGAATGAGCAGACAGGGCACTTGGATCTACATGGTGGAACGCTCATCGTTAATCGCAACTTACTTATTACAGATGGCGGCACCATGGACATCAAAAACGGGATATTGATCCTGGACGATGATGTGGTCTCAGTCGTTCAGGGATTCTTGGATAATGGCTGGATCACTGCCTATAGCGGCGACGGCTCCATACAAATGGATTATGATGTCACGAATGAAGGCCAAACCACGGTAAAGGCTATCCACAAGCTCAATCCGAACCCGGTCGACGGTAGTACCGTAGCTGCTGGCCAGATGGAGCTGAGCTGGACATTGCCCGACCCGTGTGTGCCCAATCAGCCAGTGAATGTTGACGTCTATTTCACCGACGACTGGGAAGCCCTATATTCGTTTACCGACCCGGATTCTATCAGGGTCGTCAACAATGAAAATGTGACCTCCGTTGTCGTGCAAACTCAACTATACACGCAATACTATTGGGCCGTCGATACTTATGTCGGTGGTGGCAATGATCCGATTTTGGGACCTATTTTTAGTTTCCTGGCAGAGAATATACCTCCCAAAGTCAATGTTGGCGACGATTTAACTACCTGGCTGGTCGACGGCGTCATGACAACAAATCTGGACGCGACCGTCACCGACGATGGAGCAATAAGTCCCTACACTGTGCAGTGGACGGTGATCAGTGAACCTGATGATCCCAACAGCCCTGACGCCGTAATTACCGATCCGAGCGCCGAGGATACGAGTGTTAGCCTGTCAGCCTTAGGCGAGTATGTCTTGCAGTTGGAGGCCTTTGACGGTGAACACAAGGTTGCGGCCACCCTGACGATCAATGTATTCAGCGATCACTGCGAAGCTGCTAAGTCGTTGCCGGGTTGGACACCCTCTACTGCGGATATCAATCTCGATTGTATTGTGGATCAACTGGATCTGGATATCTTGACTGAGAATTGGCTGAAGTGCAATGCCTTGGATTGCACGGATCCCGAGCATGATCATTCTGAATAAGTGACAAAGCTATTCAATAGAAAGGGGTGTTCCTTCGTGGAACACCCCTTTTAAAGTAAGGTGCCAATCAAGAAAGCTTTTGCCCTCATCGAACTATTAGTATAAATAGGGACGCACCCAATCCTGTTCGGTCCGGGATTTGCTATTACATATTAGTGTTATCCATAGAGTCAAAGTTTTTTTATTTTTATCCGTTTGCCTTTTGACTTGTTTTAGGGTATTCTATTTCCAAAGGCGTAATACAACACTGAACGCGGAACTTCCTTGAATCGCCTTATTTTCACGCCGCACCTGATGCAGAAATCTGGGGACACCATACCTATTAAATTTCATTTATTCCGGGGAAAATAAAAGTGTCAGGCCTTGTCATTGATTATTTACTATTTTCTATTTATGATTTTCGATTTAAGGGATAAAAGGCCTTGTTATTTACTATTTACAATTGACTAATGACTATTGTTTTTAGTGGTTAATTTTGATCTGCGTAATCAGCGTAATCTGCGAAATCCGCAGTTTCGAGAAAATGATTATGGGAGAAACTACGTACAGTTATTAATGGCAAGGGGCAGTACACTTACAACGTGACTGCCCCTGATATAGTTCGAATATGAGCGATTCCTGCAATGAGTACGAACCGCCTGGTTTTATGCAAAGACTTTGGCTCTTTTGAAGATATAGACAACAATCCCCAACGCGATTAGGCCGGCAAATCCATTTTCGCCCAGAGTACCGAGTATTCCCATGAGATTCGTCATTATCCGGCTGCCAATGGGAAATATACCGCCGAACAGAATTTCGGCGACAACCCCAAACGCGATTAACAACAATGATATCTCGGTGATCTCGGTAATCCATTCATGTATTTTCTTGTTATTTACCTCCTTGATATTTGCCTTCCTGGTAGTTGTCTTCCTTATGCATGGCTTCCTGGTTTTTATCTGCTTGATGTCTGTATTCCTGATGGTTGCTTTCCTGGTAGTTGCCTTCCGGGTAGTTGTCTTACTGGTTTTTGCCTTCTTGGAATTATTCATTTTTCATTCTCCAATATCCACAATTGTATATGCTCCGAGAACAATAAAAAAACTGGATAGACTGATGATATTCAGCCTCCTCTCTTCGTTGTTAGCAGTACTAAAGTGGTGATTAAAGTATAAGAAACGATATGGATAATTCAAAACCGTGATTTACTATTGACTATTTTTCTATTTCTTAATAAATGCCAACACAAACAGGAACATAAAGCCTGTCAGTATCTGAGCGGCTCTTATTTCTGCCGTTTTGGCGGTTTCGGATTTGCTGCAAGGTAGTCATTTATATACTTTTGATTTAAATAGGGACGGACCCTATTTTACGAGAACAAAATAGTATAAATAATAGGGGAAAAATAAAGGGGCCATTTTTATTTACGATTGTCGATTTGCGATTGACTATTTACTATGGCTAAGCCATAAATTGACGATTGACTATTGTCATTGATTATTTTCTATTTACTATTGATTATTGAGCTATTTCTCTGAGTGCTCGGTGCCCTCTGTGGCCCAAAAATTGTTTATTTTCATATTGTAAAACATCTGCAAGTGTGCAAAATTATTCTTAGAGAAGCTCTTTAGCGTTGGTGTTAATAACTATAAGAACCTTATTTATACAGGAGGTACTAAAATGCTCGACATGATAACGATAGCATTATTTGTTTTGGCATTCATATCCTTAGTGGTGGCCGTAGTTGCAATTGGATGGCTATTTATAGTAAGTAAACGTTTGTCAGCATTAGGCAAGAGAGTGCTCGAATCCCAGGATATAGGGAGAATAATTGAGGCTGCGGATAATACGGCATCTTTTGAATCCCGTATGACCGGTTGCCAGAGCAAAGCAGATGAAAATCAAAATCAGCTCGCAGAACATGTTGCAAGGCTAAGTGAACTGGCCGCTAAGCAGGGAGCAACTGAGCAAATGATGGACAGGCATACGGCTGATCTTGCTAAGACCTCAGAAAAGATGGCGTCTTTCGAGCTTCGTTTTGATGAGTTTGAAAACAACGTCGGAGAGAAACTAAATCAGCTTCTGGAACTTGAGGCAAAGGTGAATGGGCTTGCCTCCAAGCTGGAATCAATTGAGGAGATGGTGAACAATAATGGATCTGGTCTTGCTGAGGCCGATCGAAGTATAAAGGCCCTAACAGACAAAACCGAGAGCCTTGAAAAGTTCCGGACTGCCACTGAAAAAACTCATAGTCTCATTCGAGCTGCCGTTACTGATATGCGGGAAATTATGCCTCCCGAGGAAGGTCAGGGTATGACGTCGGAAATCTCTGAGCCGGAAGGAACCTCACAAGGGCCAGAGGATGAGCACGAGGAAGCTGAAGATCAGAAGACGCCTGGAACGTACGATTCTGAGTTCTGAAAAAACCTTGTGCGGCGGGGTGCTTAAGAATCAATCAGGGAACGCGTGACTGTTTCTAATATAATCGGTCGCTGTGATGGCCAGGAGTGTTGAAATCGAACCGCCTATTGTGGTATTATTTAGACTTTGGCTTGCAGAAGCACCAATTATGAAGTCAAATGGGAAAGTACTTTGATATTTACTATTTACTATTGACTAATGACTATTGTCATTGATTTTGCTATTGGTCCATTTTGGGAGGTACAGAGAATATGAAAGTGAGAATATGTTTTGTATTGTTGGCCGTTGTTTTAGTAACAACCCGTGTATCGCTGGCCAAGACCATGTTCGGACAGAACTACACTGCGCTGTACTATTCGTATTTTGACTATGGTGACGGTGACAAATCCTATCTGGACGATGGGAAAGGGGGTTCGGTATTAGTCAACATTAACAAGGAATCGAATCAGGATATTCAGTTGGGTCTTGATTATTTGTATTCCGAAGGGGAAAGATACCGGCAGGATGTAGAAATATCTACTCTGTGCTTTCGGGCTGACCTGGTGCATACTTTTTGTGAGAGTGAAACAATCAAGCCATATTTCAACTTCGGATTGCGGGTTCTGGACATGGACGTAACCGGTCCGGCGATTGAGGAGGATGATACGGACGTGGGTATTGGTCTGGGCATTGGCATTGAATTTGAATTGGCCCCGATCCTGATGGCCAAGATATCCGCCAACCACGATAATGTAGGTGATGAAGCCAATTACTTTACGGCTATGTTGGGATGCTGGTTTACCGACAATCTCATGGGAACGATTGGCATAGGGCGAGAATTTGATGGAGATTCCACCTATTTGCAAGCCGGTGCAGTATTTGCGTTTTAACGTAGAGAATCTCGTTTACTATAGCTAAACCATAAATTGAATAGTGACGATTGAATACTAAGTGCAAGGAAAACTATGGACAGTAACCTATTTACGATAACAGAAAAGTGTGGCTGTCCGTAGTGAATCTCCCTGTAGATAAAAGAAATGAAATGTAACAACAATTCTCGCCGGATGACACTTTTTTTGTCGGCCCCGGTCATCCTGTTCCTTATCCTTATGGTGGGGTGTAAACCTCGTTCCGGAGAAAGAGTTTTGGGAAGCGTTTCGGGGCGCATTACAGACCGGCATGGGAATCCCGTAGCCCGTGCGCAGGTGGTCGTTCGTGATTTGGGAGCGGATAATGACTTGAATGATACCAGGAGTTTTTCCCGCAATGATGGCCGATTTTATGTGCCGGTCCGCGGTGGCCATGCTGGTTTGTCCGTATATGCCGATGGCTATGCCTCCATATATTGCACAAGAAAAATTGTTAAGGGCGTGAACCGGGATTGGAATATCGAACTGACAAAATTAGTTTCTGTTTCCGGAAGAGTCCTGGACACCAAAGGTAATCCTGCACCTGAACGAATCTTGAATTTTCTTCCGCTCGAAGAAGAATTAAGCGACGGTTCGGAGATGAGATATTACGCGAAATATACACGCAAGGAACACTGCACCAACGCGCAGGGAATGTTCAATATATCCGGCGTCGCGCCCCTGAAATGCAATATAAGTTTAGGCCATACCGGCGGTAATCTGCAGCAGCGGCCGATTAATGCCGAGGTTTTTGATTTAACCTCCGCAGCGAATCAGGCTGACCTTGAGATACGCATCAATCTTCCAAAAGACTACTCGGTATCCGGACATGTTCGCGACGCCCAGGGCAATCCTATACCCAGGGCGGTTGTCAGGACAATCACACCGTGGGGCCTAACCTGGTGGACCATGACTGACAATAATGGGGCTTTTTGCCTTGAAGGTCTTGACGGGCTTGAAAAAGACACTTTTGACGTCCATTTTAAGGGGGCGACCCGGACAGCAAACGCCTTCAAAATCACGAAACCTGATATCCCTCTGCACACAAAGGATTTAGAGATCATCGTGCCTTAATAAAGGCTATATTCCTTATGTCTTTTTCAGTGCCGCCGAAGCGTACAATCTGAGAAAAAATAGGAAATAACGGGATTGGGTCCATCCATTATCTTCCATAGGAATCACGATTTTTCAGATAGATCTTGCATATTTTAAATACAAAGGATAATATAGGCAACTGAATTGGCAACTGGTTAGCTGTTGTCCTTTGATTTTATCATTAACTAAAAGTTAAGGAGCCAAGATTATGTCAAACATCACACGTCGTCAGTTTTTGAAACGCACCGCTGCCGCTGGAGCAGCATGCTCTATTGGTTTCCCGATCCTCATCCGGGCCCAGGGACTCAACGAAAAACTCCAGGTGGGATTCATCGCCGCGGGCGGACAGGCTGGGTCCCATACGGGACAATCCCATAGGGCAGGCCTTCAGTGTATCGCCTTCGCTGAGGTCGATAAAACCCGCTGGGGCGGCGTCCTCGACAAGGAAGGCTGGGGCAAGGCAGCCGGATATCAGGACTGGCGGAAGGTATTCGAAAAGCACGGCAAGGACCTCGATGTTGTTTTCGTGGCGACTCCGGATCACAGCCATTTTGCTCCCTCGATGACCGCCGTTTCAATGGGTATTCACTGCTACACCGAGAAGCCGCTGACCTGGTCGGTTCGTGAGGCGCAGTTGCTGGCAGCAGCCTACGCCAAGAATCCCAAAGTCGTAACCCAGATGGGCAACCAGGGCCACGGCCAAGATGGATGGCGGCGTGCGTACGAATTGGTCAAGGCCGGCGCAGTCGGTGATATCAAGGAGTTTCACACCTGGACGAATCGCCCAATCTGGCCACAGGGCGGAGACCGTCCGGCCGGATCAGATCCGATCCCCGCAGACCTGGACTGGGATGCCTGGATCGGCCCGGCCCCGATGCGACCTTTCAAGAAGGGAGTCTACCATTCGTTCAACTGGCGGGGCGTGGTCGATTTCGGCTCCGGGGCATTGGGTGACATGGCCTGTCATACCACCGACGGAATCTACGCGATCATGGAACCGGGCTACGCCGCCACAGCCGAGCCGATCATGATGACCGCCCCCGTCAAGGACCAGTGGCCGTCCGGGATGATTGTAAAGAGCACCTACCGCGCAAAAGGCGACCGGCCCGGATTCACCACCTACTGGTACGAGGGCAAGGACAATGACGGCAAAGATATTATGCCGGAGAATCCCGAGGAACTCAAGGTCGATGGGCGCAAACTGCCGAGAACCGGAAATCTGGTCATCGGCACCAAGGGAAAAATGCTGGTCAATGGTGATTACTGGAATACTCCGCTACTGATCCCGGAAGCGAAGCGCAGAGAGTTCGGCCGCGCCAAACAACTGCTCGAACGCTCTCCCGGACATCACAAAGAGTTCTTTATGGCCTGTAGGGGCGAGAAGCCGAGAGAATTTAGCCAGTCCAACTGGGGCTACTCCGGTCCCATGGCCGCAAACATCCAACTCGGAAACCTTTGCGCCCGCGCGGGAAAGAAGCTCGAGCTGAACGAAGCCGGCAAGATTATCAGCGACCCGAAGATCAACGATTTGGCCTGGCGTGAGCCCCGCAATGGTTGGGGACCGCTGGAGATGAAGGTATAGGTAAACTATGGACAGTGGGGCTGTTGAAAAAGTCCCAATATAGCGTCTGAGATTGCCGCACTATTCTTCGAATCGGCTCGCAATGACGAGCGGTGGATAGCAGGGGGGCGAAGGAATACAGTTCTTCGACTGCGCTCAGGTCGAAGGGCTTCACGATGTGATGGCTTGTTTTTTCTTGACTATCTTGCTTCAATAGTGTACATTTCTTATTAGTAAGGGAGCAACGAACCGGGATATCTGGGATTCGTGCTCCTTACTAATGGCTTTGAGACAGTGCACAGAGAATACGGTGGCTGTCCTGAATAACTTCTCAATAACTTTCAACAATTTTTGAGAGGAGATAATCGATGAGAAAGAATGTCCCTGGTTTTCTGAGCGTAGCGCTATTGGTGTTGGCAATGATATTTATGCCGTCAGGTTCGGCTTTAGCACTTGAGAATGACCCAAATCTTGTCAGCTACTGGCAATTCGACGGCGACGCCATCGACGCCGCCGGCAGCAACCACGGCACCATTATCGGCGACCCGATCTGGGTTGACGACCCGAATCGCGGCTGGTGCCTGAGCTTCGACGGTGACGGCGACTATGTAGACGTCGGCGATGACCCGTCCCTTACATTCACCGAAGCAATCACGGTTGCGTGCTGGATAAAGGTCCGGGCGTTTGATCGAAACTGGAATGCCATCGTTAACAAGGGAGACGACTGGGTTCTGGCCAGGACTCGCGACGACGATCGAGTCGCTTTTCTTTGCCTCGGCCTTACAGGAGGGGGCTGGCCGGAAGTTTATAGCGACGAAGTGAACGACGAGAACTGGCATCACATCGCCGGGCTGTACGATGGCTCAATGCTCTACATGTATCAAGACGGTAATGACGTAGATTCCAAATCGGTTCACGGCAGCATAAACAGCAAGTGGAGCAGAGTCCTTATCGGCGAAAACGGACAAGCGCCGAATCGCTACTGGAATGGCCTCATCGACGATTTGCGTATCTACAACCGCGCGCTGACTGCCGAGGAAATTGGCGATATCGCTCATCCAAAACCTCCTGCTCCGCCTCCACCGCCGCCTGCTCCCAATGATGTGAATGCCGTCGCTCATGACAGCAGAATCGATCTCAAATGGCAGCTCGATACGGATCCCAATTTGGCTGGCTACAACATTTATCGCGCCGACTCCAATGATGGCATCTTTACCAAACTGAATGATTCGGTACATACATTCTCTGTTTATAGTGACTTTTTCGGTGTAAACGATCAGACTTACTATTATTACGTAAAGTCGGCGGCAATACTTGGCGGCGGGGAGTCCGAGCCCTCGAATATCGTTTCCGCCACCTCTTATGCGATGACCGATGAGCAGCTTCTTACTTCCGTGCAGGAAGCGGTATTCAGGTACTTCTGGGATTACGGTCATCCCGTCAGCGGGCTGGCGAGAGAAGGATATCAATTCAGTCACAGCACGGACACCTGCACATCCGGCGGTACGGGCATGGGCTTGATGGCTATGTGCGTCGGTGCCGAGCGGGGATTCGTCACTCGCACCCAGGCTGCCGGCCGCGTGCTGCAGATTCTGACCTTCCTGGACGAAAAGGCGAGCCGTTACCATGGCGCCTGGTCGCATTGGATGAACGGAGCCACGGGCGAGACAAAGCCCTTCGGCGAATATGATAACGGCGGCGACCTGGTCGAAACCGCATACGTAATACAGGGCATGCTTACTGTGCGGCAATACTTCGATGATCCGAACGATCCGGTCGAGACGGAAATCCGCAGCAGAGCTACCGGAATGTGGGAGCAGGTCGAATGGGATTGGTATCTCCAGCATCCGGGCAGCCAGGTGCTTTACTGGCATTGGTCACCGAATTACGAATGGCATATGGACCACGCAGTTGCTGGCTACAATGAGTGCATGATTACATATCTGTTGGCGATTGCTTCGCCGACGCATCCGATACCGGCCTCCTGCTATTATAACGGCTGGGCAAGTTCCGACGACTACGCTAATGGTAATACGTACTACGATTATCTGCAGTTGGTTGGCCCGGAGAAAGG
>CAZSOR010000071.1:0-13872 GCA_964608395.1 uncultured Pirellulales bacterium
GCGGATGGCTCGACGTCCTGGAGGCCACGCCCGGGGCCAGCGGAATTATGTACACAACCTGGCGGAATAAATACGAACTTCTGGCGCCCTTCGGGGATCTTGTGACCGATCGGGGCAGTTTGAAATAAGAAATGTAGGGTGGGGCTCGCCCCACCGGACAGAGTCTTAAGTATATTGTGGTGGGGCAAGCCCCACCCTACCACTACCCTTTTCAACAAAAATTGATTAAGGAGCCTTTACGATGAAAAAGTTCATTATCCTTCTAATTGGCTTCGCCTGCTGTACGAGCAGCTTGCAAGCTGCCGGCGACGGATTTGTGCCGCTGTTTAACGCCCGCGATCTCGACGGCTGGGTGAACGTCAATTGCGCGCCGGAGACGTGGACGGTGCGGGACGGGACAATCATCTGTACGGGCATCCCGACCGGAGTGCTGAGAACTGAAAAGCAATACGAAAACTACGTGCTGGAGCTGGAATGGCGGCACATGAAAAAGGGCGGCAACGCAGGTCTGTTCATCCACTCCGATCCCGTGACCGCGGTGGGCCAGCCGTTCACACGCTCGATAGAATTACAGATCATGGACGGCAATGCGGGTGACATGTTCTCAATCCACGGCGCGACGATGACCCCGGACAAACCCCATGCAAAAGGCTGGGTACGTTCGTTTCCCTCCGAGGACCGGATGAATCCCACCGGGCAATGGAACCATTATCGCGTCGAGAGCCGAAACGGAACGGCAACGCTCGCGGTGAACGGCAAAATTGTCACTCGCGGCTATCACCTGAATCCGCGCAAAGGGTACATCTGCCTCGAATCCGAGGGCAGCGAAGTTCACTTCCGCAATATCCGCATTCGCGAGCTGCCCGGCACGAATCCGCCGGCGGACGTCGTCGCACAGAAAGATCAGGGTTTCCGCTGCCTGTACAACGGGCTGGACCTTCGCGGCTTCAAACAGACGGAAGGCCACGAAGGCCACTGGCGAGCGAGGAACTGGATTCTCGACTACGACGGCAAGAGCCAGGCGGAGGACAAAAACCTCTGGACCGAGCGCCAGTTCGGCAATTTCATTCTCATCGTCGACTGGCGGCTGCCGGACAAGCCGAAGATTGACAATGTCCCCGTGGTTCTACCGGACGGCTCCGAGGCCACCGATGCGGACGGCAAACCATTAACCGTCGCCGTGATGGACGCCGGCGACAGCGGCATTTACCTGCGCGGCGTATCGAAGAGCCAGGTCAATATCTGGAACTGGCCCGTCGGCTCCGGCGAAATATGGGGATACCGCAAGGATATGAATATGCCGCCGGAAGTGCGAAGGGGCGCAACGCCGATTCTCAATGCGGACAATCCCGTCGGACGATGGAACCGCTTCGAAATCACCGCCATCGGCGACAAAGTCACTATCGTGCTCAATGGAAAAACAGTAATCCGCGAGGCCCGGCTTCCCGGACTGCCCGAACGCGGTCCCATAGCCCTGCAGCATCACGGCGACCACGTTCAGTTTGCGAATATTTATATCAAGGAGCTTGAATAATGCTTATAGAAAGATCCGAAAAACATAATTCCCGGCGTGATTTTCTGAAAAAAACCGGCTCTGTTCTTGCAGGAACGCTGCTGACTTCACAGGCCGCCCTGGCGGTCAACACCGCCCCGAAGAAAGTTCGTATCGGCGTCGTCGGAGGCGGGTTCGGCACATCTTTTCAATGGCACGAACATCCGGACTGCGAGGTCCAAGCGGTAAGCGACCTGCGCGAGGACCGGCGCAAGAGACTCATGGAAGTTTATAGCTGCCCGAAAGCATATAACTCGCTCGAAGAGCTTGTGCTCGCCAAAGACATCGACGCGGTAGCGATATTCACTGACGGCCCGCTTCACGTGCAGCACACCGTAGAAGCGATGAAAAACGGCAAGCATGTAATTTCCGCCGTCCCCGCCGCCTGGGCAACGATCGAGCAGGCCGAACTGCTGCTGGACACCGTTAAAAAGTACGGCCTGACTTACATGATGGCCGAGACCGGACATTATCAGCAGTCCACAATCTCGGTCCGCAAATTCTACACGCAGGGAAAGTTCGGCTCGCTATATTACTGCGAGGCCGAGTACCAGCATCCCGGGCTGGAAGTGCTCTACTTCTGGGACGGCAAGCGAACCTGGCGATACGGCGTGGCGCCGATGCACTATCCGACCCACTGCACCAGCCAGCTTATCGGCGTCACCGGCGAGCGCCTGACCGAGGCGGTCTGTCACGGCTGGGGCGACGACAGCCATATCCTTAAAGACAACGCTTACGGCAATCCGTTCTGGAACGAATCGACTATGTTCAGGACCAACCGCGGCAACGCCTTCCGTGTCAATATCTGGTGGAAGGGCGCCCATCGCGGCTGCGAGCGGGCGCAGTGGATAGGCGATAAAATGAGCTTCTACGCGCCGCATCCCAATGGCATCGGCCCGGTGATTATCCGCTCGGCAGAACAAATCGAAAAGGACGATGCCGGGTTCGAGCGCAAGGCCCCGACGTTCGAGCGGTACGAGCAGCCCGAATGGTGGAAGACGGACATGCTGCCCGAGCCGCTTCGCCATAACAGCGGGCACGAAGGCTCGCATACGTTCCTGACACACGAATTTGTCGACGCCTTAATCCACAACAGACGGCCGGCCGTAGACGTATACGAATCTCTTGCGTATACTGTACCCGGAATTGTAGCGCATCAGTCGGCGCTTAAAAAAGGAGAATTGATAAAGATTCCTCAATACGATTGACCGAAAAGAGGAACGAAAGTAATACAACCATTATTTAATTCGGAGATGTCACTATGAAGCGCAACATTCTGCTAATCGTCCTGCTGGCCATGTTCCTGATACCCACGCTCAATGCTCAGGCTCAGCAAAAAGTCTTTCGCATCGGCATAATCGGCCTGGACACATCTCACGTGACGGCCTTTACAAAGTTCATCAACAACCCGGCAAAGGATTACGGTTGTAAAGTCGTCGCCGGTTATCCGGGCGGCTCGCCGGACATACCATCCTCGGCCAATCGCGTTGACAAATACACCGAGGAGCTTCGTGACAAGTACGGCGTGGAAATCGTCGACTCGATCGAAGAGCTTTGCCGGAAAGTTGACGGCATTCTGCTGGAAAGCGTCGACGGCAGGCCCCACCTCAGGCAGGCCAAACCCGTAATCGCGGCAAAGAAACCTCTCTTTATCGACAAACCAATGGCGGGTAATCTGGCCGATGTGCTTGAGATATTCCGGCTCGCCGAGGAAAACAATGTGCCGTGCTGGTCCAGCTCATCGCTCCGTTACTCGCCCGGCATCGTCGAAATGAAAAAGACCAACTCAGTCGGTGACATACTCGGTTGCGATGCGTATAGCCCGTGCAGTCTCGAGGAGCACCACCCCGATCTGTACTGGTACGGCGTGCACGGCGTCGAGATATTGTTCGCCGTCATGGGCACCGGCTGTCAGTCCGTGCGACGCGTCCAGACCCCAGATTACGAATTCGTCGTCGGTTTCTGGGAAGGCGGGCGCATCGGCACTTACAGGGGTCTGCGAAAAGGCAGACACGACTACGGCGCGACGGTTTTCGGCACCAAGAGCATTATCCAGGCCGGCAAGTACGGCGGCTACGAGCCGTTAGTAGACGAGATTATCAAGTTCTTCAAAACCGGCAAAGTCCCGGTTCCGCAGGCCGAGACGATTGAGATTTTCGCCTTTATGTCCGCCGCAGACGAATCCAAGGCAAAAAGTGGAACAGCAGTCTCGATACCCGAGACAATCGAAAAAGCAAAGAAACGTAATTAGCTTCGACGTTCAAGAAGGGACATTTGACGATGGGCACTTGCCGAAAAACAATCCTGTTGTACGCCGTGTTGTCGTTATACTGTTGCAGTGAGGGAACATCGGCCAACCTTGTAGCCAACGGAGGATTCGAAGAAGTCGAGCAAGGCCGAGTCTCGGGCTGGGCCCAATTGTGGACGAGAAAGCCCGGCTCCGGCGAAGCTGCTCTGGACAAGGAAATCTTCCACAGCGGTAGTTATGCGGTCCGTATCGAGCACCGTGGTGCGGAAGATTGGAGTTTCAGCACCGAGAAGCGCCTTGATGTCAAGCCCGGCGACCTTTTCACACTTCAGGCATGGGTGAAGATCAAGGGGACGGGCGACACCACTATCGGCGTGATAACTTATGACGAAAAAGGCAAGGCCCTTGAGTGGACTTTCGGAGGACGCACTGCGGCAGGCCCCTGTGACTGGCATCTCCTGCGCTCAAGGTTTGTGATTCCTCGCAACGTCGTCACAATCGGCCCCCGCCTGATCGGGTATCGGCCGGCCACGGTCTGGCTGGATGATTTCTCGCTGGTGAAAGAGGCAAACGTGTTGGAAACACGACCCAAAGATATGCCGGAGACGCTCTCTATCAGCAATGCTACGATCTCTCTCACCCTTCATACCGCGGATGCAACCTTGTCAGTAACCGACAAGCGCACCGGGAATAGCTGGCGACAAAAGTCCTTATCCGAAGTAGTAATACTCCGCAGCGCAAAAGTCGCCGGCGGTATCGAGATGACCTTGCTCGACGCACCGTCCGGAATGGATGTCCAAGCGGTCCTTCAATTGGAGCCGGATCGCCCTGAGTTCACCGTCACGCTTTGGAGCCAAGGTGACCTCGAACAGCCTCTTCGGTTTCCGCATCCGTTCGTAACCGAACCCGGCACGTATCTTACGGTACCCATGAATGAAGGGATCTCCTATCCGGTAGAAGATAAGACAATCGACACAATGCGGCTTATAGCATACGGCGGGCACGGTATCTGTATGGCCTTCTGGGGGGTGACAGACGGCGAGGCAGGGCATATGGCTATCATCGAAACGCCCGACGATGCCTCCATTCGAATAAGGCGACTTGACGGAAAGCTCTGCATCGCGCCGGAATGGGACTCACAGAAACAACGCTTCGGCTATACCCGGAAATTGCGCTACATCTTCTTTGACAAGGGCGGGCATGTTGCCATCTGCAAACGATATCGCCGGCACGCAGAGCAGATAGGAAAACTCAAAACGCTGGAAGAAAAGCGGCGTGAAAATCCGAACGTGGATTTGCTCATCGGGGCGGTAAATATCTGGTGCTGGGAAAGAGATGCCCTTACGATAGTCCGGGAAGCCAGGAGTCTCGGCATAAACCGTATCCTCTGGAGCAACCGTAAGCCGCCGGAAGTTATAAAAGCGATGAACGAGATGGACGGCGTCCTGACGAGCCGGTACGACATTTACCAGGATTTAATGGATCCGCAAATCGTCAAAGACAAACTCCGCGGCTCGCATCCGGACTGGACCCAGGCCGGCTGGCCGGACGATCTCATGCTCGATAGCAAAGGCAACCGGCGTGAAGGCTGGCGCGTCAAAGGCAAGGACGGCCAGATGTATCCTTGCGGCGTGTTGTGCGACAAACAGGCGATTAAGCACGCCGAACAGCGCGTGCCCGCCGAATTAGAAACACATCCTTATCGCTGCCGCTTTATCGATACGACGACGGCCTCGCCATGGCGCGAATGTTATCACCCGGAGCACCCGATGACACGAAGCGACAGCAGGCACTGGAAGATGGAGCTGCTGCGTTATATGTCTGAGGAGGCCGGGCTCGTCACCGGCAGCGAGACGGGACACGATGCCGCGGTTCCGTACGTGCACTACTTCGAAGGCATGATGAGCCTCGGGCCGTACCGCGTCCCGGATGCAGGGCGAAATATGAGAAAGATCTGGGACGAGGTCCCCGAGCGGGTGGCTAAGTTCCAGTTGGGGCACAAATACAGGCTGCCGCTCTGGGAGCTGGTCTATCACGATTGCGTCGTCGCGCAGTGGTACTGGGGCGACTACAATAACAAGCTGCCCGCGCTGTGGCAGAAACGCGACCTTTTCAATATCCTGTACGGCACAGCCCCGATGTTCATGTTCGACAGCCGGGTATGGGAGCAGAACAAGAACCGCTTTGCTCGAAGCTATAAGAATATCTGCAACGTCACCCGCGCGGTCGGCTACGCAGAGATGACCGGCCACCGCTTCCTTACACCCGACAGAGACGTCCAGCAAACGACGTTCGCAAACGGCGTCACCGTTACGGTCAACTTCGGCGAAAAACCTTTCAGCTTAGCAGGCGGCAAAGAAATCGAACCTATGAGCTACCATGCCTCCGGGATGTAAGGATGATCGCGACAACATAAAAAAAGCCGTGAATTAAGCAATTATACCAATTGTGTATGATCAATGTGCTTGTTCGTGTCATTTCCACCGTAAGGTGTCCCCAAGGGGGAGCGCAGCGAAGCGGAGTCGAGAAATCTGGGTTCTGAATAAACTTGCTTTTTGTTTGCAGCCAGATCTCTCCACTTCGGGCCGCTCCGCGGCCCTTCGGTCGAGATGACAAAGACGCATATTTTAACCACAATTGGTATTAATCGTCGTAGTTGAGATCGCCTCCTTTGATTCTTCGCAGCTCTTTGAAGCGTTTCGGCGGTTCGAACTCGGGCACCTGGGCAAGCGTCTTGTCGTATATTGCTTTGAGGCGCTCGACGACATCCGGGTGTTTTTTGCTTAGATCATGCTGCTCCGCGGGGTCGGCTTCGATATCGAAGAGCATCATATCTTTCGATGCGTCGCCACCGATGATTCCGGGATAGTCGCTCGGCCTTGCCTGCTCGTACGGGGCGAGAATCGTCACACCGTCCGGGCCGCGCGGGTCCACCCAGTCGTCGTCGCTGCGCTTCGAATAAGGATTGGGCGGGCGCACGTGAAGTTTCCATTTTCCGCTTCGCACGGTCATCAGATTAGTCCCCTTCATAGCGAATAATGCCTCGTGCGGACTTTCGGCGTCGGCGTCGGTCAAGAGCGGCCTGATGTCCCTGCCGTCAATCACGCGGTCAGCCGGGACATCGACGCCTGCGACTTTGAGGATGGTCGGCAAAATGTCGATGGAACCGGCGAGCGAATTATTGACCAGGCCGGCGGGAATCTTCCCTGGCCATCGGGCAATCATCGGCACTCGAAGGCCGCCCTCCCACGTCTTGGCTTTCATGCCGCGAAGCCCTCCCGTGCTGCCGCCGAACCACGGGCCGTTGTCCGAGGCGAAGATTACCAGCGTATCGTTATCGAGCCCCAATTGTTCGAGCTTCTCGAAAACCCGGCCGATCGAGAAATCCAGCTCGCGAATGACATCGGCGTAGAGATCGTCGGGCGTTTCCGGCGTGTAAAAATCCTCAGACGCTGCTAAGGGCTTGTGCGGCATCGCGTACGGCAGGTACAGAAAGAAGGGATGCTCGGCTTTGGCGCTGCGCTCGATGAAATCCAGCGCACGCTCGGTGTAGCGTTTGGTGAGCGTCGCCTGGACGACGGGATACTCCACGACCTTCTCGTTCTCGACGAGCTGGACCGGGCGCATGTCGTTCGAGTAGAGGATACCGTAATACTCATCGAAGCCCTGCCGGCGCGGCAGAAATTTCAGCGTGTGGCCCAGGTGCCACTTGCCGATACAGATACTGGCATAGCCAGCGTCTTTGAGCGCTTCGGCAATCGTAATCTCAGAATCGGGCAGGCCCACTTCATTAAGTCCCATATCAGGTGTTGGATTGTGCACGACGCCGTTTCTAAAGGGATAGCGCCCGGTCAGAATCGTCGCACGGGATGGCGCGCAATAAGGCGTGGGCACATAAAAACTGGTCAGCTTGGCACCCTCGGCGGCCATGCGATCGAGGTTCGGCGTCTCGACGGGCGACTCTTTCAGGCCGAAACCACCGATGTCGCCGTAGCCGAGGTCGTCGGCAAAAATCAGAACGAAGTTCGGCTTCTTTTGAGTGCCCCCACAGCCCGGGCGGTTGGTCAGCATCGACGCGGCGATACTGCCGGCCATCAATCCTAAAAAATTACGTCGACTCAAGTTTTTGTCCATAATAAAATTCCTCTAATATCGATTCGAGTTTTGCCATTCGTAAATCGAAGGCACATTTGGCGCCAGCCTCGGGGCATCACCGAGCGGAAGGGCCTTGTTTTCTTTGACGACAGTGTGACTGGCCTTGCCTGCTAAAAGACGGCCATTGCCGCCGTATAATTTGTTGCCGATTATCTCAAGGCCGATACAATCCGGCGTTCCGAGCAGAACCATCGGCGATTTTTTATCCTTGAGGACGAAAACGTTGCCCTTGATAATGTGGTCGAAGCTTGCGGTTTTGGCCGATACCCCCGGGCCGGTGTCCGCGATGAAACGGTTGTAGAGAATCAGCCAGTTTTCGTTCATGCCGCCCATCCAGAGTCCCGCTCTTTCCGAACTGACGTCGCAGTTATAAACGACATTTCTCGGGCCGTTTGGGCCGTGCGCCGTATCTCCCGGTGGCGAGCCCCACATTCCGTAGCCGTAGCCGCCATTGCCCCGGACGGACTCGATTACGCACTGCTCGATAAGGTTTTCATTCGTCCATCCCGAATGCCACTGGCCGTCGCTCTCGTGGAAAACACTTTTGCGAATGACGCAGCCGCTCGCGGCCCATTGAAAAAGAGGCGCGTGCCGCATTTTGAACGTCTCGACGTTTTCTATCAGGCAATCCCAGCACCGGTCCCAGCCGGTATAGGCCGTGCCGCCGCCGCCCTTGAACCAGGCGTCGTCGAACACACAGTCACGGATTTCGCACCATTTGGCCATTGAGCCGTACACGGGAAACCGGCCGCACTTTTTCACGGTCACGCCCTTCGCCCAGCAATTCCATCCATGATAAAAAATTACGCTGCTGATCCAAAGGTTTTCCGTCTGTTCTATGCCGAGAGATTCTATTCCGCAACGCCGGATCGGCACGACTTTCTGAACGTAAGAGCCGTCGATAACGGGAAACTCGATCCGCAGCGGCTGATTAATCGCAACGGTGTTGTCCTCGACGTTGGTAATAACAACTTCGTAGAAACGATACGTGCCCCACTTGCAGGCGTTTTTCGTGAGCTTTTTCCAGCGTTCGGTTGCGGGCCCATCGATAAGAATACAATCGCCGGCTTTAAGTCCATCGGTGCTTTCCAACTCCAGCATCATATCGCCGCGTTTGCCGTCCTTTGCCAGTTTCAGCTTTCTGCCGACCGACCCGGTGCCGGCAAAGGTAATCGCCGCCCGCACGTCCGCGACCGGTACGACGTCGTTAAAGGCTGAATCAAGGACGATGGGAATTTCTCCCGCGCGTTTTTTTCCATCCGTGTATTCCGCTATACCTTTTAACACGTGCCTGCCATCCGGAACTTTGCCGACAGCATTACGACCGGATACAGCGAAGGCGAATGTGTTTCCCGAATGTTTGCTCCGGCTCCAATTGCCAACAACCGTATCGTCGATGCTCATGGTCATCTTTTTCAAGCCGGCAGGCTTGCAGTGCATTTCAAGCCTTGTGTACCTTCCCACCCGGCCGCCCGCAGGCGGATTATAGAAAGCTACGCCGGACTCAGGAATCGAATACCGGAAGATCAAACGGCTCTTGTTGCTCCCTTTGCCCCTGATAACCACGTTGTCGTGACGTACCGTCACCGGACGATCAAGATAGTAGACACCCTCACCCAGAAGTACCGCCCCGCCACCCTTTTTGCCCGCGGCCCGGCATGCTTTCGCAAGAGCTTCGGAATCGTCGGCGTCATCGTCCGCTTTGGCGCCGAAATCCTCAATTGTCGTAACAACTTTTACTTCCGGAATACCGCCCTGCACTCCACATTTTGTCCAGTTTGGATATACAATGCCATCCGGGCCGACCACATCGGCAGCAGTTAGCCGGGCCTTCTCGTCCGGTTTGATTTTGTACTGACTTTCCCAGGGAGGGACGTTCGCAGCCCCGGCGGTGGATTTTCCATCAGCCGTGCGGGCAAACGTTACTGAAAGCACAAGAAGAATAATCGAACCTGTTAAATGCACCAACCGCGCCGAAATTGTGAATCTGTTTAATCGCATCGCGAAATTCTCCACTAATGAGTTTAAAGCCATTAAATTCAGACCTTTCTCATAGCAGAACCGGAGTGATAAATCAAGCTTGAAAAAGCAGATCTGGAAAATCTATCTGTAGGGGCAGGCCCGTGTGCCTGCCCAGGGCAACCTAATCCATAAATCTTTTCAGGATCGCCGCGGTGTGCATAGCAATGAGCATCAGATAGTCCAGATCGCTGAGGCTGTAGTGCTCGTGGATCATTGCGTTGTCGACGTAGAGGACACCGAAGCAGCCGTTCGGACGCATGATAGACGCCACCATCGCCGAGCGTATTCTTTCCTTGGACTCCATTTGAGCCGAGACCCTCGGCAGCACACAGAACTGGCCCTTCTCAACAGCCTGCGTTATTTTCTCACTGAGCTGTAATTCATCGAGCTGGACGGGCGAGCCATCTCTTCTTTTTCCTGCGTGACAGATCATCGGGCCGGCAGGCTGCTTTCTCAAGGCGGACCAGACATGATACGCGTTGAACTGCTCCATTATGACATCCAACAATGTCAACAACAGCCCATCGAGCTGCTCGGCATCGAATATTCTTTGGCTTGCTTTTGAAAAATCCGTCAGCCTTCTTGCAGCGAGTCTCATGGCCGGAGCGTGCTGGGCATCGGGCCTTCTTACCACGGTTTCATGCTTAGGTGTCGCCAGCGCGGCTTCGAGTTGAAGCGTATCCTCGGGATGGATCGGCATTTCCTTGCTGACTTCTTTTTCCAGCATGATTTCGATAATAAAATCTGTTATACGCAGACAATCGCCGTGCTTGATTTCGGCCTTGTCGATCGGTTTGTCGTTTAGATAAGTTTTGTTCGACGAGCCCTTGTCCTCAATCATCCATTTTCCGTCTTCCGTGCTGTGGACAACGGCATGTTGCCTTGAGACCGCTTTGTCAGGCAAAAATACATGGCTGTTGGCCCCTCTGCCGATAGAAATGGGCCCTTCCGTAAATTGGAATTGTTTGCTATTGCCGTCTTTCTGCTTCACAACTATACGCATGGTCTTTCTCCGTGCATTTAATTCATGATAGCTTAACCTATAATTATACAGCATTTTGCTGATTGTGTCAAGTCGTATGTTATCGGACATGCTTCAGATAAGCAAAAATCGCCAATAATGGGCCCTTTCCCCTGATAAAAACGAAAAAAAGCAAAAATTAAATGCAAAATTAAGCAAGGGCCCCCGCTTTGCGGGAATCAAGTTGTCCCCAGGGGATTCCAAAACTTTGATTTTTAATTTTCCCTTTTGCGGATTCGTTGGCGGTAATGGTCCAGGATTACGGCCGCGACGATAACGCAGCCTGTAATGAGGCGCTTGGTCGATTCCTGTGCCCCGATCTGGGCCAGTCCGGTCCCTAAGACAGCAATAATTAGTACGCCGAAGAATGAGCTGACCACCGAGCCCCTGCCGCCCATCAGGCTTGTGCCTCCGATGACGACGGCAGCAATGGCCTGAAGCTCCAGGCCGTAGCCGGAATTTGGATTCGCCGAAGACAGACGTGCCGTGTGTATCACCGCAGCAACGGATGTCAAAAAACCGCACAGAACAAAAACTGCAAGCTTGAGCGGGCGCGGATCGATGCCGGATAGCCGGACCGCTTCTTCGTTCGTGCCGATGGCAATCAGGTACCGGCCGAAGACGGTCCTCGAAAGAACCAACTGCCCTGCTGCGACGATAAGAACCGCAATGATAAACGGAAGCGAAAGACCGAGAACCGAGGTCTCCGTAATCACTTCGACCGGCCCGCCGATATAGATGGTTCGCGAATCGGTTACGAGATAAGCGGCGCCACGCGCGATCTCCATCATGCCCAATGTCACGATAAAAGCCGGAAGCCGCCAGCCGATAACCACCACCCCGTTCAATGCTCCGCAGAGCACACCGACCAGCAGGCAGGCAACAATCGCAGCGGGCAGCGGAAAATTCAATTCAATCAAACAAAGGCCCAGCACGGCACCGGCCAAAGCCATGACCGAGCCCACCGACAAATCGATCCCGGCGATAATCAGCACGAAGGTCATCCCAACGGCGACGATTGTGATATCGGGGACCTGGTTGGCGATTGTCCTGAAAGTCGTCAGAGTGAAGAAATTGTCCGCTTTGATGCCGAAGAAAACGATGAGCCCGGCCAATGCCAGTGACATGCCGAGGTAATCCGTGACAAAAGCGGGCACATCCGTGATTCTCTTCTTAATAATCTTGTGCATAACTTTCCCTGGAATCTCTTTTCAGGCACCCATATACTCGCTGAACGCGGCAGACATAATTTTTTCCCGGCTGAACTGCCGGCTGCCGAACGTTTCCGCGACGCGTCCGGCCGAGAAGACCATAATGCGGTCACAGACGGCCATAAGCTCCTTGAGGTCCGACGAGACGAAAATAATCGCTTTTCCTTTCTCGGCCAGCTCGGAGAGCATGTGGTATATCTCGAACTTTGCCCCGACATCGATGCCCCTGGTCGGCTCGTCAAAGATGAGAATATCGCAGTCGCGATACATCCATTTCGCGATGACGACTTTCTGCTGGTTGCCGCCGCTCAATTCGCCGACCATCTGCTCGGCGGACGAACATCGCACGGACAAGGCATCGACGTACCGGCCGGCCACAGACCGTTCTTCGGATACGTTCAGCCAGCCGAACCTGCTGATATCGCCCAGCCTCGCCAGCGAGATATTCTTACGGACGGCCAGGCTCAGCAGCAGCCCCTGCTCCTTGCGATCCTCAGTCAGAAGAGCGATGCCGTTTCGTACTGCGTCACGCGGCCTGCGAATTTGGGCCGGCTCCTCTGCCCCGTATAAATATATCCGGCCCCGGTCGGCCTTATCGGCGCCGAAGACCGCCCGCATCGTCTCGGTCCGGCCGGAACCCATCAGGCCGGCAACGCCCAGAATCTCGCCCCGGTGAACCTCGAAGCCGACATCTCGGACTTTATCCCCAACGCTCAGCCCGTCAACACGAAGCGCGACCGGGCCCGGTTTCGAACCGTGACGTAACTGCTCCTGCTCCAAATCGCGGCCAACCATCTTGAAGATAATTTCGTTGGGACTTAAGTCGCTCGTTGGACCGGTGAAGACGGCTTTGCCGTCACGAAGTACCGTAACACGGTCGGCAATATCTATAACCTCTTCGATCCGGTGCGAGATGTAAATAATTCCGACGCCCTCGGCCTTGAGCTTTCTGATCTGGGCGAAAAGCAGCTCGATCTCCCGGTCGGTCAGCGAGGCGGTCGGCTCATCCAGCGCCAATATCCGGCATCGCCGCGACAGCCCGGCGGCAATCTCGACCATCTGTTGCTGGCCAACGCCAAGGCGCCTGACCGGGACATCGGGCTCGACGTCCCCAAGGCCCACACGCTGCATGACTTGCCGGGCGGCAAGGTTAAGCTTGCTGTAATTAACGAATCCGAACCTGCTGGGCAGTCTCTCGATAAAAATGTTTTCGGCAACGCTGAGGTTGGGGATCAAATGCAGTTCCTGCATTACCATTCTTATGCCGTGTGCTTCGGCATCAGCCTTGCCGCCGGGCCTATATGTCTGCTCATCAAGCTGCATCTGGCCCGAATCGGGGCTTTGCAGACCGGCGATAATACTAACCAGCGTGCTCTTGCCGGCACCGTTTTCGCCTACGAGGGCGTGGACCTCCGCCTCTTTCAGGTCAAAGTCCACCGAGCAAAGCGCGCGGACGCCCGGGAAAGACTTGCTGATGTCACTGGCCTTAAAAACAGTTTTGCTCTTAGCCGGACTCATTGAAGCGTTTCCGCGGTAATTAGATCGACGGGAGTTTCTTTATCCGAAGGTGTGCCCTTTCCTCCGAGCATCTCAAGGGCGTACTCAATGCCGTACAGGGCCAGCTTATCGGCGTGCTGGTCGACCGTGCAAAGAATCTTTCGTT
>CAZSOR010000071.1:13972-17417 GCA_964608395.1 uncultured Pirellulales bacterium
CCGTACAGGGCCAGCTTATCGGCGTGCTGGTCGACCGTGCAAAGAATCTTTCGTTCCTTAAGCAGTCTCTGCACCGCCGTGATATTGTCGAACCCGATTACGAGGACATCATCGGATTTGCCGGCCGCCCTGATCGCCGCTATGGCACCGAGAGCCATGCTGTCATTGGCACAGAGGACAGCCTTGAGATCCGCATACTCGGTAATTTGTGCCGAGGCGATTGGTTCGGCCTTAGATGTTTCCCAGTAACCGGATTGGGAGCTGACGATGTTCATCCGGCCTACCTTCATTGCATCTTCGAAACCGAGCTTGCGCTGAATCCCGTTGAACGCGTTGGGAATCCCCTCGATGATTGCTACTTTGTCACCCGGTTTCAGTTTGCTCGCAAGGTATATGCCGGCGAGCCGGGCGCCTTTGCGATTGTCCGGCCCGACGAAGGGAATCTTGACACCCTTGTCGGCAAGGACGGCGGCATCGAACTTGTTATCGATATTGACGACGATAATCCCGGCATCCATCGCCTTTTTGCACACCGGAACCAAAGCCTTGGAATCGGCCGGAGCGATCACAATCGCATCAACTTTCTGGGCCATTATCGACTCGACGTAGTCAATTTGCTTTGCTACATCCTGCTCGTCCTTGATGCCGACAACTGTCAGATCGTACTGATCGGAGTTTTCTTTGTGGTGGGCGACGGCGCCTTCCTCCATTGTCTTGAAAAACTCGTTCGCCAGCGACTTCATTATCAGGGCAATTTTCGGTTTGCCCGTCTCGCGCCGCTTACAGCCGGCCGGCAAAATAATTGAAATCACGGCACAAAAAACAAGGACACCGATAATTGTTTTATTAGGCTTTCTCATCGTTTACTCCTTGAGCAGATTTCTGTTTCATAAAATTCTCTACTTGCTCCGCGTCGGGCATCGAGGATTGTGCCCCCATTTTCATAACAGACAAGGCGGCGACATGATTGGCGAATAAAGCGGCGTCCCTTAGCGTTTTTCCCTGAGCCAGGCCGACGCCTAAAGAGCCGGTAAAAGCATCTCCGGCCGCTGTGGCATCGACAGCGTCAACCTTGACGGAAGCAGCAAATTCCGCTGCGTCCTTCGTTGCCAGTAAATATCCCTGCGCCCCCATCGTCAGGATAACCGCTTTGACGCCGCGCTGCAGCAGGTCTTTGGCCGCGACCAGCGCAGTTTTTTCGTCCGTGACTTTGATGCCGGTTAGTATCTCGGCCTCCGTTTCATTCGGCGTCAGGACGTCCACCATCTGTAGAAATTCGGTGCTGAGCTTTTGTGCCGGCGCCGGGTCCAGAATAAAAGGCACGCCGGCGTCGTTCGCCAATCGAGCCGCGAATTCAACCGTTTCCAGCGGCACTTCAAGCTGCGCCGCTACGGCACCCGACGAGGCAATGACCGGTTGAGATTTCTTAACATCCTCCGGGGATAATTTCAGGTTCGCGCCCGGGGCGACAACTATCACATTGTCACCCGCATCGTCAACAGTAATCAACGCCACGCCGGAGGGAGCCTCTTTCGTCTGGACGACATACTCAGTTCGAACCCCTTCTGTTTTGAAGTTGTTCAAAGATTGCCTGCCGAAAATATCGTCGCCCAATTTCGCTACGAAGTATACCTCGGCGCCCAGTTTCGCAGCAGCCACGGCCTGGTTCGCACCTTTGCCGCCGGGCGTCATAATGAAATCCCCACCCAGAATCGTCTCGCCTTTGGCAGGTATCCGAGGAGACTTTACCACCAGGTCCATATTGGAACTGCCGACAACCACAATTTTTGGTCTGTTCTGCCCCATACCAATATATGTATACTCAAAATTTAGAATTCAAGCTTACATCAGAAATTACACATTAATTATCTCATACTCCTTATACAGTTGTCAAAGAATCAAATACATTACTTTAATAACCTGAGTATGGCCCCGGCCGAGATTGTAGTTTGGGATGTTTGGGATTGGGGGGGAGTATTATGGTGGGGGTACGGGTGTGATGGCTTTGGAGGTGTTTGTGATTTGTTAATCATAATTTGAACAGAGAATTCCATTTCCGTTCAGCCTTCAGCGTCGGTCAAGATAACTGCCGAGGCAAGTTGCTAACGGTTAATCTGCACATTCGGCAGGGCTTTTTGTAACTCGTATACCTGCTCCTTGCCTACAGGCACATTGCTTATGAAAAGTTCTTTCATATTTTTAAGATTCGACAAAGCTTCTAAATTCTTCACACGCACAGCATACATCCTGACTTCCTCCAACTTCGTCAGATTGCCAAGCGGATCGATATCACTTAGCGGCATTTCGTAAATCTGAAGTATTTTTAGATTCGTGAGCTTTGCAAGTGGCTCAAGACTACTGACTCTAACCTTGCGAAGTCTAAGCTCTTGGATATTGGTGAGATTTGAAATAGGGTCAAGATTACTGACATTTACATTATAAAGTTCAAGCTTTTCGAGATTCGTCAGCTTCGACAGCAGAGAAATATCATATACATTAGGATCAGAAATGTACAGCTTTTTAATTTTCTTATAGTCGCTACCAGTCAACTGTGACAGTTTTTTAATATGGCTGAAGTATTCATCAACATGCTGCTCCATAGATTTCTGCCAATACTTCTCATCATTAAATTCAGAATTAGATATTGTAATAGGCTGTATTGGATGTTCAACTTCAAGCAGAGAAAGTGCAATAGCTTTTTTTATGATTCTATCGTTGTTAAACCTGCGTATTGTCGGCTTCCGGTAGATAAATAAAATAGAAACTGTCATAAAAATTAATGAAGATATCAGAAATATCACCGCCATCCATACTTGTATATGCGGTCTGCTCTTTTCATTCTGCATAATATTTCGGCCTTTTATTATCTCACGGCTCTATTATACTGCTCACACAGCTGCTCGTCATACACATTTTTCGCCGTCATAAATTCCACCCCACCCATATTCCGGTATGGCCCCGGCGGAGATCGTCGATTTGAGGTGTGGTTAAATCAAGCCAATCCTATGCGAATATGTTACTTCGTCAATCTGTCAACCATTAAGTCCTCGAAGGCAGCGAGGTCTTTCCATTCGGTGGCGCACTTAATCGCTTTGCCGTTCTTGTCGATTCTCGTGTAGCCGTCGTCTGTCACGCTGATCTTCAACTTTTCCATCTTCACCAGATCGGTTGACATCGCCAGATATATGGCGACCGTATCGAAAAGGGTTGAGCTGCTCGAATTGAGCGTCCGGGCGACTCTTTTATTCAGGTCCGCCTCGCTCATATCCTTGTTTTCGTTCAGGATTCCCTGCCTGAACCATGCGCGATAGTTTTCTATCAGGGCGTTGGTTAAAGTGCTGTTGTTCCTGAGCACCTTCTGGTACTTCTGGTCTTTAAGCTGGATGATGCCGCACGTATCGAGCGGTGTAATTGTCATGTCCCACGGTGCCGTAAAGACCTTTTG
>CAZSOR010000072.1:0-17317 GCA_964608395.1 uncultured Pirellulales bacterium
CGCCTTGCTCAGTGGCTGCCACCCCTCCGCCTTGCTCAGTGGCTGCCACCCCTCCGCCTTGCTCAGTGGCTGCCACCCCTCGCAATGACAAATTGGCGTTTGTGATGGCTTGAGCGATTTTTGGGGCGGTCTGGCCTATGAGGATGGCGGCCTTGGCTTTTTGGACGATTTTTTCTCCGAGTTTGTCGAAGGGAAGATTCTTATCGTATCCGCCGGCGATGATGATTGTGGGTTGGTCGAAGGCCTCCAGGGCGGTGATTGTCCCCTCCGGCGTGGTAGCCTTCGAATCGTTGTACCACGAAACGCCGTTGATTGTTTCAACCAGTTCGAGCCTGTGCGGCAACGCCTTGAACGCCGGTAGAGCCTTTTTTATATCGTCCTCAGTAATATTAAACAGCCCGGCAACTGCTATAGCGGCGGCGAGGTTCGAAAGATTGGCCCGGCCGGGTAATGCAAAACACTTGCGAAGCTCATCGCTTACATCATCTGCAGAGAATTTGATGCAAATTCTGCCGGCGTCGTTATTGTATTTCTCGAACCATTCGGCGGCGATTTTGTCTTCGGCATTAAAAATGGAAACGGCGGAGCGGTTATCGTCCGGTTTTTGAAACTTGAAGATGTTCTCTTTCGCGGCACAATAATTTGCAAATGTCCCGTGCCGGTCGAGATGGTTCGGCGTGAGATTCGTCAACAGTGCGACGTCAGGTGCTTTTTGAATTTCCGCCAATTGTTCGAGCTGGAAACTCGACAGCTCTAATACGACCAAATCGTCGGGGTCTATCTCGTCCAGCGTGGTCAACAGCGGTTGGTTGCCGATGTTGCCGCTTAACCAGACTTTTTCGTATTGCGTATTGCGTTGTGCGTATTGCGTGGTTTGAGATTGCTTCGCTTCGCTCGCAATGACACTGTCGGATGTAATGTTCTTGAGCAAGTGGGCGGTCAAAGCGGTGGTTGTACTTTTGCCGTTGGCGCCTGTTATGCCGATTATCTTTGCCGGGCATAGTTCGAAGAAGATGCTTATCTGAGACGTGACGAATCTGTTTGCCCTGCGGGCGATTTGGAGAAATTTATTATCGCCAGACACGGCGGGATTGGCGACGACAATATCGGCCTGCTCAAAATCCGCCGGGTCGTGCGAACCGAGATGAAATTCGATGCCGTCAAGGTCTTGTAGTTGGTTCAGCGAATCACTTAGCTGTTCGGCCAATGCTAAATCCGTCACGATTACCTTCGCACCGGCGCTGTGGGCAAATTTGACCACATCAATCCCGCCTCCAAAGCGGCCCAGGCCCATTACCAAAACAGTCTTACCGGTAAATTCATACTTGTAGTCTTGCATCTGGTTCAGTTCTCAATCAATCGTCTGGTGTCACGATAATATTCTAATAGTCTAAGTCTTTCTGGAATGCAGGACAAGCGAAATCAGCCTTTCGGCCTGGTGCCCTGGTAGAGACTAACTACGCCGAAAGTCAGCGAGGTGGCATTGACGTCTGAGAAGCCTGCTTTTTGCATCAGGTTGCAGAAAGCTTCAGGCCGGTGGAAATTTTCAATGCTTGTATCGAGGTAGCGGTAGGCATGATTGTCGCCGGAGAGCAGGCGGCCGAGCAGCGGCACAACAAAACGCAGGTAAAACAGGTAACCGCTTTTGATGATTCGAATAGCCGGCATGGAAAATTCCAAAATCAAAGTCGTGCCGCCCTGTTTTAAGAGACGTTTGATTTCGGTTAAAGTTTTGAGAGCGTCGGGAGTGTTTCTGATTCCAAAACCCATTGTGACGACATCGAAGGACTCGCCGGCCAGGCCATTGGCGGTCAAATCGGCACGAACCAGCTTGATATGGCCGGCGAGTTTGTGGCGAGCGATTTTTCTGCTGCAGAGAGTCAGCATGTTTTCGGATATGTCCAGCCCGACCGCCTCGACAATATTGGGATTTCGGTCAAGCAGCGTAATCAACACGTCGCCTGTACCGGTCGCCAGATCGAGGACTCGGAGTTTCTCGTTCTTAACGACGGCGTCGGCGAGCCTGCGGCGCCAGGAAAAATCCCGCCCGAATGAAAACAGGTGATTGAGCCTATCATAGGCCGGGGCGATACAGTCGAACATTTGACCGACCGGGTTTGAATTCATATTGCTTGACATTCCTTTGACGGATTTCGCATTCGTCTCAGAGCTTTGTCTGCATCGCGGTTGCCAGATCGACTTTAGCGTCGATTACGGCCTGCTCGATACATCTTTTCCAGTCGTCGCCGAACTGGTCTTTGTATTTCGGCTTTTCGTAGGCATAGATGATCGATCGCGAGGCGTTAATCAACGCTCCGGTTCCGTCGGGTTTGCAGAATCGCACACAATCGGCGGCCGATGCACCCTGCGAACCGTAGCCCGGTATGAGAAACCATATCTTGTCGTATTTCTGCCGCAAAGCGGATGTGATATCCGGCGCGGTTCCGCCCACAACCATTCCCACGTTGCTGTAGCCGTCCTTGCCGATTCGATCGTCTTGATTGGCGATTTCTCCGATGACATCAGCGAGCTTTTCGTACATTCTTTGCCCGTCAGCGTCAGCGAAATCCTGAATTGCTGCCGCGGATGGATTGCTGGTTCGCACCAGCACAAAGACGCCTTTGCCCTGCTTGTTGGCCATATCTGCAAAAGGCTTTATACCGTCGGCCCCTGTGTAACCGTTGATAGTAATGGCATCCGGGGCAAGCGTATCTTCGAGTCCGGCCAGTTCCGGATTTTCCAGATGAGCGGCGGCGTAAAGTTCCGCCGTGTGCCCGATATCGCCTCGCTTGACATCGCCGATAATCTCGATGCCCAAATCGTCAGCCTCGGTTATAAGGTTGTAATAAGTTTCTATACCTTCCCAGAGATATCTCTCGAAAAAGGCGATATTTATTTTCACCGCCGGCACCATCGGCGCGACAATCCGCATCGTCTGCGTACAAAAATCGAAGATTGCATCGACTGCAGAGGCAGCATCAAATTCGTCGTTCATCTGGCGGTGGCTTCTAATCGCCTCTGGGAGCCTTGTATAAACCGGATCCAGACCGACGATTAAAGACGTTTTCTTAGTTCTCACTGCCTCACAGAGGCGGTCAGCAAAATGACTTGCCATTATCGAGCCCTCGTACTTGGAAAATACTTTTGATAATACGTTTGAGCTACTATAATCATAGAAATGGTTTCGAGCAAGAGAGAAATACGAAATATGGCAACAGATTCGAAAATACATAGGAAATCGAGACGTAAGAAATTAGTCTTGTGGCTTTTAATTGACTTGGCCGTAGCAGCCGTTGTTTTTGCTTTGTTAGTCTACAGGCCCGGTCGTTATGATCCGGCGGATTTTGACTCGTACGACCTCGAGAATGGGCAGGTTAGTCCATACCTGACGCATGAATTATCGCCTCAAGTCTATAATAATTCTCAGCGAGGCGAGCCTTTCGATCTGGTCGTTACGCAGAGTGGTGTGAACGAAATTGTCGCCGGGATGGGGTGGCCGAAGTACTCCGAGGGCGTTATGCTGTACGCTCCTGCGGTGCTTTTTGTGCCGGGAACCGTCGTGCTGATGGGAACGGCGAATATCAAGGGCGTGGAGGTTGTCATTACGATTGAGCTTGAGCCGAAGATTGATGAGCGGAAGCTGTTAAATTTGCACGTAGTAAAAGTCAAGGCTGGCGCTGTGAATATTACGTGGCTTACCCGGATGATGGGCAAGAAGATGTACACTGAAAGACTTGCTATGTTGCCTGTGGACACAGAGGCTTTACAGACGAAGATAGTGGCGTCATTGCTTAACGAAAAAGCCTTCAAGCCCGTTTTTAGCGTTGAAGATAACAAGGTGCGAGTTGAGAAAATCACTATATACAAGGAGAAACTAACGGCTCGTCTGGTACCGGATTCGTAGCTTATCTCGTATTATGAATCCCAAAGATTTAAAGAGATAAAGCTGAAAAACAAGCTAAAAGACATAAAATTCGACAATTTAGCTCCTGAGGCAGAAAACCAAGAAAACTGCCGACTATGGTATATTGAGGCCCAAAAGGAGGATATTGACTATAAAAAGACATATTTATGCGGACTTTTGATGTTTATAGCGGCTTTTTATGCTCTACATAGGGTACGGCCTAAAATTTATACAAATTTGGTAAAAAAGTTATTGCTCTTAACGGATTTGACGATTATTATAAGAAGTTTAGTTATAAGGATTAACAGCTGCCAATACTAAAACTTTGAACTAAATAGGTGTTTGAAATGCTTTTGACAGGATTATCTTACAGTGCAAAGTAGGCGAACCATGGATGTGCACGACCGCGCTTATGCGCATATCGTGGTTTGGCAATCGCTGTTTCTGCTTCAATGTCGGGAAACGAACGAGGTTATATTACTGGGTTCCCACTTGCAGGAAGATTTGCAGAATCGGGGCCCCGAACGGAGGCAGATGATGTAGCGCAAGGTGAAATAAAACCTCTATTCGTTTTTGGCGTGAAAGGGAGTCTCTTATCAGCGGCTCCCCCGATTGAAGTGGAAACCTGGTGGTTTCCATTTTTTTTGCTCGGCAAAGGTTTTAGTACGGGTTGCAAGATATTAGTCAGGAAGAAAAAACGATGAATCAGGAATTACTACGAATCGTTGAGAATATTGCTCGCGACAAAAACATCGATAAGGAATCGATATTTGTTGACTTGGAAGAAGCAATGATTTCGGCGGCGAGAAAGCATTTTGCCGAGCCTGAAAGTAATATAGTTGTAAACATCGACCGCGGCACGGGAGAGATTACCGCTTTTAAGGATGATGTTCAAATTGACATAAAGCAGCTTGGCCGAATCCCTGCCCAGACCGCCAAACAGGTAATTATCCAGAAAATACGGGCTGATGAGAGAAACAGTATCTATGCCGAGTTCGTTCAGCGAAAAGGAGAAATCATAAGCGGCGCGGTTGTGAGATACGAAAGCGGGGCACTGATAGTCAACCTGGATCGCTGGACCGAAGGTTTTATGCCGAAAGGTGAACAGATAATGGGCCAGACACACCGGGTAGGCGAGAGAGTACGGTGTTTGATTCTCGATGTAAAGGAAACCTCGAACCAGGTCAAAATCATTCTCTCTCGCACGCATCCTGATTTTATTCGCCGGTTGTTTGGGTTGGAAGTGCCGGAGATCAGTGAAAAAATTATCGAAATACGCGCACTTGCCCGAGAAGCGGGCTACCGAACGAAAGTCGCGGTGGTGTCATTCGATGAGAAGGTCGATCCCGTTGGGGCATGCGTAGGTGTGCGGGGCAGCAGGATAAAGAACATAGTTGAGGAACTCGGCGGAGAAAAAATAGATATTGTCCGCTGGAATGAGTCGTCCCAGGTGCTTGTATCAAATGCGTTAATGCCGGCTAAGGTCAGTGAAATCGCCTTGTGTTTCGAATTAGGACGGGCGACAGTCGTTGTGGATGAAGAGCAGCTAAGCCTGGCCATCGGTAAGCACGGGCAAAATGTTCGGTTAGCCGCCAGATTGACCGGCTGGGATATCGATATACTTACGCCTGAGGAATACAATCGAGGTATTGAACAACTGGCGAACTGCGTAAAGGCAGTTGAAGGTGTTGATGAGGCAATGGTTGACAAGCTGATAGCATTGGGTGTCATATCAGTCTCGGACCTGGAGGATGTAGGGATAGAACCTTTGATAAATGAGCTGAAGATAGACTCGGGCATCGCCGGCAAGCTGGTTGCAGCAGCAGTCAAGGAAGCCGAACGCCTGGTAGAAGAGTCGAAACAAAACGAGGCGGAAAAGGAACTGGCTCAGCAGAGTAAGGCAAAAGATAACGAATAATTAATGTATCTCGTTCGGGATATAGCATCATAAACACGAATGAGATTGGAGATTTTTTTTGGCTGCTACAAGAGTTTACATTTTAGCCAAAGAGCTTGGAGTAAAAAGCTCTGCTATTGTAAAGAAATGCCAGGATGAAGGTCTGGACATAAAGAACCACATGTCGGTGATTTCGGTTGGGCTGGCGGCGACTATCCGGGAATGGTTCAGCGAAGGAGACAACGTTACAACGATCGAGACCTCTGATAAGGTAGATCTGAAAAAGGTCCGGATAAAGAAAAAGAAGAAAACAAAGAAGAAACCGGCGGAGAAAGAAAAAACAGATAAAAAAGACAAGGAGGTAAAGCCGGCTGCCAAGCGAACCAAGGCGACTGCGGTAGCGGAAACCAGTCAAAGTGAACAGCCGGCAAAAACCGACGATGTTGACGTGCAATCGGTTACTGCGGTAATTGCCGAAGAACCGCCACCTCCGGCAAAAAAGACGACCGAAATGCCGAAGCCTGAACCGGAGCCAGAACCTGAACCTGAACCGGAGCCGATTGTGCCTGCCGGGCCGATTTTGGTAAAGCCCGAGCCGGCTCGATTGAGCGGACCGCGGGTTGTTCGAGTCGAGGCGCCCGAGCCGATAAGACGATCAAGACCGAAACCAAGAGCCAGGTACGATGCACCTGTTACCGAGCCTTTGATGTACAGCAAAAAGAACGGTACGGATCAAGCTATCGCTCCGACCAAAGAAAAGGGACACTCGCCGAAGCGGCATAAAGAAAGAACACATGGACGAAGGCGAAGCGACCGAGACGTGGAAACGGCTAAGAAGCCTAAGCCTGATAGCAAATGGCGTCAAATAGATATCGAGGAAAGACGAGCCCGGCTTGATGCGGCCGGCGGCGAGGGTCTGCGATCGAGGCCGATGCGTAAAATTGCTACCAAGTTCAAGCAAAAAGTCTCTACGTCTGTCAGGCCGAAAAAAGCCTTTATCAGCGAGCCGATTACAGTAAAGGATTTATCCGCGGCTCTGGCGATTAAATCAACGGACATTATCCTCAAACTCATGCAGCAGGGTGTCATGGCTACGGCCAATCAGGTCATCAGTAATGACGTTGCCGAGCTGGTTGCTCTGGAGTTTGAAACTGAGCTGGTGGTGGAACATCAAAGCACGCTGGAAGAGAAGATACGAGAAGAGTTTGGAAAGCGTGATAGAAAGAAAATCCAGAGGCGAGCGGTAGTTGGCGCGATGCTCGGGCATGTCGACCACGGCAAGACGAGCCTGCTTGATAAAATCCGCTCGACTCATGTTGCTTCCGGCGAGGCCGGCGGCATTACACAGCACATCGGGGCATCTGAAGTTACATGGGACAATAAGAAAGTAACATTCCTCGATACTCCGGGGCATGAGGCTTTCACGGCTATGCGTGCAAGAGGTGCCAATATGACCGACGTTGTGGTGCTGGTCGTGGCCGCCGACGATGGGGTGATGCCCCAGACCGTTGAGGCGATAGCACACAGCAAAGCTGCGAATGTGCCTATCATTGTGGCGTTGAATAAAATAGATTTGCCCGGCTGCAATATAAATCGTATTTACTCCCAGTTGGCCGAGGCGGATCTGGCGCCTTCCGAATGGGGAGGCCAGACCGAAATCGTCAAGACCAGTGCAATTACGGGCGAGGGCATAAATGATTTGCTTGAATCCCTCGATTATGTGGCTGAATTGCTCGATCTCAAGGCCGATCCGACAATCCCGGCGGCAGGATGGGTGGTCGAAGCAAAGATGTCGGCGCAGCGCGGTCCGGTGGCGACTTTGTTAATCAAAGAAGGTCAACTTAAAAGTGGCGATGTCATACTTGCCGGCAGTGCTTACGGCAGAATAAAAATGTTGAGAAACAGCTACGGAAAGAAAATAAAGACGGCGTCGAGTTCTATGGCGGTTGAGATTACGGGGCTTAGCGATGTTCCCCAGGCGGGCGACAGATTTTACTGTCTGGATGATATCAACAAAGCCAAGGCCGCTGCGGAGGAGAGCCAGATAAACCTCAGAGAACGCTCGCTGGCGGAACGAACACAGGTCACGCTGGATAACTTATTCAGCCAAATAGAGGCAGGCAAAGCAGAATCATTAAATCTTATCATTCGGGCGGATGTCCAGGGATCGGTTGATGTCTTAAAAAAGTATTTATCTGATCTAAGCGTCGAGGAAGTAAAGATTAATATTTTGCACGCCGCACCGGGTGGAATTACAGAGGGTGACGTTGTACTTGCCGAGGCGTCGAATGCCATTATTATTGGCTTTAACGTTGTCAGCGAAGAACACGCGGCCAAGATTGCGGAAACCAATGGTGTCGAGATCAGACTCTACAGCATCATATACCGCATAACCGAAGATCTGCAAAAATCAATGGTCGGTTTGCTTGAGCCGGAAGAGACAGAAAGCACGCTTGGCAGAGTTGTCATAAGAAGTACGTTTAAGATTTCACGAATTGGAACTGTGGCCGGCTGCTACGTCAGCAGTGGGCACGCGAGTAACCACGCCAAGATAAGGCTGATACGCGATAATATTGTGCTCAAAGACAATCTGAGCATTGAGTCGCTAAAGCATTTCAAGGATGACGTTCGTGAAGTCAAAGCAGGCCTGGAATGTGGCGTAAAAATAACTGGATTCGACGATGTTAAAGTCGATGATGTGCTTGAGTTTTATGAGATCGTGAAAGTAGCAAGGACCCTTTAGATTAACAATATATATTGACAATTGACTATTAATGCAGGATGAGGGAGTTATAGCTCCCAAATAATTGTCAATATCTGATAATAAACAGTAAGTGTTCGGATGGCAACTCGAAGGCAGGAAAAAGTGGCTCGCATTGTAAAAGAGGCAGTCAGCGATGCTGTTGCCCACCATCTTAATGATCCGCGTATTAGTGGATTTGTGAGCGTTACGAGGGTTGATATGACTGCTGATTTACGTAATGCCAATGTATATATCAGCGTTTTTGGCAGTGACGAGGCGGGTCAAAGCAAGGCTTTTGCAGCAATAACACATGCAAAAAGCCGGATACAATCTATTTTAGCAAGTCAATTACGGAGCAAATTCTGCCCTGTTTTGCATTTTTACAAAGATGAGAAATTCAAAAAAACACTGGAAATTTTGAATCTGATCGACCAGGCTGCTAAAGAGTTTAAAGATAAGGATTCGGATGAGGAAGATGAGTTGATGAGTGAATAAGTCAGCGTGTATACGCATTTAAGCATATAGATATTAACGTGATCATTCCGGCAGAGGTTGGTATGAAGAACAGTAAAGATTATTCCAAAAAAATACAAAAGCTATATCGCTCTTTGAGTCGTAAATCTCCGAAGGTGCAAAAGGTCAGCCATGAGACAGTAATAGACTCGATTATCCATGCTGTCATAAGCGCTGAGATGAGCGAAAGGATGACAGATTCTGTTATCAGGAAATTCGCCGACTATTTCGTCGATTGGAATGATTTGCGTGTTTCTCGATCGGAAGAGATTGTTGAAGTTCTGGGCAAGGACAACCATGTAACAATGGATATAGCTTCGACAATCACCAGGATTTTGAATGGCATATTCAACGAATATCACAAAGTCAGCTTAGAAGCATTGAAAAAGATCGGCAAGCGTCCGGCCAAACAGGCTCTTGAGAAAATTGATGGGACCAGCCGTTTCGTTGTAGATTATTGTTTGCTCACAGCCCTGGGGGGGCACGCTATGCCCCTTACGGACAAGATGATAAAATATCTAAGAACCAACGAGCTGGTTAATCCGGATGCTGATGAGCAGCAAATAGGAGGTTTTTTGGCCAAGCAGATTTCAGCCAAAAACGGATACGAATTTTATGCCCTCCTGAGGCATGAGAGCGAATCAGCCAAGGCGAAAAAGAAAACAAAGGCCAAAACGACACGTAAAAAGACAAGTGGAACAAAAACTAAGAGCAAGAAAAAAACAAAAACCAAGGCAAAAACAAAAACGAAGAAAAAAAACAGAAGGAAAAAAGCCTGAAACGCAAACTCCGAAGCGCGGCGCATAAAATTATGACCGAAAAGATACTAAAATTGGGCATACCGGCAGGCAGTCTGCAAAATGCAACGATCGAACTTTTTGACAAAGCTGGATTTCATATCCTTGATTCCAAGAGAAGCTACCTGCCTCGCATAGATGATGGGCAAATCCAGCTTATAATGCTTCGGGCGCAGGAAATGAGCAGATATGTCGAAGATGGCGTTATTGATGCTGGTATTACCGGTTATGACTGGATAATGGAAAACGGTTCAGATGTGATCGAGATATGTGAACTTGCGTACAGCAAAGCTACGAGCAACCCCGCAAAATGGGTGTTGGTAGTGCCTGATGAATCGAATGTCAAGAGTATCAAGGATTTGGCCGGCGAGATAATCGCTACCGAGCTTGTGAACGTAACGAAGAAATATTTTGCAGACAAAAACATCAACGTAAAGGTCGAATTTAGCTGGGGTGCCACCGAGGTTAAAGCGCGGCTGGTGGATGCAATCGTGGAGCTTACCGAGACCGGCACATCTCTGCGGGCGAATAACCTGCGTATCATAGACACCGTGATAAGTTCTACGACAAGGTTTATAGCGAATAAGCAGGCCTGGGACGATAAATTCAAGCGAGAGAAAATAGAGAACATCTCCATCCTGCTCAACGCGGCAATCGAAGCCCGCAGCAAAGTCGGTTTGAAGATGAACATCAAAAAAGATGCTTTGGAAACCATCCTGCAGATACTGCCGGCCGAGAAGAGTCCGACTGTTTCTTCTCTGGCTGATCCTGATTATATAGCAATTGAGGTAATTATCGAGGACGAAATCGAGCGGTCGCTGGTCCCTGCACTCAAACGGGCGGGTGCCTCCGGCATAATCACATATCCGCTCAATAAGGTTATTCATTAGTAATTGCGACGATATAAGCTACTGTTTTCTTGCCTTCTGCGTCAGATCCGGTATACTTATCCTAAATGTCTCTATAATTGGGTTTAAGGCACCGTTGAATTACGGGAAATTTTGTTTGTGACGAAACGAATTGCTATTTTGGGTTCGACCGGTTCGATCGGCAAAAATGCACTGCGGGTAATAGATTCGCTCGGGCCTCAGTACGAAGTAGTTGCCTTGAGCGCTCACAGCAGCGTGGAGCTTCTGGCTAAACAGGCCAGGCGATATAGGCCGGATTTTGTTGCTATTACAAACTCTGACTATGAAGAGCAACTTCGCGGATTTATCGGCGATTTGGATATCGAGATTCTGGCGGGGCCGGATGGTTTAATAAAGATCGCCGAACTTCAGGAGGTGGATGTTGTCCTTACCGCGGTTGTCGGTGCGGCGGGTCTGCCTGCGGTTTTTGCCGCCGGGCGAAAAGGCAAGAGGCTTGCCATAGCCAATAAAGAACCACTTGTTATTGCCGGAGAGCTGCTCAAGAAGGAAATTAAGAAAAATGGCGGTGTTATTTTGCCGGTGGACAGCGAACACTCGGCGATTTTCCAGGCTATGCAGTCAGGTAGTAAAGAAGAAGTCAATAAAATCATCCTGACAGCTTCGGGCGGACCTTTCAGGCAGGCAACCGCAGAGGATATCCAAAATGTAACTTTAGAGCAGGCTCTTGCACATCCTGTCTGGGATATGGGCCCGAAAATCACCATTGACTCGGCGACGATGATGAATAAGGCGTTCGAGATTATCGAGGCCCGCTGGCTTTTTGATATACCTGTGGAAAAAATTGAAGTTTTAATTCATCCTGAGTCGATAGTTCACTCAATTGTTGAATTTGTAGACGGCTCGATGATAGCCCAGCTCGGCGAGCCGGATATGTGTCTTCCTATTCAATATGCCCTGACGTATCCGGAGCGTGTTGCCGGGATCGTTAGGACACTGCGGCTTGAAGAAATTGGTACACTGACGTTTGAAAAACCCAATCTGGAGGCGTTTCGTGCTCTGTCGTTAGGTTATGAGGTCGCGCAAACAGGTGGTACGGCTCCGGTTGTTTTCAATGCCGCAAATGAGGCTGCTGTCGAAGAGTTCTTGGCGGGTAGAATCAAATTTGTTAATATAATCGAAATTATCGAAAATTGCCTGAATAGGCATAATATTAAAACAACGGTTTCTCTCGAAGAGGTCCTTGAGGCAGATGCCTGGGCCAGAAGAGAGGTTGCGGAATTGGCATATAGCGTGTAAGTTCTGGTCGGCCCGTTGCTTTTGGAGGTGTTTTAATGTCGAAAACTACAATTTTATCCGGCAAGTATTTTCGGGTGTTTTTGATGGCCATCGTTGTCGTCCCCGTGATTCTTTTAATTGCCCGTAATATTGGATTTGTCGGCAATGCGCTGCTGGTTTTGCTCGGATTTGGTGCGGTGGTCATAGTCCACGAATTCGGGCACTTCATTGTTGCTAAATTATCCGGTATAAAAGTCGAAGCCTTTTCGCTTTTCATGCCGCCGATATTATTGGGCATGCAAAAAACAGAAGAAGGGATACGGATTCGTATATTACCGGAGATTTTGCCGAAAAAAGATGATGATTCAGGCAACGGCTCGTTGTGTTTTACCATCGCCAGCAAGTGCAAGGCCAGCGAAACAGAATATCGTATAGGCCTTATTCCTTTCGGCGGTTTTGTTAAAATGCTTGGTCAGGAAGATACCGGACCTATCAAATCCACTGACGATCCTCGTTCGTATGCCAACAAGCCGCCTCACACCCGGGCGGCAGTTTTAGCAGCAGGTGTTACTTTTAACGTTATTAGTGCCGTTATCGTTTTTATGATTGTTTTTCTCGTTGGCATAAATTTATCGCCTGCCGTAATCGGTGATGTTATACCAAATTCACCGGCCCAGCGCGCTGGTCTGAAAGCCGGCGACGAAATAATTGAGATTGCAGGCGAAAGTGAAGACATTGATTTTGGCAATATAGCGATAGCTGCTGCATTATCGGGCAAAGATGAAAAAGTTCAAATGAGAGTCAGGCATCTGGACGGCACCGAAGAAGATTTTGCACTTGTGGCCGAGCAGATACCGGGAGAGTCGCTGCGGGCTTTTGGTATTCAAACTCCGAAGAGTCTGGCTATTGGAAAACTTACAAAAGCTGATGCCGATTTTTTATTATCTCAAACCGGCCTGCTTGCCGGTGATATCATCAAATCTGTTAATGGCAGGCCCGTGGCAACTTACTGGGAGATGGATCAGATAATCAGGGAATCTTTTGTGCCGAAGGTTACATTGTCGGCCGAGAGGATAGATTCGGTCTCCGGGGAAGTCAGGTTGATCGAAGCAAAGATTCGACTGACTTTGATCTCTCCAAAAAGACCGGATATGCCAGAATCGGTTCTTAATAGCGACATCTATTCTCTGGTGCCGCCTTTGCGAATTACAGATGTTTTAGACCGGAAAGATGGCGATGATACCAAACCTTCGGTGCAACCGGATGATATTATTCTTGCAATCGGTGATGTAGAGAATCCCAGTTACGAGCAGATGCGTGAAGTTACAACAGAGTACGAAGGCAAAGAGTTGCCTGTTAAGGTATTACGCAAGGGGGATGATGGTGCCGAACTTATCACTACAGTTACCGTTGTTCCCAAACGTCAGGCAGGTGGTAACAGGGTTATGATTGGTGTTGGCATTACCTATGATTTTGAACGTAATGTTGTTGCCGGTACTATTCCTCCGGCAGAAGGCTCGGCCGCACTGGAAATTCCAGCCGGTGCTGCAATAACAGCAGTCGATGGAGCCCCCGTATTAAACTTCTTTGACATTGCCAGGGAAATAGGCAAATATGCCGGTCAGCGGATCACGATTGACTACCGCCTCGATGAGCAGGTCGCAGGCGCTGTTTCTATGGATGTTCCCGGCGAGGAAGATTCGTATGTAGTCACGTCCTATTTTGCCGATCTGATTCCATTCAAGCCTTACGAGAGAACTTACAAGGCCGACGGTCCCGTTGATGCCGTGATTATGGGATACAGAAAGACCGTCATGTTTATTGCGCAGACTTATGTGACCTTGAGGCGGCTGATTGGGGGACTTGTCAGTCCGAAGGATCTCATGGGACCTGTCGGCATTATGACGCTCAGCTATCGCATTGTTGCCGAACGACCGTTCGTTTACTACGTTTATTTTCTCGGCCTGATCAGCGCCGCGATCGCGGTGTTTAACTTCCTGCCGCTGCCGCCTCTTGATGGAGGTCTGGTCGTGCTCTTGCTTGTCGAGAAGATCAAGGGCTCGGCCTTGAGCGAGCGTGTGCAGGCGATTGTCGCCTACGCAGGCTGGGCGGTGATAGGGACTCTTATCCTTTATGTCACGTTTAACGATATTGTAAGGAATTTTTTCAGTTGAGTGTCGAGGGTAATGAGCAGTGACACGGAATGATGTTGTTCCGACCGGTGAAAGGATTCGGAAGTGTTGGATTCGCTGGAGAAAATATCTTCACAGGAGTATCACGAAGGTATACTTGGCGCTCTTAAAGAGCAAGATAAAAAAGTCTATGATCTGATAACCAGGGAGTACGAAAGGCTTCAAAACAGCCTTCAGCTTATTGCCGCGGAGAATCAATGCTCCAGGGCGGTTCTGGCGGCTCTTGGTTCGGTTGTCCAGAACAAAACGACTGAGGGTTTCCCCGGCGCCCGGTTCCATGGGGGCTGCGAGTTTGTTGACGACATAGAGAGATTGGCTGCGGACAGGGCTAAAGAGACATTCGGAGCACAATACGCGAACGTACAGCCGCATTCCGGAACCGCCGCCAACCAGATTGTCCTGACGGCACTGCTGGAAAGAGGCGACAGAATTCTGAGTCTCGGCCTCGACCAGGGGGGACATCTCTCGCACGGGGCGCGAGTTTCATTCAGCGGTAAATTCTTTGAAGTTGAGAACTATTACGTCGATCGGGAGACTTTTGTCCTCGACTACCATGCCATCCGGGAAAAGGCAATTGCGTTCAGGCCCAGGCTGATCATCTGCGGGGCCACCGCGTATTCGCGAGTCATCGATTTTCACGAATTCCGCCGGATAACCGATGAAGTAGGGGCATATCTTCTGGCCGACATTTCGCACATCTCCGGGCTGGTTATTGCCGGGGCGCATCCGTCGCCGGTTAACGAGGCGCATTTTACCACGACAAGTACGTACAAGCCCGGCGGCCCCCGGGGCGGCCTGATATTAATGGGCAGGGACTACGACAAAACAATCAGCGTCTCCGGCAAAAAAAAGCCACTGTGGGAGCATGTCCAGAAAACGACATTCCCGGGCGTTCAGGGGACGCCTTATCTGAATAACGTGGCGGCAAAAGCGGTCTTCTTCAAAGAGACGCTTTCCGACGAGTACAGGGCCAGGCAGTTCAAGATCGTGGAAAACGCCGGGAAACTTGCCGACGACCTGATGAACCTGGGATACGAAGTTCTTACCGGCGGGACGGACAACCACATGGCCCTGATCAACGTAGCGAATTTTCGAGAGGGCCTGACAGGCGCCATCGCGCAGAAATGTCTCGAAGACTGCGGCATCATCGTCAATATGAACAGGCTCCCTTACGACACGAAAAGCATGGCGGTCGCGAGCGGCGTTAGATTGGGCACGCCGATTGTCACGAAAAACGGAATGGGTGCCGCGGAGATGCACAGAATATCTGAGTTGATAGATGCGGTATTGAAGGGAGTAAGGGTAGTAACAAATAGTGAATACCGGATCAATGAATCCCTCAGCAGCGAAATCAGAAACAAAGTCATGCAATTGTGCCGCAAGTTTCCGTTGCGTTAAACGCCGGCTTGATAGTGCCTTTGGTTGTTTTGGGCAATTGCAAATTAGCAAGTGCGTCTTGGCTTACATGGGTTCATCGCTTGATTATTTGTCCCAGCCTGCTGCATCGAGTCATCTCTCAATCAGCTCCATCACATCTGATAGGTCTACCGCGCCATCGCTGTTGACATCGGCATCAAACCACAGCAATTCGCTCATACTGGCATAACGCGTTCGGCCGTAAGCACCCATGTTAACGCGAGCACCATTGGGTATTGGTTCATTAGATGGGTCAGCCGCAGGATCGCCGCCATCGACGCAGGGACTGGTGACATTGTCGAGGACCCATATATCATGCTCCGGCCAGTATCGGCCTCTTTTTGAGAGCAAATGGTAGTCACCGTTGTCCGGGTCGACAAAAAGAGGATCCATGTCGATGTTGTTTTTACCACTACCTGCATCTTTTGTGCAACTGTATTGTGCCTGGCACCCGAATAGATCTGCGTTAGTATTATTCCAGAAAATACTGTTGCTGATATCCGGTTGTGAATCTGTGTAGGCCTTTATGCCGTATTCGTTGTCTACTATCGTCAGATTGCTGATCATGGGAGAACTGCCGGCAATGAAGACTGCTATGAAGCTGTTTCTTATAATGAAATTCTTCAGGATACTATCGGGACCTTCGCCACTGTAGAACGAGACTGCAAAATCGCCGGGATTATGGAGCACAGGTACGCCTGCAACACCTGCAGCAACACCCTGCACGACGATCGCTTTGCCCAGAAAATTGATTTCTTCCTGATACAGCGCTGGATAGACCAGAATGATGTTGCCGTCCACGGCTGTATCGATACCTGTTTGAATGGTTGCGAAAGCTGTATCAGGGCTTAAACCGTTGTTTAAATCATTACCGTTGATCGCGTCGATGTAGTAGGTTTTTGTTTCGATGGTATCAGGAATGTACAAAACATCAATCTCATCGGGCGAAAGGGCCCTGTTGAATATCATGACATCTTCGATAGTGCCGGTGAAAAAGTTCGTTACAATAGCAGTTGCCGGTGTAGGTACATACCAATAGGCGCCAATGAGAAGGTCTTGAAAACAATCAGAAGTAGGAACCGCAGTCGAAGACCACTGGCCGATCAAAGAACCATCGCTATAAATGCTCAGCAGCCCACTTGCATCTCTTGAAGCAACAAGATGTGTCCATATCCCTATCTCAGGGTAAACATTCGTATCGAAAACTTGCTCTCTGCCGTCTTTTTCATAAATTACTGATATCCCGTTGGCCCAGAACGAAGCTGGATGATGGCTCGTCAGAACAAACGCGGCATGATCCGTAGTGAAATCTTCTCCACGGCTAACGAATGCGGCGGGGGATGTCGCAGCCGACAAGTCAACAGTCAGGAGAACCCATGCTGAGACAGTGAAAACCGGCAGTTGAAAAGCAGCCGAATAATCCACACTGATGTAATCATCGATGCCGTCGAAAGAATAAGCACTGCCGGAATCGCCAAAACGGTCGGTTGTCAGAGTCGCGCCGTAAACCGTACCGTGGTGTCCGTTGCCGCTTTGATCGTCAGCGTTGCCGTTGAATGGATAGTATGCCACTAATCCATCAATGGTAACGGCGGCGAATACACTTGTTGTAGTTGTAAGAAATACTAATAATGTGAATACGAGAATTATACGACTTTGTCGAGTAGACATAATATGGTTCCTTCATTTAGGTTTAATTTGTTTTCTCTGT
>CAZSOR010000073.1:0-17235 GCA_964608395.1 uncultured Pirellulales bacterium
CGAAGCCGAAATTGTCGGCCCCGGCACCCTCCAGATGAACCGATAGCAGGCTAAACAAGCCCTATTCCCGCTAATATCTTATATTTTTCTCTTGCTTTTTCGGGCAATTCCGAGTATAATTCAGCAAAAATCAGCAGGATTGGCACCTTTGATCCGGCCGCATGAGCTGCTCCCTACGGATTGTCTTCCAAAGGAGACAGAGTATGGAAAAGCAAGTAGAGAAGTATATACATAATCTGCCGGATGTCGACCTGCTTAAATACACGAGGACCAAGACACATCTTTCGGAAGCTCTTGAATTTGCACGGATTGAAATGGCTGACCGGCATTTTACGTCCGAGCACCTTAGCGGTCTTGAGCAGCAGTTGCGGCAGCGGGAAAAGGAGCGAGAAGAAACAACCCAAGCGGTGGCGGCCGAGCCGCTGAGTTTCGAATGGCGTCTCGCCGTTTTTCTTTCCGGCCTATATACCGGGATACCGCTGGTGTTCTTTTATCCGGCCTGGCGAAAGTTCCGTGAAAAAAGTGCAGACCGAAAATTCAAGGACATGTGGGTTTATGCCCTGATCGGCCTCTGTTGCCAGCCGATCTTAATCTGCCTGCGCATTTCACCATGGAACTGGCTGATAGCCACACTCTGAACCTCCGGCAAGATACGATTTCGTAACCCGAAACCCGTGCCCCAAGTTACGAGCGACAAAATTGTGCTTTCGCAAAATTCATCAATGTAAATCTGATACGATTTCTGATTAGTAACTGCGCTTGCTTGGGTCATCTCGAGCGAAGCGCAGCGGAGTCGAGAGATCTGGTTACTGTACATGGATTGGTTTCGTATACCAGATTTCTCCGCTTGAAGGCCACTTCGTGGCCCTCCGGTCGAAATGACAAAAGTGCACAATTTAATCGTATTTGGTATGACTGCTATATTGTAGATCTCTGAGTTGTAATATCGGTAAACCCTGAGTTTTCACAGTTGATGCAACTTCTACAGTGAACCAGTACACAGAATAGGACAAATGGACATTGGGAGAGAGCTTTTGTTCAATCCTCTATATTACTGATGACATCCTATATAACCAGCGAGTTCAGGTTTTTAAATTTGTTCTTTTTCGATGAATATGCCCTTGTCAACTTTGGTAAAAAACTCCTGATAAAACTTAGGGTCATCGATAATTTTAACTTCTTCAACTCCCCCTTTATTATTCATCTTCTTAAGTTGAAAATTGGTACGCACTCTGGTCTTTTCGCCAAATGACGAAACAGATGCCGTACAATCGATCACGGTGTTTTCTATCCATTTTCCACTAGGCCCCCACCAAAAAGTCCCCCACGTTTTAGCGAACGTGTCCTCGGTATCTATCATCTTTGCCGCATTAAAAAAGCCGAGTTCAGGATTTACCTGCTCGACAATATAACCATCATCTTGTAAAACATTTAACATTGCCTTCAATACCGTCATTGTCACAGATGTTTCAAACTCACGCGTTTGCATCTGGCGTACCTCAAGCTGAGTTCTGACTATAGGCTTTTTCTTAAACAAAGAACCTGCTGCTCCCGCAGTAGCGCCAACTGCACCACATCCCGAACAAATCAGAAGACTTGCACAAAAGCATATTATGAAAATTCTCATCGGTCTGAACTCCTAAAATCTACTGGTATGATAAGAGAGGGTTTTAACCAAAGATTTCTCGTCAAACTTTATCACGACGGTAAGGGCCCTCTGGGTTTGGGTCTCCGTTCCAGTGGATTTGGAATATTGAGCTTGCCCAGCTAAACCAAGCAACCAGCCTACCCCAGGAACACCGCCAGCGGCGCCACCTGCCACCCCACCAGTATCTCTTGCGTAAGATACTTGTGTGGCGATTTTATCGTAAATCCAGGACTCATTACCTTCGCTGTCTTTTGAAACTATGTTCGGAGAACCCAGGGCGGCTGCCACATCCGCCTGAGACATTCCGACACGAATTTCTTTCTGTGCACGACCGAGTGTCATTTCTCGTTCATTTGAAGCGTTTTGCTCTTTTTCAGCAGTTGATATACAACCACCTACGAACATTAATAGTAGTAACAGAATAATTGTCCTCATTTTTTTCTCCTTTTAAAAATAATTGCTTTATCGTAAACTCATCGCTTTCAGTAACTTTGTACGACCCACATAAACCTAAAAAACCGCAAACAATTTTAAATGATAGGCATTTCCAGATGACAAGCAAGGAAAAAAGAAAATTTTACCATTTAATCCATTTCCTTTTTAAGGCTATCAATCTCCTTAATCATGACTATCACATAGTCTTTAACTTTTCGCTCATGAGAACCAAAGAGTTTGAGTTCTTCTTGGTTAAAATCCGGTTTGCCGGCATCTCTGACCATAATATGATCCATTTAAAAGGTTAGCCTAAAATTCGAATTGATACGGCACCTACAGTGAATACAGAGCAAGTCACAAGATAGGAGAAAAGAAATTGAGAAATATCGCTGTGACTGATGAAAGAAAATCTGATGTCAAGGAATAATAAAAAAATTACTTGCATTATGTCATCTTTCGGCATTATATTCCGATTCAGAATAGATTTGTGTACCTTTTAAGGGAATCTTTGATTTGCGTAATCGCAGCATATCTTTTGTCCGTTTCAGTTGGGTTGGTGCGCTTGGTTATAGTTTTACGCCACACCATGTTGCCGATGGTGACTTGGCTCCATAGCAACCGTATTCTTTTTTTAAGGGATGTTCTATGAAACGTTTCAGGCTGGATCGGGAGAAATATTTGACGATCATTCTTGCTTCTCTGCTGCTGTCGGTACCGATGCACAGTATACAGGCAGAGGACCTAAGCACATGGCTCGACTGTTCCCGGATTGAGGATGAGGCGGAGAGGCTGAAGTGCTACGATGAGATCGCATCGGCTGTAGGTATGGGCCAGCACAGTCCGGGAAATGCATCCTACCTGTCAGAAGTATGGGAACTTGATGAGAGCAAGCCCCGAGGCCGGGAAGTTTTCAAGGCCCATCGGTCCAACTATTTCCTGCTGTATTCGTACAACAATCACCCGAACGTCGACCTAATTAAAGCTCAGACCGGGCAGGATGTCCTGGAGAAGGAAGCGACATTTCAGATTAGTCAGAAGATTAAACTCTGGCAGGATGTCATGGGCAGGGATATGGACCTGTGGGTCGGATACACGCAGCGATCATTCTGGCAGGTCTACAACTCTGACGATTCTGCCCCGTTCCGCGAGACCAATTACGAGCCGGAAATGCTGCTGAATTTTCGCACCGATTTTCCTCTGCTGGGGATGAGGGCGCGCACTGTTAATCTGGGCTTCAATCATCAATCCAACGGTCGCTCGGAACCGCTGTCCAGGAGCTGGAACCGTATCGTGGGCAACATTGGTTTAGAGAAGGGCAACTTCACGCTGCTCTTGAATACCTGGTACCGAATTCCAGAAAGTGCTAAAGATGATGACAATCCGGATATTGACGACTACATGGGGAACGGCGAGATATGGGGCTACTATCTGTGGAATAAACACAGGTTTGGTATGATGCTGCGTAACAATCTTCATTTCAGCAACGACCGAGGGGCCCTGCAGTTGGAATGGAGTTTTCCCCTTGTCAGACGCGTCAGCGGCTATATGCAGTTCTTTACAGGCTATGGCGAGAATATGCTGGATTATGACCACAATGTCAATCGGATTGGTATTGGTTTTATTTTGCGAGATTGGAATTGAATCCCGGCCGTGTCCTCTGATGGCTTCGACATCAACTCGCAATTTTTCGCTGCGCCTGATTGCCATCGCCACACAGCATAAGCACGAAAACATGTCCGCTCAATAGTAGATACACTATTCTGGAAATGCCATGACTGAAAACAAAAAGCATACAAAAGAATATTGAAGGAGTTGAACCAAAACTTTTATTACTTGCCGCCGTGTTTTTGAGTTTGAAGAAGAAAAGGGATGCCAAAGCCGTATAGAAACAGCAGAAAAAACTGAATGCACAACATCGGTAAACATGCTTATTTTACAAACTCAGGGCTTTTCACCTGAGTCTGAGCATCGAGAGCTTGATTTTTCAATACGGTCTCGATATACTATTAGATATGAGGTTGCGCAGCGTAACCAAGCAAGATTATGCAAGAAATCCCGCCTTACAAGCGATTGCATGGTCTTCAACAATTTTTTCAGAGGTGGCAAGATGAAGAGTTATTTGTTTGTCGTTGGGTTGAGTATGCTTATCTGTGGTCCTTTGCAGGCAAACCTGGATTTCAGCATCAGCGAAGAAGCCCTGCTGAGCGGTGAATTTGCTTCTCGGTCATGGGGGCCCGGCAATGTTTCTCGCATGGATGTGGATGGGGAGGCTGTACAGTTCTCCTTCACTTCTCTGTCCAGTAGCGGTACGGGGCTGAAGGACAACTATCCCGTGCAGGACTACGGACAGATCCTGCCAAGCCACGGCAGCGGGGACTTCAGCATCTTCGACGGTTATTCTGTGTGGTTCAGCAATGTAGGCCAAATGGATGTCACGGTCAGTCTCTTCGTCAATACGGGCTTTACAGGTCCAAGCGGCGTTCCCAGCTCCGACTGGACAAACGACACGTTTTGGCAATCGAGCTGGCAGAATATCTCGCCGGGAGAATCGCTTGTGCTGCAGCTCGATTTTGACGATGCCCGGCCATTTAATATTTCCGACAACAAAGTCCCTCACACGCACGGCACCGACGGCCAATGGACAGCGATAAATGCTTACGACCGAACTGAGATAAGTGCTATAGGCTTTGAAGTACTGGGCAGCGGTGATGCGACAATTCTGGTCGGCCCTTCGACAATTCCCGAGCCCTGTACGTTGTTGCTATTTGGTCTGGGCTCTGCGATGGCCTTTTGTGTAAAACCAGTGACCGCCATTAGTAAGTATCTCTAATAACTCCGCCCCCCCACTCTCTTTCAGCGAAGTTCAACGGGAAATTCCATCCAGCGTAAAGAAACTCTTTTGCATTGATCACTTTTTTCTTCTGATCTTGACGTCAAAGGCTACATCAGATATATGCGGATTATCAGATTTCACAATATTTCTGGAAAATTCGAGAGTGCGCCCCAGATAGCGGAGATTCAATTTGTGAATGGTATGCTTCCAGTCCGCATAATAGATGAAATCTGAGTTGCTTGGATCTACGGCAATTCCCTTGATAGCACCCTGTGTATCTTTATATATCTTTCGAGGAGAACCATATTGACTGCCTTTCATTTTTTCTAACCTGTAAATAAAAGCGGGCGTCAGGTTCCCATTGCTTAGGTAAAGATTGTCCCACGCATCAAAGGTAAAATCTCCCGCCCAGAATTCATCGACAGTACTTAGGCGAACCTGAATAGGCTTCTCCTCATTTGAGATAGAATATCTTTGTTTGGGCCTGATTTCATCAACACGAGGGCTGAGTTTGTAGATTTTTCCATCGCCGTTAGCGCCACTTGCCTCGCTGAAGTGTAAATTTCCATTCGGATCTACGGCGACATCTCGGATGAATGTCCTGTGCTCAAAGACGACTCTTTCTTGTTCCTCGATCTTTTGATAGATTTTCTTGTCGTTAGTAGAGCAGAAATAGAGTTGTCCATTACAAAAAGCGATGCTTGTAATAGTGCCTGCCCTGCGTCCAAAGAAAGGCTCTGGTTTCCTGTTTACAATTCTATAGACCACCCCCGGTGTCTGATAAGCGTTCACAACATAATAAGGCTGCTGCGGCGGCTGGGCGGCATGGGTAGGAGTTAGCCAGAGCGACATCAATAAACTGCAGCATACACATAAAACCACGAGTGTGATCAATTGCATGGAGATGTTGTTGTGCTTCATTTTGAGCATATTTACCTCCCTGGTCGAATAGATTTTATTATTTAATTCTGGTGACTGAATAACTTTTGTTTTACATCGTCTTCCAAAATAACTTTATCTGTATCCCAATTTTTTGCCTTTTTGATATCTGTGAGCTTAAACTTAGTTTCTTTGCAGACGTTTAGCCAGTTTTCCTTCCTGATTGTGTATTCTTTCTGGTTATCCTTATCATTGATCAGCCACTTTTGGTCTGTCTTCTCAACTGAAAGAGTAGCATTCTGCGAAAGATAGAATCCGTTACTTATGAACTCCTGCTGGAGATCCGCGGAGACCGTACCCCCTTTGTTTAGGTCATATTGAAAATCGTTGCAATCAATGCTAAACAGAACCTTTGCTTTCAGATTCGCATTTTCCAAGTTGGCTCCTTCAATCTTTGCGCCTTCCAAGTCCGCACCTTGCAGGATTGCCGCGGCCAAGTTCGCGTCCGTTAGGTAGGCCCCTCTCAAATCAGTCATGCTGAAGTCAGCTCCACTTAAGTTCGCATTTTCCAGTATCGCTTTTTTCAAGTTTGCCCCCTCCAAGTGTGCTCCCGTCATATTAGCTCCGGTCAAATGAGCACGTGCCAAAATTGCATTTGTTAAATCGGCTCCATAAATATTAGCTTCGTCCAGGATAGCTCCCGCCATATTAGCATCCACCAAAATAGCGTTGCACAAATCGGCATTTACAAGCTTAGCTTTGCATAAATTAGCGGATGCCAAATTCGCTTTTGCAAGTATGGCACTGCCTAATTCGGCATTTTTCAGGATGGCTGCCACCAACGAGGCGTCTTCCAGATTTGCCCCCTGCAAAATAGCATCCGTTAAATCAACCCGGCAGAGAATAGCATGATTTAAGTCAACCCCCTCCAATTTCACATTCTTCAAATCGATATATTCGGCAGTGGGGGATGCGAGAAACATTTTTGATAAATCCAGTTTCTTGAATTCCTTAGTGGAACTTTTTCTGAGGATAGCAGCCATCGCTATACTAATATCGTGCAGTTTGCCATGAGGAAATTGCCCTAATGTAATGGCCTCAAGTAAATCTTCCTTTCCGGAAGTCTCGTATTTTCCTTTGGCAATTTCACTTTCAAAAAGGATTCGATTGTTAAAAATCAAAGGCTCGATAGCTTCGGCTTCTGCCTTCCTTAAGATATTCAGGATTGTACATCTCACCAAGGGGTCGTCCTCTGTAGCGAGATTACTCGCCATAACCGAGAACGCGCGATCTTGGTACTGCTTATAGTCATCCAAATAGACTTCCATCGTTGAAGCTGCACCAGCACGCACCGTCTTACAATTCTTATTGTCGAGTAAAGTAATAATATTCAAAAGGCGGTCCGATGCTTCTTTTTCTTTCGTAAACCAGAGGGTCAAAAGTCCGATGAGAATACCGAGGCCTGCAGTGAAAGTTCCAATCGATCTTATCCATTCACGAACTGCTTTGTTTCTTGTTTCTTTTTGTGGATTGCTATTTCCCATAATAATTCCGCCTTTCCGCATGAGGTTTTGTCGAATTCTCGCTTACGGGTGGGCTTTTCTGCCTGCCCTGAATGGGCAACATAAAAGGTTACCTCTAAGTTTTTTCCCTTCCGCATCAAACTCACTTAACATCAGAGATTTAATTGCTACGTTCATTTCGAACCTAAAAATTTCCCTCGTGATTCAAAGTTAGGTAACATCTCTGGTGAAAACCAGCCTGGCTGATTACCGCAATCACCCAGACACATTAAAAATAGAGCACTTAAACAGGGGCTTTTCAAGAAAAAATTGGAATTTTTCCAATTTTTTTGTGCTCTCTCAATTTAGTATGGGGCAAAACTGACAAAATCAGGGATGAGAGGCAGCTATAAACAGCGATTGCTTAAGAACTTTCGGTTATATGAAAAGTGCATTTTTGGGGCAGGAACGTCGATTTGCTAAAGCAAACGCTGGTCGCAATGACGAGGAGTATCGAGTATCCAGAACCGCTTCGCGAGATGCGAGATGTGAATGCGGCGACTCACAAGTCGCCGGCTAAAATGCTTCTGGCAGGATTTTTCTTGCGGCGTTGCGTAGGTAGGCTGAGATCTGCCTTTCGGAATCCATGCCGAGGACTTTTCTTGCTACGTTGTTGCAGTATTCCATTGTGACCGTGCGAATAATCTGCTTTATCTCCGGTATCATCGGCGATGCAATTGAAATCGTTCTGACGCCGAGCCCCATCAGCAGCATGATATACTCCGGCTCGGACGCCATCTCGCCGCACACGCTCAGGTCGACTTGTGCTTTGTGCGCATCCTGAATGACGTTCCTGATGAGCCGCAGCACGGCCGGATCAACTGTCGAATACAACATAGAGACTAATTCGTTGCCCCTGTCAACAGCGAGGGTATATTGAGTAAGGTCGTTCGTTCCGATACTGAAGAAGTCCACGTCGGTGGCCAGCGAATAAGCTGTCAAAGCCGCCGACGGCGTTTCAATCATTATGCCTACCGGAATGTCCCTGTTGTACGGGATGGATTCTTCATCGAGGTCTTCCATAACATCGTGCAAAATCATCTTCGCCTGCATAAGCTCCTGGCGATTCGTGATAAGCGGGAACATAATCTTGACCTGGCCGAGAACCGAGGCTCGCAAAATAGCACGCAACTGCTTCTTGAACATCGTAAGGTTCTGCAGGCAGAATCTGATGGACCTCAGTCCCAAAAACGGGTTGGGCTCAGGAGCAAACCGCTTGCTTTGGGTATATTTGTCGGCGCCAAGGTCCAGCGTTCTAATGACGACAGGCTTGTCGGCGAAGACGCGAACCGTCTTGGCATAAGCCTCATAATGGTCCTGTTCGGTAGGCTCGCTATCGGTATTAAGATACAGAAACTCGGTTCGGTACAGACCTATGCCGGCACCTCCCTTTTCCAGAACGACTTCAGCCTCATTCGGAAACTCAATATTACCGAGCAGCGTAATTTCAATACCATCGCGGGTCACAGCGGGCTTTTGTCTTATCGCATCAAGCCTGTGCCCGAGATCGGTAAATTCCCTCGAATAATCCTCGTACTGCCGAATCGTCTGCTGGTCGGGATTGACGATGACGATGCCGCGATTGCCGTCAACAATGACGGTGTCACCGACGCTAATGTATTCCGTAAGGTCTTCCAGGGCCACCACTGCCGGTATTCCCAAAGATCGGGCTACAATGGCGGCATGACTTGTTCGGCCGCCCGCATCGCTGGCGATGCCCTTGACGAATTTCCTGTCGAAGCCGGCGGTCTGAGTAGGACTCAATTCCCGTGTGACTACCACAACCTCTTTGGTCAAATGTCCGACATTCTCGCGTTTTTTGCCGAGTAATTGCCTAAGCAGACGCCTTTCAATATCGTAAATATCCGCCGCTCTCTCGCTGATATAAGCGTCCCTGACCTTGGTGAAATGTGACGCAATTTCTCGAAGAACTGTAGATACGGCGTACTCCGCTGTCACCAGGTCGGAATGGATCAAATCCGTCACCTTTTTTCGCAGGCTTCTGTCGTGCAGAAAACGCAAATGTACGGCAAAAATGTCTTTTATCTTGCCGCCTTCGCTCTGGACATGGGCAGACTCAAACTTACTTAATTCGGCAATCGCATCCTTGAACGCATTTCTCGTGCGCTGAATCTCAAGTATACGCTGAGAAGGCTTAATCGGCCGGCGCGGAATACGATAATCTTCCGAGTCGATAATCAGCGACTCGGCAATAGAAATGCCTGGCGAAACAGCTATGCCCTTTTTGATTTCCATAGTGAGCTTCTCTTATTTCGCTTATACCTGCTGTTCGCTATCTTTTTGGTGTCGGCTCATCGAAATGTTTCTCTTCCACTAACTCCTTCAAAGCATTAATTGCTTCACGGGCATCCGGACCCTTAGCTCTGACTTTTAATTTCGTCCCACAAGTGGCAGCGAGCATGCTTATCTGCATTATACTCTTACCGTCAACATTAGTTTCGCCATTGCTAACGTTAATCTCACTATCAAACCGGTTTGCGATATCTACAAACTTCATCGCAGGGCGCATGTGAAGTCCTTCGGTGTTTTTTATCTCAAGTTCAACATCGTACTCTATGTTTTCTAATGTATCTTCTTCTGCCTGCATCTTCACGATTCCGTTTGTCCATCTTTTACAAACCAAACTACATTATTACAAAGACGGATCTTCATCGGCTTCAATGAGAAGGTCTTCAAGCTGCTTAGTAGTACGGCACTGCCTGAGAAATTTGCGGAACCGCTCCTGTTGCAAATGCTTGAAAATACTCTCCATCGCTTGTAAATGTTTGTCAGGCTCGTCCGCAGGGCTGATTAAAAGGATTACCGAATAAACCGGCTGTTTGTCGAGAGCAAAAAAATTAATTCCGGTACTGCTCTGCCCGATTGCAGCAATCAAGTCCTTAACAGCTTTATGTTTTACGTGAGGCACGGCAACGCCTTTGCCCAATCCGGTGCTGGCTTCCTTTTCTCTCTTTATTACCTCCCTGGTAATCTCTTGGCATTTGCCGTTGCCGAGCCTGCCGGCTTTATCAAGCGACGAAACAAGCTCCACTACCGCACCGTCACGGTCGGAGGCCTGAAATTCTGTTATTGTTGCCTCAAAACAAACAAAATCTCTAAATTTCATCTTATCTACCTTAAGTCATCCTTAACCCGTCTTACCGGCCAAATCAAGGAAGGATAAAGCCGTGTATCATAAAATATAACCTACGTTAACTCCGAAAATTCTGAAAACTCCGAACCACTTATGTGCTTTTTGTCTCGTTCTTTGCTCTTTGCCCTCCTGAGCTGCCGTTCAAGCTTATGGATAGCCATATCAATGCACCGGTAAGCATCTTCACCAGTTTCGGTGCCAATAAAAACCTTGCTGTGCTCGGCTCTGGCAATAATTTCCACGCTCATCCCACTGCCCTGGCTACCATCTATAATAACTTCAATCTGATTGATGCTGTTATAGTACTTGGGAAGCTTGGAAGCCTTATCCTCCGCATGCTTTTTGATAGATTCTGTTATTTCGATATGTTTACCGCTGATTGTAATAAGCAATATAATTCTCCTTAAATATTTTTCTTAGGTTTCTATAAAACCTGCTCTTATTGTTCCTCTTCCGAACTGTTCCTCGGCAAAGCCGCCGCCACATGCTCGCTACCAGGCGTTATAACACCGCCGCTGACGATAAATCTCAACGCTTCTTCTATTGTCATATCCAAATCTATAGTCTGCTTTTTCTGAATCGTTATCACAAATCCCGTAAACGGGGTCGGCGAAGTAGGTATAAGGACGGTGAGAAATTCTCTTTTGATGCTGTTTACAACTTTCTCAAGCCCGGAACCGGTAACAAAACCGACCGACCATATACCTTTTCGCGGATATTCTACCGCAACAACCCTTGAAAACAGCTTTTTTTGCTCCTCATTCGTAAGCAAAAAATCGGTCACCTGCTTAACATAGGGAAATACATTCCTGAGGAAGGGCGTGTTCATTATAAACTTTTCAATCGTTCGCCAAAAGCTCTTCCCGACGTAGCTTGCCAGCAGCGCGCCGAGTACGCAGACTCCGATGACAGCGAGAATAAAGCCCGTGATTGAACCGGGGCCATCGATCCATGTCTTTGCAAGCGTCTTTTTGAGCTGTTCGACGCGGGCGTTACGCCATATTTCGGGTCTTTGCAGATGAATCTGCAATTCACCTTCGTTATCGCTCAATTCAGGCTTCATCACTAAAAGATATGCAGTGACCTCCTTTTCGGAGATCTCGACCTGTTCGTTGGCAACCAGGGCGATAATGTGGACCAGACCTCGATTAATATGGACGCTGATTTTTTCCTGGATGAACGTATAGCCCCAGACGAATAACCATATCGTCAGAATGCTCGGCAATAATACCGCCAATCCATGCAGAAAATAGCCTTTGAAGCGTCTTGTAACGCTCATATTCTCAACCAACGCCTTTTCAGGCACTAACCTACGAATCTTCCTTCAACTTTTCGCCGCTCATAAAACCACACCCGGAGCGCCATAGATTACTCCGCCGGCTTGCCGGAGTCAATAAAAAAGTCTTTCGGCAAATGCGCGCCTATCAAATGTATGATCGCTCCCGGCAAAGATGCTATAAGGAAAATGAGCCTCTGGCATAATGCCAAAGCCAGCGCATTTTTGCCGGACATTGTGCCGACCCGCATAAACATCATTTTCAGCCATCCTTCCATGATTCCCAATCCCCCCACGCTTATCGGCACAGCACCCAGCAGCCACGAAACAGGGAAGAAAATAAAGTAATATTTTGCCGGCACATCTATGCCGATTTCTGAAGCCACCAGCCACATCGCCACTACGGTCAGGCTCTGACAGCAAAAAGTAAGCAGCAACGCACCGACAATCGCCGGCCACTTATGACAATATATACGAATCGAGTCTTTCACCTTGCTCAGTATCGACGTTCCATGCCGGCGGATTATATTAAAACCGCGCCTCAGCAAATTTCGTCCCCTGGAATTCGATACCAGAAGGACGATAACGACCGCAATAGCTGCTCCAAGCCAGATAAAAACTGATTTATATTCGGCCAGACGCCGGAAGAAATTAAGCTCAAATGAAAAGTTAAATCCCCCTTCCCGGCTTTCTTCGGGAATAAACCAATAGCAGCCGAAAGCCATAATCAGCATACCAATTAGTCCAATAACTCTATCGACGAACACCGATAGTGCCGCTTCCAGCTTTTTGTCCGTATGCTTGGTAACGTACCACGCCCGGGGAAGATCGCCTCCAGTAGCACCGGGTAGACAGTTATTATAAAACAGGCCAAGAAAATGCAACCTGACGGCCGGCCAGAAACCGATCCTGATAGACTGGACCTTCAATAAGAGCGACCACCTGGCAACAAAAATCAACTGCGCGATAACGTAGAAACCAACCGCCCCGGCGAAAATCCACAAATTCAATCCCAGCAGAACTTCAAATACCTCGGTGAAATTTTCCCCTCTGAATGCCAGATATAACGCCGCGGCCGCTACGATAAATCGTAGAAGATATGAAATGTATTTACGATTGTGTCGCGGGCTTCCAGCCCGCGCCCGAGGGCGGGACGCCCTCGACACGCCGTATTCACTTTTCCTGACTCTTGCTTTTGGCATTAAAGTCGTTCGCCTTGAAAAATCCGTTTCCACAGATAATAACCGCTAAAGCCCGCGCTGGCAACACCGAAAGGCGTCCCATAGGGAGATACAAAGAATGACAGTTTACCCCGTGAGATAGGCAATGACGTTATCTCACAGGGTTTAATCCGGATTTTCGAGAAAAAATACATGACCAGTCAGTCGGATGCTGGTGGCATTCTCGGTGACACTGGGCATGTTGGTGGCGAATTGTTTGACTCTCTCCCTGCGGTGTAGAGTTGCAGACGCGGTATGTGTGTTTACCCATACAACGGTTTTCAAGACCCTTTTTACTGTCTTTCATTAACTCGACGGTTTAATGCGTTTACAACGCTTCTAACGAGCCTGAAAACAGCAAAGTTACGCACCGGCCTCGTTGCTCTGACTCTTGCTATAGTAAGTTTAGCTTGACAAATTGCGGAGATTGCTGTATCGTTGGATGAAACAGCAGTTGAGAGCCACACCACGATTGAAGGACGAGAAGTTCGGGATGTTATACGGAAACCATATAATATCTCTAACAAGAAGGGGAATTGCCCTAAGTCGCGTCCAAGGAATTATTTATGGATTTCCTGCGAAGGAGTGTTATACGGACACTCAGAGAGGTCTGGCGTCTTATACGGAAACCATATATACACTGTTGGGTCACATGAAAGGACAAGAAAAGTGAAACGGAAAGCGATGTTACTCATCCTGGCATTGTGCTGTTGCAGTTGCGAAGCCGCGCCTCCATCCGATTTGCCCACCCTTATAGAGCAGAGCCAACGTTCGGTCGTTCGCCTTGTGGTGGTAGGGATTGACGCAACCAAGAAACCCGTAACTCGCGTTGTAGGCTCCGGCTTTGTGGTCGCACCAGGCAAGATCGCGACCTCAGCCCATATCCTCACAAAACTGCCGAAGGGCATTCTGCTCTTTCTGGTGCCTGCATCTCAGGAGCAATTCGACGTCAAGCAAAACGTCGCGGAAGTGAACACCATCAACACACAGCACGATCTTGCCCTGCTCGAGTGCCCGGCTCTCATACAGCTCCCCTCGCTCACACTCGGAGAAACGAAAGATGTCAGACTTGGCGAACAGGCATTGATCCTCGGATTCCCCCTTTCCGACCCAACACTCACCGCGACCAGAGGTATGGTTGCCGCAAAAAGCAAGAAGAGACTTATCGAGAACGATCCGACTGTCACAGAAATGCTCAAACTCGATGCATCCATAAACGTGGGAAACAGTGGGGGGCCCATCATCCACATCCCCAGTGGCAAGGTCATTGGTATCGTGTCGGCAAAGGAGGGATCACTCTCAAAGCGTCTCCAAGCATTTCGCAAAAAGAAATCAAAGGCCGCAATGTCTATTGGCGGAGATGATCCAATCAAGCTCATCAAAGAAACCCTGAACGACATGGAACGCAACCTTCAACTGGGACTCGGGTACGGAGTGAACGTCGAGTATCTGAAGACCATGCTGAATCGTTCAGGAAGGACTACGGGGAAGTAGAAAAGGTGACCCAACAACAGCTTCAACACGGCCTGGTTTCTCCGCTAGCGCTCCGAAGCCAACCGGTTAAGCTGGGCGTTATGCCTGAAAGGAAGAGTCATGGGTAAAGTCAAACACCTTCGTTTTTCAAGGGGCTTTACAATTGGAGAGTTGGTTGACATTGGAAGGCGTTTAACCAAAGAGAAACTCGAAGAAATGAGGCTTCTTCGTGATGTTGAAAAAGCCGAAAAAGAAAATGTATGGCGTTTAAAAGCAGCAATAGAGCTCCTTAAGCCTTTAACTCATATCCCTCAAGAAGTCTTACTATCTGAGTTAGAAAGAGCAGAAGCACAACTTGTTAATCCGACTCGTGGGCAAGCGACAGAAGTAGGTGACCCAGCAAGGCCCGGAAAAAGAAGGCTTCCGAAATCCGGCATTGTTCTAGTTCACTACCATCGTGGTAATGTCCTTGACGCCTTTCGATTTCTGGTGGTAGAGCAGCGATGTAAGTTGTTGTGGCTGGGTGAACCGGGTGGCCCCATCTATAGAAATCCATCAGTTGCTGCGAGCGCAGCAACGGGAAGTAAAGTCAATGGTTGGGAATATTTTGACATCCAATAACAGCGGAAACAAGGCATAACAAGCGCATGCACTCGGACCGGAAAAAGCGTCGTTCGTTCCTCGCTCTGCTTTTTGCGTCCGGTGATGCGTAGCGTTATGTGAAATAAATCATAGACTGACAAAGTAATGGGACTTACTAATTACGCACTAGAAAAAATGGGATTCGAAAAAATCCCCGAAGGTAATCCAATTGTGGCGAGGTTCCACTCATTGAATCTCTACGAAATTAGGGGCATAACAGCAACTTGCGAATCTGTATTGAAACCTGAGATTCTTAGGCGAGCAACACCTGAAATCGCCGCTTCAATTGGGTGCAGTCTCAATGCTGTTTGTCAGGTGTTAACGAGAGATGATTTTGCTGACAATGAGGAGGAGTGGCTCAAAGAAAAGAAAACCACACCGCCTTACATGATGGTGTTAACAAGCTTGCCAAATTCTACAATTTGCAAAACTGGGTATTGGAAAAATGTGTCAGGCAACATTATCACCCACGATTGTTTCACCTCTTCTAAAGAAGAGCTTGTACAATTAGAAAAAGAAAAAACAACCTCATTTGTAACCGCGCTTTCTGCGGGTCTTTCAACACCAGAACATCTAGTATCATTCATCCCAATCTTTCGAATAGTATATGGTGTTACACCAGACAACTTAACAATCCATGATATTCTATTTACGTTTAGTGCAGAGAGTTGCGTATCCAAGGCGTTTTCTATTGATGAGGTGGTATCCGGTGTCGAGGCAGCTCTTACTGCGAGCGAGAAAATTCATTCTAAAGTTGGTTATTTTTTCGATCTTGCGGTACGTGAAAGTGATTCCCTCAAGAAGTTTCTTTATTATTTTTTAGTTATTGAAGTTCACACGCATCAAGTCTTTAGAAGGCTTGACTATCCATCGTCATTTTCTGCTTTAAACAATGTACCAGAGCGTATTGAGTCAGAAGCAAAGAACTTATTACTTACCTACCAGAAAGACGCCAAGAATTTAACCCATAGGTTCGTTTGGTGCTCTTTGCTTGTGTGGGAAGATATAACAGACGAAGATGTCACCCAATTTAAACATATGAAAAAATTGCGTGATCGAATTTACCATGGTGAAGAGGTTGATATGAAATCACTGCCTCTTAATCAGGCCCAGAAGCTGGCTCTTAAAATACTGAAAGGCGAATTTTGCCGATGAACCAACACATAACAAATCGCTCCAGCCGACCAAAAACCGCGATGCGGTTTTCGTCGGCTGATCTGAGTCGTTAGGCATCTATAAGGAGGTAACTGAATGGTTCAATATTTTAATGATGTAACGAATAATGCTGATGAAGGAAGAAAATCATCGGTTCGTGCGCTTCAAGCATGGCAAATTCTCATTGGGAAAGCCTACAATCGCCAAATAGTTCGTTATCGTGAATTAGCTAGAATAATGGATTATCCGGATGAACGGCCTCTCTCTACTATCCTAGGTTGCATAATGTATTTTTGTGACCAGAATGATCTCCCTCCGTTGACTATTTTGGTTGTTAATCAAGATGGTGTTCCCGGCGGTGGTTTTACAGCGGAAACGTTGGCAAATTACCATCGTAGGCGCGAAGAGGTCCATAATCATAAGTGGTACAAAATCATTCCACCAACAATTAATGAGTTTCAAACTGCATTCGATAATCGATAATCGGTAATGGTTCAATGCCTAACAAGCGCGGTCGAGAGGGACAGGCTTCCGCGGTGTTCGTTTGTGCTGAATAGCACAAGCCTCACAACGCTACAGCCTGCCCCTCACCGCGAACGTTAGGCTCATAGAAGGGACCGAAACAATGGAAACGGATCCGATGGCGAAATCCCTGGCCAGGTTCAGAGCTGTCTACGGCTCCCACTTCTTAGTCTTATTGGAAAAACTCTTTGTTGTTTCACTGTCCACGTAACCGCTACGCGAAATCTACTCGACAGGAGAGGGATTGTCAAAAAAAATCACGTTCTGCTGCAAAACTACGCCACACCCAGAAAAAACAACCTATACATAACTGGTTTGTTGAATTGTCCGAAATCAGGCAAAAATGCAAGAATTGTTATGGTTGAGGGGATCGTTGCTGGTCAGACATTTGACTTAATTTCCCTTGAAAATTTGAGTTATGTAGTTTACGGCATTA
>CAZSOR010000074.1:0-16903 GCA_964608395.1 uncultured Pirellulales bacterium
TAATTAGCTGGTATTCTTTTTGCCATAGAATCTGCCCCGTATTGGCATTCAAAGCCAATATAGATGCTGTGGCTTTGGATTTGTCTGAGCAAGTGATAAAGACCTTATCTCCCCAAATAACCGGTGAGGAGTGTCCAGCATTGGGCAGGGTGGTCTTCCAAGCGTAATCCATTTCCGTCCATTGGATGGGGATGCCCTCCACATCAATCAGACCTTGGCCGTTAGGGCCGCGAAAGCGAGTCCATTCCTGAGCATGTGTGGAAGACAGTATTGCAATTGTTAGTATGAAGGAAGCCCAATCATTTCTCATGATAACGTACTCCAAATACTTGTTCTATATCGTTTTTACAGGAAAACAGTATATATGTTGCCAGAGAATATATCCAGCGTATGGTTGACTGTTTGAATGCAATCAATCACATTAGGCAGTGGCTTCGGGAGCCCTATGGTCAATGACTGAATTCCGCTAGCGCTGCCATTCGACGTTAGCAACGTGAGGGGAATACCATGCTTTGACTGTCAAGAGTCCACGGCGATGGTCTCCCAGTACGCGCACTATCTTCTCCCGGCCGGGCATGAGGTCAAAATAATTATCATCGAAGAACCAGCCGAATGCATCACCATCGGCGTCGCCCGCCAGAGTAACGCTATGAGCATATTTGTCGCTTTTGATTACTAAAGCTCCATTCCGGACTTTCACATCAAGCCTTGCATCCGGGAAAGTAACTCGTCGTTCGATGTCTCCAAGACAATGAGCCTCTGCAATTATCTGACCTGACTTGTCTGTGAGACTGGCGTACAAAATATGCTCCTTGCGGAAAGTGGCGATTCCGGCTTCGTCCAGGCGAACGACAACCTTCGACCGACCCGGATCTATCGAGACTTCCCTGATGATTTCTTTTCGCATTTCATTCCGGCCAAGATGGAACAGTTGGATTCTCGCCGTCCCGGTGACGGTTTGTGGTGTGTCGTTTACAACCCAAAGATAGATATACGCTTCTTTGTCGAATGACAACATCACAGGTGCGTACACGCGGCGCAGCATGTAATATACATGGTAAGGCTCGAGGAAATAATCGACTTTGCCGCTATAGATCTGGGGCCAGGAGTCATTGAACTTCCACACAAGGTAGCCTCCGCATCGCCGGCGATCAGAAGTGTCCGTAGCATCCCGGCCGCGACGCTGGCGTTCTATAACGTCCTGATAATATAACGCCTCGGCCATACCCAGCCGATAGACGAGCGAGGCGGCGTTGGTAGCGTCATAAAACAGCTCCACTGGGCCGGTTTTCTTCCAACTGCTACCTGTAGTGTAGCGCAACCAAGTCTTTGGATACGGGTAGATATCACCATGCTTGTAAACTGGCGAATAATCATCGGGCCAGATGTCTTCGGGCGTCATGAAGCGTTTGATGCTGTGTAGTGGCGGAGCGGCTATTCGCGTATCTTCACTGGCAAAGTTCAGGAAATCATAGCCCGGCACAAACCACATGTTCGTGTAGCCGTGGGTGTTGCCTTCCTGCGGATCGTTTGGATTCTCTCCGTGGTATGGGGAACTTGGCTGATAGTAACAGTCGGGATCGAGCTTACGGCAAATCGCGCCAACCTCTTCGGCGGCAATCAGTCCGGACCAGGGACCTCGGTCTTCCATCTTGCCGTTATACTCTTGGTGGTTCCACATTGCCGCCTCGTTGCCGCCGCACCAGACCACGATTGACGGGTGGTGCTTAAGCCGCTTGATAAGCAGGGTAGCCTCCTCGCGGCAAATGGCACGGCTTCTGGCATCCGCGGCCAGGGGCAGCTCTGTAAAATCCTGCCATAGCAGAAATCCTCTCTTATCGGCCATTTCGTAAAAATCATTCCGAGGCGATTCTACAACTCCCCAGACGCGGAAGGCGTTGAAATTAGCATGTTCTGCTATGGTGAAGAGTTTTTCCACTCTCGGCTGGTCCCAAACCGCCGTATCCCAGCGGGGCGTCACCCAGTCGCCGCCCCAAAGGCGCACGGGTACGCCGTTGACCATGAAATGGAGTCGTTTCGGCATGTTTACTCGACGAAAACCCAACGTGCGAAAGACAGTCTGATGGGCTCTGCCCTCGACGTTCAGAGTGGCCTCTACTCGATACAAAGGCTGATCTCCATACCCTCGCGGCCACCAGAGGTGAGGTCGATCGACGTGGATAACCATGTGGCTTGTGAAGGTTCCGTCTTGAATATGCGGTTGAGATGTCAATGTTGCCACAGCTCTGCCTTCCGGATTGAGCAGACGCACGCTGACCTCAGCGTCGTCAACTCGACATATTCCGGCGACATCTAATGTCATCGTACCAATTGTCAATGTCTCGTTGAGGGATGCTTCGGCGACAATTTCCGTTATCTTGCTGCCGTGAGTGACTTCCAGGAAGATTTTGTCATAGACGCCCACCCTCGAGAAGTTGGGATATGGTCCGAGGTAATTGCTGTAGTTCTGGTTGGGTCTTCGCACTCGCCGGTCAGGATCTCCGTTGACGTTTCGAATGCGTAAGCGTTTCCCATCTGACTGCTCATAAACTGAATGAAAATGCAATACTAGCGTGTTTTCCTTGCGAAGCTGCCCGCTCACATCCACGATCAACGATAGATACATGTTCGAATGGGAGGCGATTTGCTTGCCGTTGAGATAGACATCCACGATGGTGTCCAAACCTTCAAATCGCAACAGGGATTCTACTTCCACCTCGGCTGCTTCAAAACGAACGGCGTACACCCAGTCTTGCTCAGCGACCCATTGGCACTTTTCAGCCGCCTCCGGCAGCCAAGGAGTCTCGATTCTGCCACGCTGAAGAAGGATGTCATGAACCATCACAGGCATTGTAGAGGCTACGAACCAGCCATCCGAATTGTCGACCTTTTCTGCTTTAGCCAGGAAAGAAGCATCCAACGACTTCCTCGGCGTGAGGGATTTGATTTTCCACCCATCTGAAATCTCTTTGCACTGCCAGCGTGGTATGGCCTTTCCCTCAGCGGCAGGCAATTGTGAACAGATGCTTGCGTTAAGAACAAAGAGCGCCAGACGTGCGCATCTGTTGCAAATTCTGTTGCAAATCGCAGACTCAGGTTAATCCATTGTTAAGAGGAAAACAAATCACCGCCTCTTTCAAGGTTATAGGTAAAGGCAGATCGGTCCACTGAAGCATCCTTGAAGGACAGGACAACGGTTTGCTTGCCATTGTTTTCCTTCAGGTCACGGTTGATGTAATCTGTAAAGAGTTTGACGCCAAGTCCCTTGCCCGGACCAATTTTCGGATAGGGGGAATCGTTGTTAAACATATCAGGATCATACTTTTCGATTATTTCCCAACAACGGGCATACCAGTGTTCGTTCCAACTATCCTGGCTGGCATAGTTATTCGTATCGTAATCCATATTAATTTACATAAACCCTTTGATATGAACAAGTTCGAATTTTTGAGTAGGACAGTTGGTTAACATGACGTTCATTCCCTCCTGTCTGAACATCGTTGCTGAAAGATGTAGGTCAGAAGCCGAACTCCGAACGCCCGATTCATTTTCACGAGTGACAATGTTCTCTTACCAATGCCACGGGATTACTGCATTGCAGAGATCAAGTCATCAGCAAACTTATTCAGAACCTTTTCCATGTTTTCTTTACTGACTCCAGGATTGTCTTTTCTTGGTGTAAGCAAAGAAATTCCCCTAACCGTCTTCGCGCCTGCTTTCTTAAAACAATTATCAGAGTAAGTACATGCTACCTGCCCTTTTGTTTCAGGATACCATGCAGGGACTAATGACGTGCATATGATATGCGGAGACCTCTTCACCACTTCTTCAAGTTGCGGGAAGAGTTCCAATATTTTCTTTTGTTGCTTGCTGTTTTCTGCCGGCCCAGCAAAAACGACAACATCCACAACCTGCTTCTTCCCATTATTCTCCGTGGGATAAAGACATTTCAAATCACCACAAGCGGAGTAATCTATCACTTGTACTTCTATACCTTTGGCTGCCAATTGATCTACAAGCGCAGAAGTTATTATATACGTATTGACCACTTTTGTTGTGGCATGCGTGATCGCATCAGTGCCTTCGGGAGGCTTTGTGCCCGGCAGATATCCAGCTGCCCGAATGATTGCGACATGATATTTAGCTTTAATTATCGGGATAAGAACCAGATTTCGAAATTCCATTGGCGAACCTTCTGACTGAAGACATATTTTGCCGGGTGTCTGCCAGCACTTTTTCGCAATATTTTGCACAAGTTCATTAACCTTTAATTCCAGTCTTTCCCCATCCAGAGCAATCTCGTACTGATTCCACTGTCCGACAGGCTTTTCATTGGATGGATGCATCTTCCTGGTGTGCCTGCCTTTGGTCCTGTCTTCTGCAGCCTTCATAGGAAATTCATCAATGTTCCATATGTCGCCTGCGGAATTGAACTGACCCTGAGCTTCGATCGAACAAGGCCAGACTTTGTCTTCACCGACCATACGCAGAAGCACACCGCCATTGCCCTTGCCCAAGTGCCTGTGCTGGAGCCTGAGGATATAGCTAGTAAAGTCCTTTTTCGTTCTGATATAGCCTATGGGTTTGCCTTTATTGATCATAATGCCTTCTTTGACGGACCATGCATCTTTTACATTATCGCTTGAATAGGTCCAGCTTTTAAGGTCCTTCCCGTTGAACAAACGAACAGCATCCCCAAAATGACCAAGCAGATGCTTTATTCGAATATTTTTAAACTCAACCGTCATAGGAGGTCCGGCATGTATCTGCAAGGCAAGCAACCCTTCCATTAGCCTGTTCTTGACATCGTTATCGATCAGTTCGATTGTCTGCATACCATTTAAATAATGAACGATATGGTTACCGCGGCAGATGATCGTATACTCGTTCCAGTCCTTTTCCCTGTAGTAGCCCTTTTTGATCAGACCCTTCTGATCAGCGATCTTACCAGTAACATTTTTCCTGCCATCCTTGTCAATGACCATAATATCACCAACGTTGACGAGCCATCCCCTGCCTTTTTCATGATAGAGAAAGCCAACCTTACCCTGCTTGTTCTCGACTTCTGCTTGATAACCGGAGATTCGCCACTTGTCATTTTCCTTGCTGCGATATTGAATGCCCGAGTTGCCATTTTCTATGCGAAACTGTATTTTGAGAATGAAATTTTTCAACTTGCCACCACGCCACACGCAAAATGTATTGCCCTTTGCTTTATTTTCAGGCGTGGTTTTGCCACGGATAGATCCATCGACTACTGACCACAATCGAGGATCACCATCCCATCCTGTAAGATCCTTACCGTTGAAAATAGATTCAAAACCAGCGTCATAACCGGTTTCGATCCCATCTTTGTCAGCAGCAAAAACTAAAGATCCACAAAACATAATAGCTAAGAAAATAATAAAGAAGCGTTGATCTAATGGCAGTTTACTTTTTTGTTTGTCTGTCATAATTTCAGTTCCTTATTTTGAATATTATTAGCTGTGATTTCCCATATATCATTATCCGAGATTTCCCATTTGCACTCCAATAAACCATAGTTTTCTCCATGAGAGTCAAAGTGATTTTACAAGAATCTGCCTGAACTGTCAAGATTTTCCTTTTGAAGGCAGCTTTCTTGCAGATTTATACGAAAGACCAGATTTGCGGATCCCAGACTGCTCGAAATCCCTGCATCTATCCAGACCTCGACCGCTATAGTGTTCATCAAATCGGGTTTTTCAGCGTCTCTTCTCATTAGTCATATCCAATCGGTATCGGTTTCAAGCGTTTGATTTTTTCAAGGATTTCATAGAACAGGGATTTGGACACCATCACCTCTGCCATCTGGAACGTTACATAGTGTAAACGGCGGAGTAAAAGTGTACCATCTGGCGGAACAAAAGTGTACCACCCACTCACTGTATAGCCAAGACCACCCCGGCTGTCAATATTCAATTCTGTCCGGCTCTTTTCTTCTGTCTGGCTAAACGTTTACGGCTCTGCTCCAAGCGATAACTGGCCCCATTAGCCTCAATGATATGGACTTTGTGCGTCAGTCTGTCCAGCATCGCACCTGTCAGTCTCTCGGAGCCGCAGACCTCCGTTCAGTTCTCGAACGGCAGGTTTGTCGTAATAATCAGGCTCTGTCGTTCATAGGCACGGCTAACCACCTCAAACAGCAGCTCAGAGCCGGCCTTGCTGAATGGAACATAGCCCAACTCATCAAGGATCAGTAGATCCTGCTTTTGAAGTTGTGTCAGCAATCTCTGCAATTGTCTATCCTCCCTGGCTTCCAACAACTGTGTAACCAGAGCAGTACAGCCAAAAAATCTCACCTTATAACCCTGACAGCACGCAGCAAAACCTAATGATGTCGCAAGATGCGTCTTGCCAGTTCCACTGTTACCGATCAGCAAAATGTTTTCATTATTATCAATGAACTCACAACGCAGCAGTTCTCGTATCAAAGGTTCGTTGATAGAACTTTGTGCTGCAAACTCAAAGCTGTCGATAGTTTTGAGCAGCGGGAACTTCGCTGCCTTGATCCGCCTGTCCATTGCACGTCTTTGCCTGTCGGCCAGTTCTTTTTCACATAGCCTTAACAGGTATGTTGGATAGTCACATTTTTCCTGTGAACAGGATTTGGCCAGCAACGGATACTCTTTTAACATGGTCGGCAGTTTTAACTGCTTGAGGTGATGTTCAATCAGCACCGTCGATTTACGCAAGCTTGACATGGTATCCTCCGGAGACTAATGAACCATACGCCAAGACATCTGTTTTATTAACAGCAACACCGCGAAGATGATTTCTGCCTGCAAGGCTAAAGGTTGTAAAAGCATAATCCTCTGTAGTAAGCAAAAACTGCAATATCGCGTCATAGCAGTAAATCCTATAATTCAAAGCCTTGGTGATTGCTTTAGCTATTTGTGCAATTGAGTATTTCCTCAGAAGAAGCAGTATCTGTATGTATTCTTTCGTGCCGTTGTCGCGATGTGCTTCAAGGCACTTGCGGTATGTATTAAAGCACACAGGCAACTGCCAGTCTTCTAAGGAACGGGCATGATCCAATGCTCCGGACTTTCGTTCTAACAGATCTAAATAGTGCATAGGGTCAAATATCTGGCATTCTCTGTCCCAGCAACGACGGTGTTTGGCAATGAGTTTGTCGAGATGATAAACCTCTATAAAGCGAACTGAAGCCTTGATCGTTGTCTGATGATGGGCATAACTTACAGGCACCGAATAATCATTGGTATCATAACGGACCAAAGATTCACTGCTTGCAAAGGTCGATGTTGATTTGCGGTAGTCGAACTTGTAATCCGGCAAAGCAATAGCTGCGATGCAGTCTTCGTCAAGCAATTGTTTTTTGCTCAATGAACGCTTGCCGCGTAAAATACGACCAAGATCGGATTGACAACAATCACGCAAAAGCCTGTTAAGCTCATCATAATCTTTAACCTGCGGCACAGGAACCATAAAGTTGAGCCTGGAATATTTCACGCTGCCTTCAACTATACCCTTCTCATTGGGCCTTCTGACATTACAAAAGTGAGGCTCAAAGAGATAGTGACTGATCAGCCGCTTAAACTCAGTAGCGTGTTTACGTTTGTGATGAGTCAATATCTTCGTGATTGCTATGCGGGTATTATCATAGCTGATGCGATTGGGGACACATCCGAAGAAATCAAATGCTCTTACATGGGCCTCGAGAAAAGCTTCTGTGCATTCACGGGGAAAAGCCATTACGAACATGGCATCTGAATGAACCATGCTCATTACAAAAAACATGACTTTTTTCAGAGTGCCATTAAACTTGACAACCGCCTGGCCGAAATCCACCTGGGCTTCGCCAGGTCTTTGACTTAGTGGCATGAAAACTTCCTTAGAAGTCTTTTTGATTTCGCGAACCGCGTCTTTGACGATGGTGTAGCCGCCGTCAAATCCCTCTGATTGCAAAATTTCAAATATCTTCTTAGCTGTGTGACGCTGCTTCTTGTGAGCCTGTTTATCAGATTCAATGATCGCCTTTATACGCTTGATATAAGGGCCGATCTTGGTTTTTTCGATGGGCTTAGTTCGCTGATAGCCCGGCGGCTGGCTGTTGTCCCTGACTTTACGCAATGTTTGCCTGTGAATACCGGTTTCACGTTCCAACTGACGCAAAGAAACCTCTTGATTGCGGATTTTACGCCTTAATTCGATCCATTCATCCATATTTGTGTACACTCCTGTAATCTCCCGTAATAAGTGACTGTAAAGTTCTTCAAAATGACGTTTTACAATCAATTATCACAGGCGTTCAGTTACAGTGGTACACTTTTCAACCGCCCGCCAGATGGTACACTTTTACTCCGCCGTTTACATGCTGTCAGTGACACTGGCTTCGATATTTGCCATCTTCCTGGTGACAATATTGAAGGTTATCAAGCGGGCAGGGTTCTTCCACAGGAAAACGGCCGTCTTGGTAGCAGTGTCGCTATCGATTCTTTTTCTTGTTGCCTTGTCTCAGTTTCTTGTGGAGCCGCCGGATGCCCATCATACTCCAGGATCTGGCAGCGGGATCAATGCCGCGACAAGATACTTCCTGCTCCCCGGAGTAGCTCTGGGAGTGGCAGCCGCCGTCGTACTTTCTCAAGTACTTCTGCTTGCCAGTAGAATGCCACCAGATGAGAAACCTGAACCGCTCGCCAAGAAACCCGATCTCGCAGTCGTGAAGAGCAATTCTCCGGGAAGACCGAAAAAGAAAGGGAAACCTGCTGAAAAACCATCAAAGGAAGCGGCCAAAACTACCGGAGAAGTGGCCAAGAAAGTCGAAAGCCATTCGTGATTGACGAAATTCATGGTTTAGCGAACGGCAGTGCACCAATGGACGAAAGCCGACGGCTTTGACCGATTCCGCCATCCGGCGGACTAAAGTTTATTTTGGAAAGTAATGGCACCATTACAGCTTGAGAGAACTTAGCGTTGATACGAGAACAGTCAGACAATATGAATGATTCTGAAATGGCCGACAGCACAAACTGCTCGGTCTGCAAGGATCTGCTTGCCAATATAGGGTGGTTCTTCGACATGCTCGAAACCGCCCGCAGGTCCTTTACATCAGATTGGCTGACTGTAGACGAAATCGCTGCTGAGTTGAAAATCTCAAAGAGTATTGTCTACCGGCTAATCAGAAACGGTGAACTGGAGGCCGTTGACCTTGTTGACAAAAAAGGCAAAATTGCTCAAAAAGGTCATTACCGGATCACGAGGTTAAGTCTGAACCAATTCCTTGAATCCAAGAAGGTGAGGCCGTTGCCGAATCAAGTCACCTGTCCGTCCCACTCGAGGCGTCTGCCAAAGGTGAAGAACCATCTTGGATTATGAGTTTTCGTGTATTATTGATCGCACGGTCTGTTTGCTCAGAGATGTCCTGAACATAAGTTGTGGCCATCTTGAGATCAGCGTGGCCGAGAAGTCGCTGAACCGCAAACGGATCTCCTGACCTATCTGTCAATGTTGCTGCTGTTCTTCTGAGAGTATAGAAGCCGACACCCTTTTCCATTTTGATGCCCGTTCTCTTCATGAGTTTTGAGAATTCCTTGGTGACTGCGTCCTCTTTTGTGTATTTTTCGTTTCCATCCCCTTTCTTGCTTCTTGTGGCTCGTACCCAGGGATTTCCTCTTCGGGTGTAAAAAACTAGTTCTCCTTGTTTAGGGATTTGTTTTAACGCCTGTACCGTCTCAGGCCACAAAGGGAGATTCCTTTCAATACCAGTCTTGCCCTTGGGGAATAAAACTCTGCCACTTTTTAGATCAATGTTTTTCCATTTAAGTTCCGCACAGTCAGTACAGCCAAATCCACAATTCAAGCCAAGCCAAATCATCGCTTTCATCTGGATGTTGGCGATTTCCAGCAGAGTGCCAATTTGATCTATAGTAAAAGTGGGCTTTTCCCTTCTCGTCAGCGTTATCTTCTTGACGGCTCTTAGCCTTGGTGAATGGTCAATTATTTCATTGTCTTATACATGGCTTTTACAGTAGCTATGCGATTATTAATGGTGTTAGGTGATTTACCAGTCTTTATTAACTTCTTGCGGTAGTTTTGTAAGTCAACAGTGGAAATATCTGAGACAACACGGTTTGAACCCATGAATCTGACAAAATCCCTTAAGAGAGATGTCTGATCATAAAGATGACGCAGCTTTATCTCTCCGATTATAGAACGAGACTCTTGGTGGTCTAAATACAAATTACATAGAGTCTTTATCGATAGAGTTTGACCGGGGCTTTTTGGTTTCGGCATTTTTCCAACGTGTAGATAGGCTGCTTGCTCCAAATAACGGCTCAAGGCTTCTTTCTTGTCGGTGCCGAAATAGTAAATCTTGCCCTTTATCTTCTTGCAATACTGGCCGGTTTTATGTAAAGTAAGTGGAAATTTGTCAGAACGTGTTTTTCGTTTAGTACTGGATTTTGCCATGAATAGTATCCTTAACTACAACCAAGTAATTGTACAAGACAATCAGACTATAACCCAGGATTTGGTTGTAGTCAAGGTTGTAGCGGCAAGAATAATGGCAAAATCAATTATTTTATATGTTGTTTGCAAGTAAACAGTTGCGCCTGTAGCTCAATTGGATAGAGCGTCGGTCTACGGAACCGAAGGTTGGGGGTCCGAATCCCTCCAGGCGTATTTTCATTTCATCTTCGCCGGCACCAACCTGTCTTTCACTGCTCGACAGAGCTAAAATGGGCATTCCTGCAGAAGCTTCCGCTGTTAAGTTGGGCAGCTTTTACGCTGTTTTGGAGTGGGTGCGGGGGCTTGAAATTGGGTTTGATTGGGTTTGAATTGGCTTTGTTTTTCGGGGCCGGAAAGCGGCGGTTTTCTTTATAATTCTTTGCTATTAATGCCTTTACGTCGTTTTCCGCTTAGGGCAAATTGGGTTTGTTTTTTCAACTTTACCCCGCCGGAGAAGCTCCGGATTTACTATTTTCTATTGATTATTGACTATTTTAACATCTACTGTTTTTTCCTGTTTTTTTCAAATTAACCACGAATTTACACGAATTAACACCGAGAAATAATCATTAACCGCAGATGAACGCGGATTTGGATTCACCACGAAGGGCACGAAGATCACGAAGAACTTAAGAATTTTTGCCTTTTGCCTTTTTTTTTCAAATAGGGTTCTTTTCAGACAGGATTAACACGATAAATATGGATTTTTGTGTTTATAAATGATTTTTTCCTTATTTAGTTTTATATATCTCTGTCATCATGTTATCCTGTCTACTGTATTCTATTTGTTCTACATTATACGAAAAATCGCTCTATAAGGCGGGGGAATTCCAGAAAAATCTCCGTGAGACGGCGTTCATTGTTCTACCACGAAGAAACACGAAGATCAAATAATCAATAGTAAATGGGACACCACGTGGGGTATCCCACTGTGGTCGTAAATAGTAAATCAAAAGGGCCAACCGCCGTAGCATTTATTCTAGAAGAGTCTATTCGCATCATGTGCGATTACTCTGTTTCGAAGAGCTTGGCAGAGTGGGATGAGCGCACTAAAGCCAAGACCTTCGTTTTTTCTAAAGAGTGATTCTGACAGCAACAAATATTCCCAGCCTTGTGGCTGGTTGTATTTATCTGGGGGTGATACTGTTGATGCTTGGTCGCACCAAGCAACAGCAGCGCGTGCTTTCACAGCTACATTAGGATTATCTATGTCTTTAGTAGCTTTAGTTTCCACTAAATACATTTTTTCGGATGTATTAACAATAAAATCTATCTCGTAAGTCCTAAGGATTCCTGTTTCATCGCGATATTGAATCTTTAGTTTGTGGCGTCTGTCGAGTTTAGCATACGAGATTACCTCTGATGAAGTGTTAAGGACACTGAGCATAAAATCTCGCTCGAAGCCACCGCCTTTGGGTTGGTATCCTAATCTAGGATAGATACTTTTATCTGTTTCAACGGATTTGCTTTCTCTGACCATTATTCTCGAAACTTCTGATAATGTTCCCCAAAGACCTTTTGGCTCGTACTTATAGCCTTCTACTAGCCGGATTATCTCTTGGCGAATCGCATTTACAATATGGTCGAAAACATCTGGGTAATTTAAGACACAATAATTTTCTGGTTTTGTAAAATCTATTTGTTTGCTAAAACAATGTTTCGAAACAAAATCGTCTATCAAACAAGCAATATCAACCCGTTTAGCTGTTAAGATGGAGCTTTTCCCTTTCGTTGCAACAGCTTTTGAAGCCTGCATTAAGAAGAAGTTAAAATCGAAATATTCATTTTCTAATTTCCAGCTTTTTGTTTTTTTGCCTGTTTCAACGTGGGTTTCCTGAATAGAGAGTTTTGAAAGAAACTGTTTTAATTGATTGAAATTAGAAGGATATTTGGGAAGAACGCTAATATCCAATTGGGAAAGGTCGGGTAGCCGACCTTCATCATATATTTGTATAGGCCATGCTATGTCAAAATAAGGCATTCTTTCGGGAATTGCATCAACTGGAATTACATCTCCTGTGGAGGTTGTTGTGCTGGTATCCCCGGTACCAATTATATAACCTTCCTGCTTTAAGCCTTCATAAAAGGCGCGAAATCTTGGGTGTTCAACAACGAAAAGAAAATCAAGAGAGTTTGAAGGTGTTTTGTTCAGTCGTATTTCATCGTAAGCCTGTTTTTTTGAATCCTGTAGCTCCGGGTAAGAATAAGTTGGGAACATAAGTCTTAAACCCCGACCTACGATTTGCTCCAGTAATAGGTCGGCTTCTGAAGCACGTAAAACAACAATTACGGCGATATTGTTCTTATCAAAACCCTCACGCAACATTAGAACCGAGATCACTACCCTAAGGGGATCATCATCAATATCGATTTTGGCAAGATTGTCTCTTGCTTGTTTTAGTTCTGAATCTTTCAACTCGGAGTGTATTGCCAGCACTTGTTTATCATCATAGTAGTTGGCATTTTCATCGGTCAAAGTTGCAAAATGCTCTTTTGTGAGATCAGCAACTTTTGTGTCCTCACAAAGAACAAACATTACCGGTTTCTTATCTATAGATTTGTTCTTGAATTCAGTTGATAGCTGCTCGATTTTGGAACGTCCTATGTTGAGGAGAAGCTTCTGCCCCGCGGAAAGACCAGCTATAGCTCCTCTGCGATGGCTGCCATCAGGTTCAAGACGCTCTGCTCTGAAATCAAGCTCCTCCAGTGTTTCACCGGCGATGGACTGACGTTCTTCCAAAAATAATTGCTTAACTAGCATTTCGTGCATTGCGTTTATTAGTGGATAATCATACACAATATGTGGAAAGTATTCCTTTTTTTCCCTGCTTCCGTAAAAAGGAGTTGCTGAAAAATCGATTTGAACGAATGGGCCGAATTCCTTTTTATGCTTTTCTTTGATACGCTCGTAGAGGCGGTTCATAAATTGACGCCACACCAATTCCTCATCTTTGCCTGTTTCTTTCTTTGGTTTTGATTTTGCATGGACATGATGTGCCTCATCATTCATTATTATTAGGTCAGGAAATTCTGATAGGAAATCAAGTATGATTTCGCCTCTTGGTTGTTCTTCGACATCCTCACCCGTGTATTTTGCCCACAAATTTTGAGCAGTTGATTTAAACCTGAATTGCTGCCAGTTGGTTATATAGACGAACGGACCGTCCGGCGGTGAGGAATTTGGTTGGACATCACTCGGTTCAATAATTTCAAGATGGAATCGATCTCGCCAGCGCGAGCCTTCTGGAACAAACAAAGAGCGCTTATAATCAGAGGATTGAGGATCACGATTTCCGGTTTTGGGGTTGCGTTTTCCTTTGAACGAATCGAGTATCCTGTCGAGTACCTCGTGGCCGGGAGTGACGATAAGAAAGCGATAAGAATAGTCGCCTGATTCATCATTGATCTTGTTGAAATATTGCCATACAAGCAATGCTGCCAGAATCCATGTTTTCCCTGACCCGGTCGCCATTTTAACGGCATACTTTGGAAACCGAATTGTTTCTACTTCGTTTTTAAGAGGCAAATGTTGATAGAGTGCTTCTGGAGCGGTCTTTTCGAAGAGTTCTTGTAAAGTTTTGGCTTTTAGTATTTCACAACAATAAACGACGGTCTCAATCGCGCGTTTTTGACATGCATAGAATTTCTCTGGAGTGTCTTCGTCACGATTAAACCAGTAATTGAAAAGCTCGATTGTCGTTTGTGTAAGACCGTTATAACCCTGATCAACCCAAGCCTTAACTTCACCTTCAAGAGCTTTTGCCAAATACATCTGTGAGAAGGCTTCGTTGTCTTGTCTTTTAGACATAGTAGTCTCTAAATTTTAACTGTAGCTGTGGCATCATTTCCAAAAATATCAACAACACGAACCGCAATTGTATGGTTTTGTTGCTTTTCTAAGGTCTCAGTCGCAATAACTGGGACGGTTTTAGCCTTTCTTCCGTTTCCTCTGAATGCCTGCCATTGACTCTTAAAAGTACATCCATCGTAGTCCCAGTCAACAGCCCAGTAATCTATAAGAACAGCGAAATTGTCTTTGGCCAGTTTAATAAGAGCAGTGTAATCGGATTCACCTTTTTTTGAAGTATGACCAACAGGAATATCCATCAATACGTACCTATCTATTGACAGTCGAATCTCAACTTTATTATTTTTTATGTCTTTCAGTTCGGGCTTGCTAAGGCGTAAGTAAGGTCTTTCGTAGAAATTGACTTTATCGGCAAGGGTTTCTATATCTTCTTCAGATTTTGCCTTTTTGAGATAATCATAAATATCAGGCGGTATGTCCCTGCTCTTGATCTCGACTTTCATTTTATCTTTTAGTGCATTTAAACGTGATTCTAATGCTTGACTGTAATTATATTCATAGTCCCATCCGAGAATAACCAAACGCTTATAACCTCTACCATCCAAATTCTTTGCTTGTAACGCAAGTTCTTCGGCCTTTTTAGCAGTAATAGGTCTGTCGGGATAACCAACATAAACAAGCTCATCAGTATTATCAAATTTTCGAACACCCATACCACTCATCTTATCTCTTGGAGTAGCGCCATATAGTTTTAGGATAAGGTGCTGCATTTCCCATATTCGTCCACCAGTAAGATAAATCATCTCACGCTGATAGTTTCCTATATTTTCTATCAAAAAAGGTTTGGCAAGCATTTCAACAAGTCTAGAACGTGTAACCTGAATTCCAACTTTGCCGAGCTCGCACATTAACCATGTTCGTCCTAACTTACCAGCCACGACTCCCGTAGTTCCAGAACCAGCAAAGAAGTCTGCTACGATAGAGTTTTTGTCAGATGATTGTGTTATGACTCTCGTCAATAAATCCTCTGGCTTTTGTGTTCCGTAACCTGTTGCTTCAGAGGAATTAGATGATATTAATGTTATGTCATCCCATAAATTGCCAATCTTTCTACCCTGATATTCATCCACATAGAGTTTATAGCGAGGCCTTCCGTTATCGGTCCAGTAAATTAAGTATGGATTCTCGGCTATTCTCTTTTCAAACGTTTCTTGAGTCCAGATCCAACCCAGCTCTGTAATAACTTCTTTACCTTGAATTATCCTAACCTCTCCTCTACTTCCAACATTTGAGCTCTTTTCCAGTTTTTGATGATTAAATCTTCGTCCTGTTTCCTTCTCTATGTACGGAAACTTATCTTCTAACTCGTCTTGAGATAAATTCTGATATACTTGTTTATAAAAAAAGTCATTTGTTCTTGTGTACCAGAAAATCGAATCTGTAGTTACGTCTAAACCTGTTGCTAAATGATGACCTGGTGTCCTTTTAAATATTATTTCACTTCTGAAATTTTCTTTCCCAAAAATCTCGTCTAAAATGGTCTTAATGTAATGGCCAACGTGCCAGTCCGAATGAACATAGATGCTCCCATTTCCAGCAAGGAGGCGTTTCATAAGCTGGAGTCTTGGGTAAAGCATATCAAGATAGGAGTCAGTACCGCCAGTCCATGTGTCTTTGTATGCAAGTCTTTCTATAACAGAAGGTTCTTTCGTAAAATCGTTTCCTTCGATAGACATTCTGTGGGAATAATCGGCTTTGCTGTCAAAAGGTGGATCAATGTAAATAAGATTTATCTTACCTTCATAACCCTGGGCAAGAAGTGCTTGCATAGCGAGGAGATTGTCACCCCAGATAAGGCGGTTCATTTTTTGCTTATCAATTTCTTCTTCACCTATAATGCCATCTCGGAAAGATAATGGTAGCTCTCCGGCCACTTTTGGGTTCGGTAGTACAACTTCGGCGGTTTGAAATTCTATGTCTTTTGGATTTGGTGCCCTTCGCGGCTTAGTATCCCAAACCAATCTGGCAGAATCCTTTTTTCTCAATCTATCATTATTGTTTGCCATTTCGTCAATCCATTAAACTATCTCTGAGCGGTGCGGACCTCTCGAAAACTTAAGACTAACACTTTTTGGCTTAAGGACAAGAACTTTTTTTCGACAGGATAACATGATAAAATGAGTTAATTTGTGTTTATTCGTGGTTGTTAGTTGGTGGTCTTTTGTATTTATTATTTGGTATGTCGTGATTTGACCGGCACCGGAATAATTTTATCGGTGGTGCAAGCCTTCAGGCTACGATTTTAATCTCTAATATACCAATTCCCCCGATTTTTTTTACCTGCAATAATAAAAGGACTACGAGCATTGCACCATCAAACACTCGGATGCCGGCATTATTTTTTACATTTTCACTTTTTACTTTTTAATTGTATATATTTACCATTAAGCAGCAGAATGAGCTGGGCGAGAAATCCTGCTGTCAGGAGGATCAGGGCGAAGAAATACGGCCAGTACAGGCCGAGATTTTTCGCGAAGTATCCGCCGGCACCGGAGCCGACTATTACCCCGATAGAGATTGTGGTTTCGTGAATGACCATCTGTACGG
>CAZSOR010000075.1:0-5486 GCA_964608395.1 uncultured Pirellulales bacterium
GCCGTGGTTGCTCTTTCGGGAAATCCTGCTATTATATGATTTGAGTTGTAAAGCCAAATTAGAGATTATAATAGAATAAGGGCATTAATATGAAAAGAGCATATCTTCCCGCATTGCTATTGGTTTGTATAGTAACAGTTCTATCTCCGGCGCAAAGCGTCACGCTTACCATTGACCCGGACCGCATAGTCTCTGAAATTGATAATAAGATATACGGCCACTTCCTCGAACACATCTTCCATTCGGTCAACGGCGGCCTTTGGGGCGAGCTGATCTGGAACCGAAGCTTCGAGCAAAATAAGCTGGGGCAATGGACGGTCCGCGGCGAGACAATCGCTCAGGAAGGTATGGGCACGAACGTGCGGCTGACATTCGGCGATTCGGACTGGCGAGATTATGAGTACACACTCGAAGCCAAAAAAACCGGCGGCCAGGAAGGATTCCTGATTCTGTTTCGGGTTAAGAACGAAGATGATTTCTACTGGTGCAATCTCGGCGGATGGGGCAATGCCAGGCACGCGATAGAGCGAGGCAACAAAAGCCGCGGACGCTGGGGTACTGTCGGCCCGGCAGCGAGGGGGAGAATCGAGCGGGACAAGTGGTACAAAATTCGGATACGCTGCGAAGGGCCGAAGTTCGACATCTGGCTCGACGGCGATAAAATAATCGAATTCACCGACGGACAGAATGTCCACCTGGCCGGATGTGTCGGCATCGGCACATGGGCGACCGAGGCTACATTTAGAAACCTCAAGGTCAAGTCACTCGATGGAGCTATTCTATACGAAGGCATCCCCGATAATCTTACAGGCAGAGATACCGCCAGCTTCTGGCAGACTTATGGCCGAGCCGAGGCATATCTTGATCGGACGGCCCCGCTCAACAGCAGGATCTGTCAGAAGATAACAACCGGCAACGAGGGAGGTGGATTGCAGCAGGAAAATCTTTGCATTCGTGCCGGCGAATCTTATGAGGGATCCGTATGGCTAAAGGGCGAAGCGCCCGATGGGATGGTCGTTCGCCTGCTTGGCGACAACGGGCAGCAAACAGAAAAAGCAATCGGCCTGCCCTCCTCGGACTGGCGGCAGTACAACTTCAGTCTTAAGCCGGATTGGTCGTCTGACAAAGCCTCGCTCAGCATCGGCGCAAAGGCCAAAAGCGAGGTCTGGATCGACCAGGTCAGTCTTATGCCGGGCACATGGAAAGAGAAGGGCGGCTTTCGCCCCGACCTGCTCAAGGCCGTCGCAGAACTCAAGCCCCCCGCAATTCGATGGCCCGGCGGCTGCTTCGCTTCTTCGTACCAGTGGAAGACCGGCATCGGCCCGCAGCATAAACGCCTGCCTCACCCGCGCGAAATCTGGGACGACCTCGACGTCTATAGTTTCGGCACCGACGAATTTGTCAGGATGTGCCGTGCCGTCGGGGCCGAGCCTTTGATCGTTGTAAACATCGGCTCAAAAAGCTGGAACAACGACGCCGAAACTCATGATTACACACGGGACATTCTCGACTGGATCGAATACTGCAACGGCCCGGCCGACTCCAAGTGGGGCAAGGTCCGCGCTGCGAACGGCAATCGTGAGCCGTATAATGTAAAATTCTGGGAGATCGATAACGAGACGTGGCATACCCCGGCTAAAGAATACGCCGAAGAAGTCCTCAGGCTTGCCCCGCTGATGAAGAAGGTCGATTCTTCTATCGAGCTGCTCGCTTGCGGCAGCGGCGGCATGGGAAGGAACGATCGCAACGGCATGCCGTACAACCGCACAGTGATTGAGCGATGTGCCGCCGTGCTGGATTATATAAGCATCCATCATTACGAGAACCCCAACCGATTCGCCGATGGGCCGCGCAATTACGAAGCATTCTTCCGCGAGCTTGGCGGGGTCATAAAATCTTCGAGCAATCCCGCTCTGAAAATCTACGTTTCCGAGTGGAACGCCCAGAGCACCGACTGGCGCACAGGCCTTTATTGCGGCGGCCTGCTCAATGCCTTTGAGCGATGCTCCGACATCCTGACAATGGCTGGCCCGGCACTGTTCCTTCGCCACATCTCAGCCAGCTCGTGGGACAATGCCTTCATCAATTTCGACCAACGCACATGGTTCCCCGCTCCGAACTATGTGGTTATGAAATTATGGCGTGAAAATTACGCCCCTCTGCGTCTGCAACTTACCGGCGACCCGGGACCGCTTAATGGTATCGCGACAAAATCGAAAGACGGGACAAAGCTATATTACAAGGTAGTCAATCCCAGCGCCGAGCCGGTTCCGGTCGAGTTGATCGTCAAAGGCCCGCTGCCAATTACCTCTGCCGGGATGCAACTGGTTACCGCCGATTCGTTGAATGCGCGCAATACGCTGGAGGAGCCAAATCGAATACGCCCTGTGCCGGCCAAAGTGAATACCGACGGAAAGTCCCTTCGCTTTACGATGCCCGCTTACTCGGCCGGCGTCGTTTCCGTCAGTCGCAAGCCGGCGATTCGCTGACCGTTCAGTAATAAACGAAAAGTTATTTGCTATCGCTGGAAACCAGAACGCTGACCATGCTCTTGACGGCAGCCGTTTGTTTTACCAGTTCGATGCCCTTTCCCGTTCCCAGATTTCGGGAGTACTGCTTATCCGTCGGATTGTTCCAGTGCTCGTAAACGCCAAGGCTTGCCAGACGAGTGACGTTTCCTTTGTGGTCGGGATCGTAGAACGTTCCTGAAGGCGGTTTGTCGGCCAGCGCCGCCTCGATGAGATAATCGTTTGTGCCGGATTGATGGGGGCCGTCATCCCATTCGTTCCACAGGAAATCGAAGCCGACCGCATCGATTGCGACCGGGTCCTGCGAGGCCAGCAGACTCGAGCTCCAGTCGCCGTTAAAGGGCGGGCTGTTCCATTTTCTCGGTGCTCTTTCTTTGGCGTGCTGTCCGGCGTATAATCCATCAATCAAATAGAGCAATGTTTTGCCGCCAAATTGCTTGTGTCCCATCAAGTCGACCAGAGGCCTGTAATGTCCCATACCGGGAGTGTTGTACGGAAGGTCTTTGTGCATATCGTAATAATCGCTCTGGCGGGCCGGTTTCCTGACCAGCGAACCGTAGTGATTCTTCGCGCAAAGCGTGATACCAGCCATGTCGTTGTGGCTTTTTAGATTCGCCAGGTTAATCAGGTATGCCGCCTCGGCGTAAGAAGTGGGCACATAGTCTGTTTTCTTGCCTTCGGCGTCCGGCGTACTCCAATAGAACGGCACGGTTGACAGCTTTGCGGCGGTCCGGCCGAATTTGCCCAAGTACTCAAGGTAGCGGACATTCGGGAACTCCTCGTGGCACATATTGTAAAACTCGTTCGGGAAGTAGCAAAGCGTGTCACCAACCGTGATGTCCGCCTCGTTGACGCCGGCTTCGTTGACTAGCTGCCGCAGCAGGGCGATTATCATTTGCGGCGAAGTATTCATATAGTCGGCGTTTCTAAGATTATAGTCGTCGATGCCTGCCACCGGCCGTCTGCTCCAAACCTGAATGCAGCCGACATAGTTCACCTTGACGAGAATCTTTTCTCCCTTCTTATATCCGGATTTTCCCTTGCCGTTCGTTTGATTGAAGTACTCGAAAAGCCTGTTCCATGCAGCGGCATCGTTTTTCTCGCCGCTCAGAGCCATGATTGCCCGGCTCATCATCTTATCCACCACCGCCTGGTCCGTGTGATTGCTTTGCCACCAGTGCCCGTTTCCGGGGCCCGCCCAGTCGGTAGCATCGGGATCGTGTACCCAGACAACGCGACCCGGGTTAATCCCCTTCGCATCGCCAATAGGGGCGTTTGCGGTCGGTTCATCGGCGAAAACCGTCTTTTCCGCCGTCATGCTTTGAGCGAACCACACAGAGCCTACGCTCACAGCGATGAGCATGACACACAACGCATAGCGTGACTGTGCCATGCAGCGTTTTGCCTTGCGAAAAGCCGTAACCGAGCCTATTGCGCCTGCGAGCCAGAGAGCGAAACCCGATGCCAGCGGGAAAGCGGCACGCTGGCACGGATACGTCGCACGCGATGGCTTTGGTATCACGCGAATCAGAAACCACAGCAGAGCCAACAGGCCACCGATAGGAAATATCCACTTTAGCCAGCGATGTTTTCGTTGATGCTTAAGAGATTTACCTGCTTTTGGACAGACTGACGGTGCTTGTTCTTTTCGTAGCGATAGCATTTTCTGACCTTCCCAAGTTTAGTTTATTCAAAACAGTAGTTTTCCAAATCTGCCGTATTATAGCATACAATAGGCATCCTGGCAATTGATAGGAATGAATATTGAACAGCTAATCCCCCAATTTAAGTGCCGGACTCAGAGATATTGGCATATCGAGTATTGACTCATCTGACGAATATTGGTAGTCTGTGTGATATGGGTGGCGGGATTCAAATGGCGATGCGATGGGATAGGGTCGATTGTTCTTAAGGTTTATTAACAAGGAAAAAGGAAATGAGAAAAAGTGAAATACTTTCTGCCGGACTTTTCATAGCGGCGTATTTATTGCTGGCGTGTTTTTCAATGCCTGCGGCGGCGAACGAGGCGATCTGGATCGAAGGAGAAGATTATAATACATCTACTTTCGTTGAGACGCAGGGTGCAGGATCGTGGTACCATAACGACAAAATCACGAAGGACCTTTTATCGCCGGGAGAGCCGGGCGTTTCCGATGGCAATTGGCATTCGCACTACACGAGCAACAATTACCAAGATTCCGGCACGGCGACGTACAGCCTTGCCGTAACCGAAGGCGGAAGCTATTCGTGGTGGATTCGGCTCAATCCGTTTCGCAACAGCGGCGGGGGGGGCGATTACAGCTACAGCATCGATGACGGGGCCTGGCAGGATATCGATTTATCTTTTGTTACCAACCAGCTTGACCTGGTCGATCCCGGCATCGACATACGCTTCATCGCGTGGACGTTCGGTGGTTCGATCGATTTGGCGCCAGGTTCTCACACGCTAAAGGTGCGCATTTCGGACCGCGACGGGGCGGATGAGCAAGGTCACGGCGGCATCGATGCGATTGCTTTTACGAATTTTCCCTGGGCGCCAACGGGTGTTGTTCAGCCCGATCCGAATCCGCCTGCTCCCGGACCGGATGACTGGTTCATACTGATGGCCGGGCCGGACCGGCATTCCCCTGATTCGATTATCGACATGAGTCAACTGATCGAAAAACCTGCCGGCAGGCACGGTTTCCTCAAACGAAACGGCAAGGATTTTGTTTTCGAGCAGGGTACTACGGTAAAGTTCTGGGGAGTTGACGCAGGGATGACCGAGACGGCCGAATCGCAGCGTCGCCAGGCACGGTTCTATGCCAAGCACGGCATCAACATGTTGCGTCAGCACCCGGTGCAAAGCGTGCTGGGCGTCCTGCAGTCGGGCGGCCGCAGCCGGCAATTCGATCCCGCAAAACTGGACAGGTGGGACCGGTGGTTCTCGATCCTCAAGGAAAACGGCATCTACATGAC
>CAZSOR010000075.1:5586-16879 GCA_964608395.1 uncultured Pirellulales bacterium
TGGACAGGTGGGACCGGTGGTTCTCGATCCTCAAGGAAAACGGCATCTACATGACATGGTCCCTATTCTATCCGCATGTAATCACGCCGGACGATGGTTATCCGCAGGACCTTTATAATGACCTGCCTGACAGTGGTGCCGGGAAAAGCACTTCGGGCGTTGTAGCTATCATGCAGGAGCTGCAGGATGCGGAGTGGCACTGGGAGTGTGCGCTTCTCGAACATGTCAATCCATACACACAACTCGCCTACAAGGATGATCCGGCGCTGGCGATAGTCGAGGTGCACAACGAAGACAGCGTTTTCTGGCATGCGCCGCTCAATGATTTGGCTGAGTACAGCAACGGCAAGCTCGACCGTCACGCTGCGATCCTTGGCACCATGTGGATGAACTGGGTGAAGAAACGCTACAGCAATGACAGGAGTTTGAAGGTCGCCTGGGGCGCCGGCAAAAGGTCCGATGATTCGGTCGATAATCCGAGAATGAAGATGTACGGTGCATGGGAGATGGAAGTCGACGGTCCTCGCTGGAACAAGAACAGCGAAAAAAAGCGAATGGGCGACTTCATTCGTTTCTTAGCCGAACTCCAGCGTGACTACTACGAGCGCCGGCAGCAGCGGCTGCGCGATCTGGGTTACAAGGCGGTAACGGTGACCACCGCCTGGAAGGCGGGCGGCCCGGCGGCATCGGCGGCCAACATCTGGACCGACGATGCGATGGACGCAATCGACCGCCACAATTACTTCGGCGGTGGCGCCGGTGGCCACAATATAACCAACGGCTCGGTCAGTAACGACACCCACATGAATAAGGCCGGTCGCGGAATTCTCTCCAGCGGCTTCTGGCAGGTCGAGGACAAGCCCTTCATAATGACCGAATGGACACAGAAGCCGCCCAACCAGTGGAAGGCTGAAATCACGCCGCTGTTTGCGTTTTACGGCATGGGACTCCAGGGGTGGGACGCATCTTACCACTTCGCCGCTTCCCGCGCGTTTATGGGCAATGGCTGGCCCGGCATGAGGTCCTATGTCACCTGCACTCCGCACTACATCGGCCAGTTCCCGGCTTTGGCATTCGCCATCTATAACAACCATTTTGAAGAGGGTGATATTATCTCGGCACGCCGGCTGTCAACCGGCGATATTTTCGCCGGCACCGATAAACTCCAGCAGCAATTCGGCCCGACCGGTTACGATGAGAATGAATTGCTGGCTCACGGCGATACGCCCGTAGAGGCTCTGGCCATAGGGCGCGTAACACTGAAGGTTGAGGACGGCCTGGAATCCTCCTATCTCGGCGAGTTGTCCGCATATTGGGACCGGCAGGCGCAGACCATTAAAAGCAGCACCGGCCAGCTCACATGGGACTACGGCAATAAAATTGTCACCATCCATTCCGAGAAAACGCAGGGTGTTATAGGTTTTGCCGGCGGCCGCACGTTTGATCTGCCCGGCGTGACTGTTCAGATTGGCCGGACGCCCTTTGTCAGCTTGCTGTTTACGCCGCTGGATGACAAGCCTCTGATCGAGTCAGGGCATATTCTCATTACCGCCATGGCGCAGGACAAACAGCTCGGCACGGTTTATAACGAAGACGGCACCAACCTCATCGAGACGGGCGGACCTCCTTTGTTGCTTGAGCCGGTACAAGCGACCCTCACATTCAAAAGCGCCGCGCTGAGTTCGGCGAATGTTGTGGATGTTTCTGGTGTGCCTACGGCTCAACAAGTCGAGCGAAAAGGTAATTCCTTCGAAATTAACGGCCGCTATGCTACCTACTATTACCAGGTAAAACGCATTGTTGAATAAGATGTAGTCGTTAGGCCCATGACGTGATTATGTGGTTTTCGCTTGCGATTTCCTCTTGCGTTCCGCAAATACGCTGAGGAGTATGCCCAGTTCAAACAGAAGGTATAGAGGTATAGCAAGAGTGACTTGAGAGATTGGGTCCGGTGGAGTGGCCATTGCGGCTATAACAAAGATGCCGAGCAGAACAAATTTTCTTGATTTACGCAGGGCCTGGATTGTGACAAGACCCGTTCTGTTAAGAAAAAAGATCGCGACCGGGGTCTGAAAAGCCATACCGAAAACCAGCATGAGCATTGTGATAAATGAAATATAGTCGGCAAAAGTGAAATTGGACCTTGCGTCAAGCACGCCTTCATTAAACTTCACGAGGAAACCGAGCGTTAGCGGTGCCACAACAAAAAGGAAGAACAAAGCACCGATGACAAACAGCACTGCGGAAAATGGTACGGCTGAGTGAACGTATTTTTTCTCATGGGGGTAAAGTCCAGCAGCTATGAACATCCATATATGATAGAAGACCCAGGGGGACGACAGGATCAGACCGGCCATCAATGCGATTTTGATATAACTGATGAAGCCGGCAGCCGGGCTGAGTATTTGAAGACGACGTTCAGGAGATGTCTGATTCCCCGGCGGACGGATGGCTGAGTAGTTCGGATCGTTAAACAATGCCAAAATAGCCTCTGTACAAAACTTCTGCACGAATTCCTCAGTTTTGGGTTCAATGTCCTGTGTGTTTGGATCGGCGGTTAGTTTCCGGCGAGCATTATCAAAAAGATCTTTTATGAGTTGATGAGTATCTTCTTCCGTTTTGGGATCGTTATCAGATACCTGAAATACTTTGGTATATGGTCTTTCGATGAACTTGATAATACGTGTGCCGAAGAGGAGGCATATTCCTGTTCCGATGAGCAATCCGGTAATAGCAAGAACCAAACGCCCGCGCAGTTCCTCTAAGTGGTCGCCCAGACTCATTGTGGAACTGAGAGGGTCTTGAGGCTTTTTCTTCTTTTTTTTGTTTTTGCCCATTTTACAGACAAGGTGAGTCCGCGAGGCTTCGGGACTTAGGCGAGTTAGCTCATCGAATCTTCGGTATTGTCCAGACCGGCGGCGCTTTTGGTCTCTTTGGCCACATCATCACCGATTTTCCTGACGTCATTGACCAGTTCGTCCTTGGTCTCCTCTACTTCTTTGACTCCCTTCTTGAACTCGGTCAGACTCTTACCCAAACCGCGGGCAATCTCGGGCAGCCGCCTGCCGAATAGAAGCACCGCGATAACAAGAATAATGATAAGCTCAACGGGCCCGGGTGTCCAAAAGCCCAAATATTGCATATATTCAGTCATTTTAAGTCTCCTTATAATTCAATCGCAATATTATAACGCGATATGAATTGCTTTGTCAACTATACATTTCGTCAAATACTTTTTTTGCAGATAAGAGCCGGGCAGTATAATCCGTCTCCGTATTGAGGTCAAGTAAACTCTGCTGGAAATATTCACAGTAAATTTATTATGTAAAATGATGTCATTACTCATCAGCGGATTTCTCATGGGACGGGTTTTTGTTGGAACCGGCTACGGATTAGGTCTCCATGCAGGAATAGACATCTGTAAATCCTTAATAGTATCATTATAATTGATATTCTGCTTCTTATAGGTCTTGGCGCTTTCGCAACAAAGACCGGTAGAGATATGATCGCCGGAATGAGATTTCCAGGTTTGTGCCGGAATTATAAGTCGCAAAAAAATGTCTTTTTTTAAGAACATAAGTGCTTTACTATCAAATGTTTACAATCTTCAAATGGCGATTTTTCTTGCTTTTATTGCTCCTTTCGGTTATGATAATAACATCGTAAGAGAAGAAATTATTTGACGTATTGTTATGTGGGGTGCTCGATGAAAAATTTTTATTATGAAACTTGGCTTCCATTTGCATTTAACAAGAGGCGGATTTTGATTCTGGCAATTGCAAGCTATATCGCTTTGTGCTGAATATTCATCGAGTTATTGATTTTTAGGAGCCGCTTATCTCTGAGCGGCTTTTTTTATGCGCCCGAACGGCATAAATATTTGACATATCCGGAACGGCAAATTAAGCTCATGGAAACTCATACTGGACAATAAGGAAGTTGCATAATGATTATAGTCACCGGGGGTGCCGGCTTTATCGGTTCGGCACTGATTGCCGAGTTGAACAGAAGACAAATTAGCGACATCCTTGTCGTTGACGAGCTTGGCACGGACCAGAAGTGGAAGAATCTGCGGAATCTGTCTTTTGCCGATTATGTCGAGAAAGACGATTTTCTGGAGTTGGTGATTGAAGGCAAGCTCGATAGCCCTGTTGATGTCGTCTTTCATCTCGGCGCCTGCTCGGATACCACGGAAACGAACGCCTCCTACCTCGTTAAGAACAACTACGAATACAGCAAGCTTTTGGCCCAATGGGCGACGGATACCGATATTCGTTTTATCTACGCCTCCAGTGCGGCGACCTACGGAGACGGTTCGGCCGGCTTCAGCGACGATGAAGAGAAGATTGAGGTATTAAGGCCTTTGAATATGTATGGCTATTCCAAGCACTTGTTTGATATGTGGGCGCGCCGGGCCGGGCTGTTAAGCAAGATTGCAGGCCTGAAATACTTTAACGTCTTCGGGCCGAACGAATATCACAAGGGTGATATGATGAGTTTTGTCGTCAAGGCTTTCGAGCAGATCAGAACGACCGGCAAAGTCTGCCTGTTCAAATCTTACCAGCCGGAATATGCCGACGGTGAACAGGTGCGGGATTTTCTGTACGTCAAGGATGCGGTCAATATGACGCTGTTCTTTTTCGACAACCCGTATATCAATGGAATCTTTAATATCGGTACCGGCGAAACTCGCACCTGGAATGATTTAGTCATTGCTGTTTTTGTGTCAATGGGAATAAAACCGAACATCGAGTATATCGAAATGCCCGCTTCAATTCGCAATCAATATCAATACTTCACTCAGGCCGATCTGTCCAAACTTCGCAAAGCCGGTTACAGTAAACAGACAACGCCGCTCGAAGATGCGATCAGGGATTATATCCAAAACTATCTCGAAAAAGATCTGTATCTGACGGGAAGATAACATTTAAAGGCGATGAGTGATACTTGCATGTTTTCCGCTTGCCCCTTATAATAGTGCCTCCTGAAAGTGATTATTAAGCTTTGTGTTATTTGTGGAACCAGATTTATGTCAGAGATAATTGCAGAACAAATCCAGTTGTTAAAACGCGGCACAGTTGAAGTCTTTACCGAGGCCGAATTGGCTCAGAAGCTTACGGAGGCGTCCGGGACGGGCAGGCAGTTGCGAATCAAGCTGGGCCTGGACCCGACCAGTCCTGATATCCATCTCGGCCATACGGTTGTATTGCGGAAAATGCGCCAGTTCCAGGATCTCGGCCATAAGGCGGTTCTTATCATCGGGGACTACACCGCGCGGATTGGCGATCCTTCCGGCCAGAACACGACCCGGCCGGTGCTCTCGCCGGAGCAGATCGATGCGAATGCGAAGACGTATTTCGAGCAGGCGGGAAAAATCCTTGATACTTCCGAGCGGAAGCTCGAAATCAGGCATAACAGCGAATGGCTGGAGAAGCTCACTTTGATGGAGCTGATTCAGATAGCGGCAAAGAAAACGATCGCCCAGATGCTCCAGCGAGATACGTTCAAGAAACGTTTGCAGGCTGATGTGGATGTTTACACGCACGAATTCCTTTACCCGCTGATGCAGGGCTACGATTCGGTTATGATTGAAAGCGACGTCGAGCTCGGCGGTACCGACCAGACCTTCAATAATCTCGTCGGTCGTGATATTCAAAAGGGATACGGCCAGCAACCGCAGATTGTAATTACGATGCCGATCCTCGTGGGCTTAGACGGCAAAGAAAAGATGAGCAAATCCAAAGGCAATTACATCGGCGTCACTGACGAACCTAATAATATGTTCGGCAAAGTGATGAGCATATCCGATGATTTGATGGAGAATTATTTCACGCTGCTGACCAACCTACAGACCGAGAGAATCGCCGAACTCGTCGATCCCGGGAAAACACACCCGAAAGAGGCGAAGGTCCTGCTGGGCAAGATGATTGTTAGTCAGTTCTACGGCGAAGATGCCGCCGATGCCGCCGCCGCTGAATTTGAGAAAGTTTTCGCTAAGGGTCAATTGCCCGACGAAATCCCGGAAGTTGAAATACCCGCTGAACCGATCGCTGCCAGCAAACTTTTACTTGCCTGCAAACTCGTAGCGAGCGGCGGCGAAGCAAAACGAATGATAAAGCAATCGGCGGCAAGTATCGACGGCGAAAAACTGACCGATCCGAACGCCGCAATCACCCCTAAAGAAGGAGCGGTTATCCGCGTAGGCAAACGAAAATTCGCCCGGCTCATTTTGAGAAGCTGAACGTATGACGATGGCTGATTATCTTAATGATAATCAGATATATTTCATAGAATTTTCTGATTTTAATGTGTCGAGAAATCGATGCTCAGCCGGGAGCAGGCCTTCTTGAGCTTTTTATCCTGTGTCCATAATGGAATAACTGCAAGCATCGCGGCAGCTAAAAGATGAACATCCACGAAACCAAGTCCTGTACCCATCATTTTGTTATGTTCGATGAATAGAAGCAATTCCTCGTGTTCAACTACATCCAGCATGGGAAGTGCCTGCATCAAAGAAATGATTTCAGTTCTGTTATTAATATTACCGCAGGCCAGTTCGCCGATAATAAAAGGGTGGCTTGCAACTCTGCCGGCCTGTAACAGCTTCTGCAATCTGGAATTGCCATGCCTTAAGTGGGAAACCCATACCGAGGTATCGACAAGGACCATTATTTACTCCGTATTCGCCTTCGTGGAATAACGTGAAGTTTTTTTTCGGAGCCTCCCAGTTTAGATAGTCTTTTACTGCTTTCCTGGGCTATCAGGGCCTGTAAACCAAGTCTCACCAGAGACGTCTTTTCCTTTATGCCTGTTAATCTGGATGCCTTGTTGATCATATTATCGTCTATATTTAGTGTAGTTCTCATACATATAAGTATGCATAATTTATGCATACATGTCAATTAAAATTTTACTTTTTTTGAAACCTGATTTTTATTGATATATTAAGTTACAAAAACGTGCAATCCGCAGTGTTCGATGTTATAATATCGGATTATGAAACTGCCAGAATTAGAAAAACCTGAAAAATATGTTGGCCTGTATATCTTCGATTTCGGCGACCACACCGGCGTGGGCTTTACGGCTGAAGAAGTCGCGGAGCTTCTGGAGAGCGAAAAATACAGGGACGGCAAGGTCTACAAGATACACAAAGCCTATCCGGACGGCCGGCTCGAACTGAAAGGCGTGCCGAGCGAGACGTTCCATCTCGAGGCCGGGATGTTCTTTTATTCGAGCGAGATGGAAGCCGCCCGGCGGGATTTTAAGGGTCTGGTTAACCTGGCTGTAAAAAGCTCGCCGCCTTGTCGAGCAAAGGTGCACCTGGCCAAGTACGGGGACGATAAACTTGTTGTAGCGTTGATTTATCCCGCTGAGTACGATGGCGAGTTCAGCTCCTGGCTTCTGGACGGCCGGTACGGGACCAGCGGGGCAGCCGAAGGCGGTGTCGGAGCGGTGCAGAGCTATTATGACCGCCAGCCGGAGATTCTTCAGAGGCATCAATTGTTCGGCCAATCGGAAACGATAAGCAGGACAGGTAGCGAGTTGCTGACTTCACTGAAAATGGCGGTTCAGAGATAGCCGGCAAGCAACGGTAAATCGTGCCGCGTCAGAGAAGGCCGTCCGAAAGTCATGAGTATGCGCTTTTGCTCTAAGATTAATTCATTCCTTGGTTTACTTGCCGGATGGCTTTTGTTGCTGTTCGGCAAATCGCCCCCGAAACCTGGGATTGACGATTTGAAGCGGGCGGATTTCAAGACCAGCACGCAGCATCTGGGAGTTCGATTCAGTGAAAAGATTCGCGATATTTTTCGGTTCCGATGGCTAAAAGTAGCCGATAAAACAAACGATTGTCATTCCGAGCGAAAAGAAGAATCTCGTTCCTGCGAATAAGGTAGTACTTTTAATGGAAATTGTCATTGACGGTTTTCAAGGTTCGGAGCTTTTTTATGGCTGATTCTCATATACATCCGGTACTCAGTGACAATGCCGTAAAGGTCCTGCAGAGCCGATACCTGATTCGGGATGCTCAGGGCAGATGCATCGAGACGCCGGCCCAGCTTTTCGATAGGGTCGCGTCACTGATAGCCGGGGCCGAAGCCAAATACGGGGCGAGCAGAGGCGAAATCAAACGGTGGCACAAAAAATACTACGACTTAATGGCATCGCTGAGGTTCCTGCCCAACTCACCGGCCCTTATGAACGCGGGACGGCGAGGGATGCTCAGCGCCTGTTTTGTCCTGCCGATCGAGGACAGTATCGAGGGGATATTCGAGGCGGTCAAGCAGACGGCTCTCATTCAGCAGGCCGGCGGCGGCACGGGATTTTCCTTCGACAAGTTAAGGCCGACGGGCGACCGCGTCGCCTCAAGCGGCGGGACAACTTCGGGGCCCATAAGTTTCTGGCGAGTTTTTTCCGAGACTACGAAAGCGATTCAGCAGGGAGCTTTTCGCCGCGGTGCCAATATGGGAATGATGAGCGTCGAGCACCCGGACATACTGAAATTCCTGTACGCCAAGCAGAACCTGGAGGCTTTTACCAATTTCAATATTTCCGTCAAGATAACCGATAGCTGGATGAAGAAGGTTCTCAAGTCCGGCAAGACTCTGCACATCGTAAAAAATCCTCGCACGGGTAAGAGGTTTTTATTGCCTCGCCGAATCGATATAGCGAACTACACGATTAGCGACCTTCATAAACTCTCCGGCAAAAGCAAGTCTGTCTCGAAAGGGGCCGGCAGGTTCTGCACAGTCAGTGACATTTGGAAAATGATCGTAAAGTGCGCGCATAAAACCGGCGAGCCCGGCGTCGCTTTTATCGACCGGATCAACCGTGACAATCCGACTCCTTCGCTCGGGCCGATAGAGGCCACCAATCCCTGCGGCGAACAGCCCTTGCTCCCCTTTGAGGCCTGTACGCTGGGCAGTATCAATGTTGCCAAATTCGTTAGCGTCACTGAAACAGCCGCGGAAATGGATTGGCCGGGGCTGGCCGAGACCGTCAAACTGGCAGTACGTTTCTTGGATAATATTGTCGATGTCTGCGACTACCCGGTCAGTGATACCGTCCGCCTGGCTCAGGGAAATCGTAAAATCGGCCTTGGTGTTATGGGCTTTGCGGATTGCCTTTTTGCCCTGGGAATCCCGTACGATTCGAGGCAGGGCGTCGAATTCGGGGCCGAGCTGATGAAGTTCGTCAGGGACAAAGCGCACGAGGCCAGCGCTAAGCTTGCCGGTCTGCGCGGGCCGTTTCCCAACTTCAATAGCAGTATCTGGCAAACCAGGAAAACTCCGGAGATTCGCAACGCTTCTCTTACATGCATAGCTCCAACCGGCACGATAAGCATTATCGCCGATTGTTCTTCCGGCATAGAACCGGTCTATTCGCTGGTCTTTTACCGCCAGGTATTGGATGACTCGAAAATGCTTCAGATAGATCCGGTTTTCAGACGAATAGCTGAAAAACGGGGTATTTACAGCGAAAAGCTTGAAAAACAAATCGCAAGGACCGGCAGTATTCAAAAAATAGGCGGGATTCCCGCCGGTTTGCGCAGGATCTTCCGGGGAGCGTACGATATCAAGCCTCAATGGCACATTCGGATGCAGGCCGCTTTTCAGCAGCATTGTAATGCCGCGGTCAGCAAGACCATCAACTTCAACGAAAAAGCGACGGTTTCCGCTGTCGATAAGGCCTATAAAATGGCCTATCAGCTCGGTTGCAAAGGAGTTACGGTTTATCGCCAGCACAGCCGGAAATGCCAGCCGATGAGTCTTTATTAGGGCTCCTGTGGTCATAAGGGTCTGGTTTTACTAATCCACCTGCATAAATCCGACAATTAAAATTATTTTTCTGTATTTGGTATTTGGAGGACTATATATCTTTTTGCTTTGAACGAAAAAGGGAATATTTCATGTTGTTGATCTGTTCCCGGAATAGGTCATGCCTATTGCCCAATTTATCTTGACAGATTGAGTGAGAATTTGATAGGGTGTAGGTTATCGGAACTTGTGGATTTTGTTCTTAATTCTTGTTGCCGATTTACTGAATTGGCGCTGCGTTGAAAGAGGGCAAAGCCTGATCCTGAGACATTATATTGTACAGATGATAATTCTCGGTCGATATGAATGTTTTAGAAGTTATCTTACTACGTTTCGGGCCGAATGTCAGTTATTGTAACCTTTTTTAAGGAGGACTGTTATGTGTAGAAAAATCATCTATTCCATTTCATTTATTTTTGTGCTGACCTTAATGTGCGGCGTTGGCTGGGCTGACGTGGCAGTCGCCGAGGATCTGCTGGTCGATCTGAGGGCCGAGGATCTCCCGTATGGCGAAGGGGTGACAACATGGACCAACCACGGTTCGCTCGGGGACTTTACTGCAAATGGTTCCCCCCTCGTCGAGGACGTTGCCGGCATGAAAACCGTGACGTTCGACGGCGGCAGTTGGTTCGATGGGCCGACATCGCCTGCAAGCATCGAGGGTGCTGGTACCCGTACGATTGAAGTTTGGGCGTACAACCCGTCAATACCGGGGGAAGAAACAATGGTCTCCTGGGCTCATCGTGGTGGTCCGGCAGGTACTAATATGTCATTCAACTACGGCAATGATACTATGTGGGGCGCGGTTGGGCATTGGGAAGGCGCTACGCATGACATGGGATGGTGGGGCGGTCACTCACCCGCACCCGCCGCAAATACGTGGTGGCATTTGGTCTATACCTATGATGGTAATGCCACCCGTGTCTATGTAAACGGCCAGCAGGAGAGCGTCAGGGATCCGATTGCTTTGGACACGTATGGTGGAACTCCTATCAGGGTAGCCACTCAGGCTGATGGAACCGGTGCGAATGCGGATACTGCATTCAATTTTACCGGCAGCATTGCGATGGTGCGTATTCATGATGGCGTTCTGAGCCCGTCTGATATTCAGAGAAACTTCAAGCTGGGGCGGCTAAAAGCCTGGAATCCGAGTCCGGCCGATGGTTCTCTCCATGCGGATACATGGGCGAGCTTAAGCTGGTCACCGGGAGGTTTTGCAGTTTCACACGATGTTTACTTCGACGATAATTTTGAGGATGTAGATGCGGGCACCGGGGACGCGTTCCGGGGCAACGAGGCCTTGCCGTATTATGTTGTCGGCTTTCCCGGATATCCCTTTTCGGATGGTCTTGAAAATGGCACAACCTACTATTGGCGAGTCGACGAGGTCAACAATTTGAATCCGGATAGCCCTTGGCGGGGCGATGTCTGGAGCTTTACGGTCCCGCCAAAGAAGGCTTATAATCCTGCCCCGTCCG
>CAZSOR010000076.1:0-16732 GCA_964608395.1 uncultured Pirellulales bacterium
CCGCCAGCCAGCCAAGAGTTGCCCATGTTTCCGTATGGATGCCCCCGTCAGCAGGGATGGGATTCGCCGCCTTTTTACTCGCTTCGAGTATAGCAACTCCCCACACACTCGGATCTTGCCAACCATTTCCATCCGTTGAAAACCAGGAAACCTGCGATTCTCGTGTATCAGCACCATCGTCATCGTCGTTAATCCATACATCGAAACCAATCAGTTGGCCGGGTTCTGCCGCCTCACCCATTATGCTCATCCACGGCAGCTTGATTTCAAAAAGATAACCGTTCTCGGTCGTAGCTACAGCGTATTCAACACCCACTAAGCTGGGATCTCCGTTGTGGATAGCCGTGGGCGCTTCCACTTCAGTATTCCACCGAAAAGTGTACTGGTGGTCATTTTCGTCCACTGAAGAGCCTTTGCTATTGTCGCCATCGACGTAGACCTCAACACTATCATCCTGCCATAAGCTGGCTGGTGTGTCATTGAGCAAAGCCTCATCATTCACTATGGCCAGCACATACAGACCTTCCCAGTTCCAGAGGGCCCGCCAGGTACCAGAGCAATCTTCAGGCGAACTTGGGGCGGTGCCGACCTGGCTGGTTCCTATCGTATGTTCTGACGAAAAAAACCATATCTCATCGACGATACCGTCGAGTATCGGCATGGTCCCCGGGCTGGGGATGACCGCATCCTGAGCGGGTACCATGCTAACCAAACTCAGCACAAAAACAAATGAAAATACATAAACCAGTTTTCTAAACATAATACGCCTCCTTCAAATATAATGATTGATAATAGTTTTTAGCTGCACCACATTCAATTCATCCTTGTTCGGGATGAATACTTGCGATTTGCTACCACCTCCTTTCCTTAGAAAGCTAACCATTGACTATAAGCAAAAAAAGCCACTATTGGGCACAAAGCTCCTGCCGGCAACTCTGTGCCTTCCTCAGTAAAATTTCAGCAAAACGACCTGAAATAAAAACAATTTAATGCTGGTGCTCGAAGACCAGAATTCACAGATGTAAACCTACACAAAATGCGCCTCACTAAATTTACTTGTACCAAATTACCTACCTTCCCGTCAAGGAAAATCTCATGTTTTTTGCTTGATCATAACAGGGATGAGGAACCAGATTATGCAGGAATTTCCCATTTACACTTCACAAAAACACCCCTGCAAGCTCCAAATCTCATAATAACACAATTTCTGAGACTGTAGCAGCAACACAGAGTTTTTTGGACGTATCTTGTGTCCAGGTGCCGATATTCCAACATGGAAACTTGAATCTATGCTGGAGGTTATCGAAATGCTCGGACCAGGAGAATATGTAGCAGATAAAACACAAGGAATTACCCGTTTTGAGGATTTGCCGAGACCAAAACGTGTACGGCGCAGCCGCAACTATAAAAGGCGGCCATGGACGATTTGGCAATACCCAAAAGCCATTATACGCACAGGGTGGTCTCAATGGCGGTGCGGCTTGTTGTTGGAGATGGTTTTTGTCTCTGACGCAGAAAATCGTTTAGGCTGAATTCTTCGGCTGCTGTGAAATTATTTTGCTTTCTTTAATCCAACAGTACAGAACCGGCACAACGAGCATAGTGAGTATCTCAATTGTCATCCCGCCAAAAGAAGGAATCGCCATCGGCACCATAATATCCGAGCCGCGCCCCGTTGAGGTCAAAACCGGAATCAGCGCCAGAATCGTCGTTGCGGTTGTCATCAGGCAGGGTCGAATCCTGCGCATCCCCGCCTTGATTACCATCTGACGGGTCTCGTCGACACTCGCAGGCGTCTTGCTCTGGAAGGATTGTTTCAGATATGTACACATCACAACGCCATCGTCCGATGCAATCCCGAACAATGCCAGGAACCCCACCCAGATTGCTACGCTCAGATTGATCGGGTGCATCTGGAAAAGACCCCGCATATTGACGCCGAACACGTCAAAGTCGAGGAACCACGGCTGGGCATAAAACCAGATCATCAAAAAGCCGCCGCTCCAGGCAACGGCGATGCCGGAGAATATCAGCAGGCTCGTCGATACTGAATGGAACTGGAAATACAGAATCAAAAAGATAATCAGAAGCGCCAGAGGGACAACGATTGTAAGCGTTTTCTGGGCGCGAACCTGGCTCTCGTACGTGCCGGAGAAGGTGTAATTGACGCCCTCGGGAACCACAAACTCGCCGGCCGCGATTTTCTCCTGCAAATACCGCTGGCATTGTTCTACAACGTCCACCTCCGCATAGCCGGGCTTCTTGTCGAATACGACGTACCCGAGAAGAAAAGTATCTTCGCTTTTGACCGCCTGCGGACCTCGCACGTAGCGAATCTCCGCCAATTGAATCAGCGGTATCTGAGCCCCATCGGCCGCTGGAATCAAAATCTTGCCCAGGGTTTCAATACTGTCCCTCAGCTCCCGCATGTACCGGATCCTTACCGGGTAGCGCTCGCGGCCCTCAACGGTGGTCGTGACGCGTCTGCCCCCGACGGCCACTTCAATCACATCCTGTACCTGGCCGATTGTCACCCCGTACCTTGCTATCGCCTGGCGGTTGATATCGATCTCCAGGTACGGCTTGCCGACTATGCGGTCCGCGATGACGGTTGTGGGCTCGACGCCGGGGACGTCCTTGAGAAAGCGCTCGATTTCCAAACCGACACGTTCGATCGTATCCAGGTCCGGCCCTTTGACCTTCACGCCCATCGGGGCGCGCATGCCGCTTTGCAGCATGACAATTCGCGCGGCAATCGGCTGTAGTTTCGGCGCCGAAGTTGTGCCGGGAATCTGACCAGCTTTTACGATCTCGTCCCAGATATCATCCGGGCTCTTGATATGGTCCCGCCATTGTCTGAACGGTCTGCCTTTGGGGTCAGGAATTAGCTCGCCGTCCTCGTCGCGGGCGAACCGGCCTTTAATTCGATCGTACCGGAAGCGAATCGGATGCCCATCCTTGTCGATGATATATTCGGACTTATAATTGATGATCGTCTCGATCATGGATATTGGTGCCGGATCGAGCGGCGAATCCACCCGGCCGATCTTTCCAACCGCCGATTCGATTTCGGGAATGGACGCGAACGCAGCATCCTGTTTCTGCAAAACATCCAGGCACTCTCCGATGGACGCGTGAGGCATCGTTGTGGGCATGTACAGATACGAACCTTCGTCCAGCGGCGGCATGAATTCTTTGCCGAGACCCGGAAAGGTATGTGCCGCCTTCGACCATACCGCATTGGCCCGCAACCGCTGCGGCACGAAGAAAAAGACTCTCCCAAAACCCATCCAGATCACGCCGCCAAATATAATCAGCAGCGTAGGGATCGACAGAAACAAAACTTTGTGCGCCAGACACCAGGCGAGGATTTGCCCGTAGAATTTCTGGAAGATTCGGAAGAACACAAGCAGACCGCCGATCATTAAAGCGACGAAAATGATGTTTCGCACAAACCCCCTGGCCGGCCCGAGTGGTAACCAGTGACTGGTCAGAATGATACCAACGGCAATCACCGCCAGGATGTTGGCAAGCACAGGCACCAGGCCGACTACTTTCTTCGGCATGCGGTTTCTGAGCAGATGATAAAACCCGATCGCGCCGATCAGGATTCCGATCCACCAGTTAAGCTGTAAAGCCGCTACGACAGCGGCGACAATCAGGATGGTCCCCAAGATGTATCGCTTAGCTCTTTTAAGCGTCACTTTCTTCGTAAAGAGAATATGTGCCGCCGGCGGAAGGATCGTAAGCGCCACGATAATCGAAGCGACAAGTGCGAAGGTCTTGGTAAAGGCCAGCGGTTTGAATAGTTTGCCTTCGGGTCCGGTCATCGTGAAAACCGGCAGAAAACTCACCACCGTCGTGGCAACCGCGGTCAGGACCGCCCCACCGACTTCCGTCGTAGCGGAATAAACAACGTCCAGCGAATTATCCCCCGGGCCGGCCTCATCGAGGCGATTGAGGATGTTCTCGCAAATTACAATACCCATATCCACCATTGTGCCGATAGCAATCGCGATACCCGACAGCGCCACAACATTCGCATCGATCCGGCCTGCCTTCATCGCGACAAAGCACATCAGCACAGCCAGCGGAAGAAGACCACTGATGAGCGCCGAACTTCGAAGGTGCATGACAAGGACGATAACGACTATTATAGTAACTAATATTTCCTCGGTCAGCGCGGTGCGAAGCGTGCCCAACGTTTCATAGATGAGCCCCGTTCGATCGTAAAACGGGATAATTGTCACCTGTGAGACCGTGCCATCGTCCAGCGTCTTTTTGGGCAGGCCGGCAGATATCTCCTCTAACTTCTTTTTGACGTTTTTGATGGCTTCGAGCGGATTGTAGCCGTAGCGGACAACGACCACGCCGCCCACGGCCTCGGCCCCGCCCTTGTCCAGCGCGCCTCGCCGCAATGCGGGACCATAAGAAACTTTGGCCAGGTCTTTAATATAGATCGGGACATTCTCGTTGACCTTAACAACAGTCATTTCGATGTCAGATGTGGCCTTGAAAAAACCGAGCCCGCGAATGACGTATTCGACCTTATTAATTTCAATCGTTCGTGCACCAACGTCGATATTAGATGCTTTGACCGCCTTGAATATGTCACCCAGGGCAACGTTATGGGCCCGCATCGCATCCGGATCCACATCGATCTGATACTCCCTGACAAAACCTCCCACTGAGGCAACCTCACTGACACCTTCGGCACTGAGCAGGCTGTAGCGGACGTACCAGTCCTGCACGGTCCGCAGTTCGTCCTGATCCCATCCGCCAGCGGGATTTCCGTCCGGGTCCCGGCCTTCGAGCGTATACCAGAATATCTGCCCCAGAGCGGTCGCATCAGGACCCAGCGTCGGCTTGACACCATCCGGCACCGTCCCGGCCGGCAGACTGTTGAGCTTCTCAAGAACGCGGCTTCGGGACCAATAGAAGTCGATACTTTCGTCAAAGATTATGTATATGCTCGAAAAGCCAAAGAACGAATAGCTGCGAACCGTTTTGACGCCGGGAATGCCCAGCAGCGATACCGTCAGCGGATACGTGATCTGGTTCTCGACGTCCTGCGGCGAGCGGCCCATCCATTGAGTGAAAACTATCTGCTGGTTCTCGCCGATATCCGGGATGGCATCGACCGGAACCGGATTACGGGGCATACCCCACAAGTCCCAGTCGAATGGCGCAACATAAAGGCCCGCGCCCACAATAAGGACAATAAAAAGCCCCACAACCAGCTTGTTCTCAAGACAAAACCGGATCAGCTTACTCAGTGGACCTGTAGATTGGCCGTTGATGTCTATCAGTCGCTCGTCCATTGGTCACTGCGTCTATTCTTATTGTTTGAACTGCGGCAGCTTGGCAACGTACTGCTCGGGAGTTGCTTCGAATTTCTCCTTGCAGGGTTCGCAGCAGAAATACACCTTCTTACCTTTGTACTCGGTGAAGATCGCCTTGCTAACGGCTCCGCCCATAACCGGGCAAGTAGTCTGCTCGACAGCCTGTACGACCTGGCTCGCCGCGTCTTCTGCCACCTGCGCCGCGGTCGGTGCCGCTGGCGCAGTCGGTTCGGGTTCTGACTTCTTGCAGCCATAGACGAAGACCGATCCGGCAAGCAGTAATCCTGCAAGCAACAACATTGTGACCAATTGTTTCTTTTTAGCGTTCATTTTCTGCTCCTTAAAAATAGGTTTCCATAATGTAATTTCATTCATGTGCACTTATTGTCTTGATAACTTCGGCGCTCATCATGCTGGGCTTGGCCTGGATCTGAAGTGCCGAATCAATTTTGAAGTTGCCTTTGGTTACGACAAGCTCGCCCTCAGTCAAACCTTCTTTTACCAGGTAATGCTCGCCGGCCCTTGGGCCGAGAGTCACTTGCCGTCCTTCGAAGGTCGGCTTTTCTTTATCCGGCAGCCGAACATAAACCACGGCGCGGACTCCGGTAATCAAAGGCGCCGACGCGGGAATCACCAGCGGCGCTTCATTAGGCGTATCGACTACATAGCCGAGCGATTCGGTAATCACCAGGTCCATGCCGCAGATATCGCAGCTTGCCGCTTCGGTCTTAACCACCGCCGGGTGCATTGGGCAAATCCACTTGCCCGCCATGTCCGGGTCCATAATCCGCCCGCCCATTGCAACGCCGGAGCGAACGGTCGCTCTTACAAACATCCCGGGCTTGAGCCTGCCATCGCCGTTATCCACATTCATCCGCAGCTTAACGGTTCTTGTCTTGTCATTGAGCACCGGGTCGATAAAACTGATTTTGCCTTTGAAAACTTCTCCCGAATAAGCCTCGGCGGCAAACTCTACATTCTGGCCGTACCGAATCCAGGACAAATCCGATTCGTAAGCATCCAGCTTCACCCACAAGCGCGAAAGGTCCGCCACCTGATATATTGGTGTGCCCGTGTTAACATAGAGCCCTTCGGCGGCGTTCTTATGGATGACAACGCCGCCCATAGGCGAGTAAATCGTGATGTGAGTGACGGGTTTGCCGGAGCTTTCAATTTTGCCGATCTGCTCATCGCTAAGACCGAGTAGCCGCAGTTTTTCCCTGGACGCCTCCAGCGTCGCCAGCGTGGTTCGTGTCACCATCTCGGAGGTTGAGGTCTTGACATTGCCTGCCGCTTTGAGTGCCTGGAGCAGCTCAGCCTGGGCGCTGATCAGCTCGGGACTGTAAAGATCGACCATATGGTCGCCCTTGCTGACCGTAATGCCGGTAAAGTCAACATACAGGCGGTTGATTCTGCCAGGCACCCAGGCCGTGACATTTTTCACGCGCGTCTCATCGTAATCGACCTTGCCCACCATGCGAATCTCGGCCTCGACAAATTTCCGCTCGACCGGCGTAGTCTCAACCTCCATCAGCTTGATGGCCGCTTGAGAGAAGGAAATCTGCCGCTCGCCGATGTCACCACTCTCGGAAGTGACAGGAATCAGATCCATAAAACATATGGGACATTTACCTTGTTTGGGCTGGTGAATCTGCGGGTGCATCGAGCAAGTCCACCATTGTGGCGCTTCGCTCCGGCCCGCATCAGAGGCGTGGTCATGACCATTGTCCGCCGGAGCCGAAACTCTAAAACCCCTGACCGCGTAGCCAACAACGAAAGCCACTATAATAATGAGTATTAATTTCAGTCCGGCCCGGCCGAACCTTGCTTTGGGAGTCGAGTTTCTAATGCTATCCACCTTCAAATGCTTCCATTTCATACAGATTTAGTAGGATTTTTGTTCGGCGTTTTAATCTTGTCAAGGAAAATAAGTTTTCTCAGGAGCCTAACACTCCTTTTTTAAGAACCTCGCCGGTTTTCTTCCGCTACAATTCAGCTCCCACGAGCATTTCCAGTCTGGCCAGTTCCTGTTGATTATCGGTCATGGCCCTTTCATAATACAACTGAAACTCAAGCAGTTTCTGCTGAGCGTTAATCAGGCTGAGAAAATCGATAGTGCCGGCTTTATACGCAGTCTCCGATGCTACCAGCAGTTCTTCGCTCTTCGGTATCAGGACATCTCCATAGAGCTTTCGCTTCCTGTCACTGTTCTCGAAATCATACAGCGAGCGCTCGGCACGAGCTATTATTGTGTTTTCCGCCTCTTTTTTCTGATGCGATGCTTTCCGGACATTCGCTTTAGCCTGCAACTCAGCGGCCTTATAACCTTCTCGCCAGATAGGCAGATTCATCGTAAACATCAGGATGATCGGGTCTTTTCCGCTGTCAGACATACCCGAATTCAAGGCACTTCCCGTATCGGTCCAGCCGACGCCCACACCCACATCCGGCCAGAATTTTTTCTTTGCCAACTCGACTCTGTTCTTTGCCGCCTGAAGCTCAAAGTCCAAAGCCTCAAGCTCGGGATTTCTCGCCCGAAGCAACTGGATCATCTTGTCACGGGTTACTTCTGCCGTGCGGAGTTCCGCTTTGCGAGGCCACGGCAGCATTTCCAGACTTTGCCTGTTCAGCACAGCGTTTAGCCTGGCGACGATCGGCGTGCGCAGTTCCTTAAGTGTCTTCAACTTCTCTTCGAGCTTAGCCAGTTCTATCTGTGCGCGGATCACATCAGGGTGGCCCGTCGCCGCTGTTATGTATTTTGTCCGAGCCACTTCTTCGAAATGCTGAATCAGTTCGAGATTTTCCTTCGCTATCTCAATCGCCTTCGCCAGGTAGGAGTATTCGTAAAACGCATCCTTAACCTCGGAATAGAGCTTTAGTTTTGTCGCTTCATATCGTTTCCGGGCAGCTTTGGCAGCGGCAGCGGCGACATCCGTCCGCGCCTCAATCTCGCCAAACCAGGGAAACGTCTGCATGATTTCCAGTTTGTTCCTCTGCGGACCGACCCTCGTCTCGACCTCCTCGATGAAATACCCATAGGTGAATTTCGGGTCCGGAAGCGACCTGGCCTGCGGGACCTGCTCGACAGCAATCTTCCACTGCTCGAACGCGACCTGAAGGCCGGCATTATGAAGTGCCGCAAATGACAGATAATCCCCAAGCTCAACCGGGGCATTGGCATCGCCGGAACCCTCGGAGGCACCCGCACCGTATGCAAGTACAAGGGCAATTACCATCATAATGAAGACTATTTGTGGTTTCATACTTAGTCCTCCCGATTATCCTCGGCGCGTCCGATTTATAAGCTTGAGAATTTCATCCAGTTTCTGCTGCTTTTGGTTTTCAGAACTTCCCATTACAGCCGTAGTTACGCAGTGCCTAAAGTGTTTTTGCAGAATCTTTTCTTCCACGCTGGCAAGGGCACCTTTGGCGGCATTAATCTGGTTCAAAATATCAACACAATACTCACGATCTTCAATCATCTTTTGTACGCCGCGGACTTGCCCTTCAATTCGCCTTAATGCGACTATATTATCCTGATGGTCTGGATTCTGTTCCATTTCTACATGCCTTTTTAACTTACTGGGTATATACCCCCCGGGGGTATATTGTGTTCGAGTAATTCCGACTATTTCACTATGATATTCGTCCAAAAAATGAATAAGACAACTTGGCAACCGTTATAAAGGGGGGAATAAAGCTGAAATTTTCATGTAACGGCCTTATCGCTGCCGACGAGTATTGCCACGCAAACACATATTCCTCGTTGCCGGCCAAATCTCTGCTTACGGCTGTGGTTCCTCAGCCGGTCGATGCAGACCAATATCATCGAAGTACATTTTACCAAGACCGCCAGGCGGATTGGCCTTATCACCAATACCGATAGTAATCGTATTGACATCTGTCAGGTCTATACCCTTATCTGCAAATTCCTGCAGGGAGATATCCCATCGCGTCCAGGCGTGTATCTGGGTCGCGGCCGAATCATCATGCGTCACAACCGCAGGTGTGCCTGTGATATTAGCTATAGCAACATATATCGGAGCAGCATCGTTAGCATAATCACCGTGGAGCCAAATAGTCAGCGTCTTGACGTCCGACGCAGTCCAGTCACGCGGAGAATCCAGGATTAGGGTCGCCTCAGCATACTTACCGTTAATGTCATAGACATACGGCATTGATTGCCTACCGCCATGAACTACAGTCCGCTCGGTATACGGAAGAGGTGGGTCATTGCCGACAAGAACACCGTTTAAAGTGGGAGTGGAATAACCGTCAATCCAATATGCAAATATCGTATTGCTGCCCGGATTAGGCGGATCGATATCATTGTAGGACTCTATGTCGTCTACGACAAGATAATCGGCAGTCGTGAATGTCCAGACACCACCTTTCCACGGACTGTTCGGATTAAGATTATTAACCTCATCGATACGCCAGTAGTAATTCGTGCCTCCCATGAGGGATCCGGGATCATATTGCACATCGTCAAGGTTCTTAGTGCCCTTGTACTCTGGCGAAGCGGTTGTTGCGTTATATACAGCAACTTTGTCCGTTCCTAAATAGACCTGATGTGAGCCGGCGCTATCTCCAGCAACCCACCTGAGCATTGTTGTTTGCTTTACATTCTCGGCGCCATTATACGGATTCGGACTTCCGACGGCGCCCGGAGTCGAAAAGCTCCAGATCTCGCCTTTGTACGTGGCGAGGCCGTCATCCTCATCCACCCGCCAGTAATAAACCTTCTCTGATTCAAGCAGGTCGGGGGTATAGGTAGTAAATTCCTGTGAGGGGCCTCCGGAGGCATTGTTTACATCGTTGAAATTGTCACCGAAATAAACAGTGTGCGATTTCGCCTCAAAGCCTGGTGCCCAGCTAAGAGTCGCGCTCGTATCTATGAACTCGGCGCCATCAGCGGGATCAGGGTCATAAGCTGTCCTGGGGGGAATCGAGAAGCTCCAGATGTCGCCCTTGTGCTTTGTGCCGTCCGCTTCAACTTCATCGATTCGCCAGTAATAAGTTGTGCCCGGAACGAGACCGTCCGGGCTGGGAGATTCGGGAGAACCGACAATAAAATACGTTTCGGCCTGGTTGCCTTGAAATGTCTCATTGGTTCGGTCGTTTACATCGTCAAAACTGGTGCCGAAGTACACATCGTGCGAGATCGCAGTATTTCCCGGCCACCAGCCGAGACTCACAGCAGTATCGTTATAAAGACTGCCGTCAGAAGGGGTGGGATTATAGGCCTTTGTCATAACCTTTTTTGTGGCTGTAAGGGTTGAATTTATTGTGAACTTTCCATCTCCCAGGTCCTCGATATCGTGGTCGGCGTAGCCAGCGGCGGCAAAACCCAGGAATACGTAAATTTCCTCGCCGGCATAAGCGTCTAAGGTACCGGAGCGTCCACCGAAATCTCCGAATTCATCCCGGCCGGCGACAAAATAATCCGAAGAACTCTCTATATAAAGCTGCCAGAACCATATACTATTCCAGGTCTCATTCGGGAATGAAATATCTATTTGCAGGCTGCACGGAGCACCGGTGGGAAATTCGGCGATTCGAAGCAGTCCTTCTACTGTGCCGTTGGCATCCTGGTAGAAATACTCCATAAGCTCCCATCCAATATCAAATTCGTACGAACCGGTAACCTCGGCGGATAGAACCACTTCATTCGGCTCGACAGAAACCTCCGCTAAAGCGGAAATCCCAACATTACCCATATACTGGATTTCATCAAAAAAGGCCGTAGCAAAAGATCGGGCGTTATTCGCTTCTTTAGTGTCATCGTCATAAGCCGCGACTAAGCCTAAATAGTCATACCAGCCGACCTCAGCCAGGGCATTAGCAGTGGTGAGATAATCAAATGTAAGTCCACAGACCGGTTGAGATAGAACGCTCAGGAGCAGGATAGATACTACTACAATAGATGCTTTACTGCTTTGCATTGTCTTGCCTCCTTATTGTTTTTTCGTCAGCACAATATCTGAAACTCAAAGCACACTCTGCCGGCCGGACTAAGTAAAAGACATTTCGATTCCTCTATAAGCGGTATTTTACTTTAATCTGCGTATTAGTTCAAGATAATTTCACAGCCCGGATGGATTTTCTCCAAAAGCACTTGCACATTACAATACTTGCAAAATATGCTGAAAAAGCGTATAAACTAAGCCGTTATGGCAAAAGATGTAAAGGAACAAATTGAGCAGCTTCGGAAAAAAATTCGTGAGCACGATTATCTTTATTACGTGCTCAATCAGCCCAGAATCACCGACCGGCAGTACGACAGACTCTTTGCCGAATTGAAGAAGCTTGAAGCGGCGAATCCGAAATTTGTAACCGCCGATTCACCGACTCAGCGCGTTTCCGACCAGCCATTGGAAGGTTTTACCACCGTCAGGCACGCCGTACCGATGCTGAGCATGGACAACACCTACAACGCCGATGAGCTGAGGGCGTTCGACGAGAGAGTAGCAAAGCAGCTGGCTTCCAGAGATTACGATTATGTGATCGAGCTGAAAATCGATGGTCTCGCGATAAGTCTTCGCTACGAAGAAGGCACCCTTGTCACGGCCGCCACTCGCGGCAACGGTGAGGTAGGCGACGATGTCACCGCCAACGTGCGTACGATCAGAGCGGTACCGCTCGTTCTATTGGGCGCTAGCAAAATTCCCGCAGTGCTCGAAGTCCGGGGCGAGGTTTATATGCCCACAAGCTCGTTCGTCGAATTAAACAGGCTTCGCGCCGAGGCCGGCGAGCCGGCATTCGCAAATCCGCGAAACGCCGCGGCAGGCTCTTTGAAACTGCTGGATTCCAGAATCACCGCCGCCAGGAACCTGTCTTTCTTCGCTTACGCCACCGGCCAGGTTTCCGAGCCGTTGGCTGCAAATCACTACGAGAGCCTCGGGAGATTCAAAGAACTCGGCCTGCCCGTAAATCCTAACATTAAAAAAGCAAAAGATATTAACGATGCTATCAAGATTTGTAATGGTTGGAGCGAAAAACGCTCAGACCTGGATTATCAAATTGACGGCATGGTCATAAAGATCAATCGCTTCGAGCAGCGGGACATTCTCGGCGCTACGGGCCGGGCGCCTCGATGGTGCATCTCCTATAAATTCGCCGCCGAGCAGGCCGAGACGACCATTGAATCCATCGACGTGCAGGTCGGCAAGAGCGGAATTTTAACACCGGTTGCGAATCTGACGCCGGTGCTTTTAGCAGGGACCACTGTAAAGCGCGCCAGCCTGCACAATTTCGACGAGCTGAAACGTCTGGGCGTTGGGCAAGGTGACACGGTAATCATCGAGAAGGCCGGCGAGATCATACCGCAGGTCATTGAAGTAAAGACAAAAGCTACGGCGAACGTTCCTGTATTTGAGGTACCCAAAACGTGCCCGATTTGCGGCTCAGCCGCTGTCAAAGACGAAGACGGCGTATATATCAGGTGCATGAACCGGGATTGCCCGGGCCAGTTGAAGGAACGTCTGAAATATTTCGCCGGGCGAGGACAAATGGACATTGAAAATCTCGGTCCGGCTTTGATCGACCAACTGATAGAGAGCGGGCTGGTCGGAAATTTCGCGGACCTCTATAAGCTTAGTGAAGACCAGCTTGCCGGGTTAGAGCGAATGGCCGAAAAAAGTGCCGCCAATGTGATAAAAGCAATCGAAGAAAGCAAAACCCGCCCGCTGTGGCGTTTGATTGCCGCTTTGGGAATCCGTCATATCGGGGGCCAGTCGGCACAAATATTGGCCGAACATTTCGGTTCACTCAGCGCCCTGATGGCAGCCGGGCAAGAGGAGCTTGCGGAGATAGACCAGATCGGGCCGACGATGGCAAAAAGTATTTATGAATATTTTCGCGACCCTGAGAATCACTCCGTAATCGTTCAGTTATCAGCCGCCAAAGTAAAGCCTGAGCAGCCAAAGATCCGGCGTTCGGACAAACTGGCCGGAAAGACAATCGTTGTCACCGGGACGCTGGAAAATCTCAGCCGACAGCAGGCCGAGCAGGCAATCAGGCAGGCCGGAGGAAAGTCATCGGGCTCTATCAGTAAAAAAACCGATTTTGTGCTGGCCGGCGAGAATCCGGGTAGTAAACTTGACAAGGCAAGGAAATTCGGAGTCGATGTGATAGACGAAAAGCAGTTTTTGAAAATGATAGAATAGTCATAAAGCCGGCTTAACAGATTTACTTTCTTGATAAACAGTTCAAGTTTTGCTCGAATTGTAGAAAATAAACCTGGCTTAAAAGCAATTGGCTCACTCTCAAAAGGATGCTGTAAAATGAGTATCAAAGACGAGAAGTTTATGGAGATGGCATTGAAACTGGCCCGGCGAGGTATCGGCTCGGTGGAGCCGAATCCGGCGGTCGGAGCTATCATCATAAAAGCCAATCAGATTATAGGCCGAGGCTGGCATAAAAAGTTCGGCGGCCCCCATGCAGAAATCAACGCCCTGGAAGACTGCCATACATTAGGCGTCAAGCCCAACGGTGCTACGATGTACGTCACTCTCGAACCGTGCTCTCACCAGGGCAAAACCGGCCCCTGCACGGAAGCTATCATATCGGCCGGTATAGCGAAAGTCTTCGTCGCAATGACCGATCCATCGGAGCACGCCGGCGGCAAAGGTATCGAGCAATTGCGCCAGGCCGGTATCGAGGTACAGGCCGGAATTTGTGAGACTCAGGCAAAATTGCTCAACGCTCCTTTCATCAAATTCGCCGCTACCGGCAAGTGTTGGGTGACATTAAAGTGGGCGCAAAGCATCGATGGAAAAGTCGCCTGGGCCAACGGAAGTGACCAGCGATGGATTTCCAACGAGCAAAGCAGAAAAGACACGCACAAACTACGCCGGCGTGCACAGGCAATCTTAGTCGGCATCAATACAATCATCGCCGATGACCCGCTATTGACAGCCCGCCCGAGCAAAGGAAAAAACGCCATCAGGATCGTTATGGACAGCCATCTTAGAACTCCGACGGACTCTCAGCTTCTTGCGACAGTTAATAAGTGTCCCGTTATAATCTGCACAAGCCAAAACGCAATCCAGACAAATCCAAATGCGGCCGAAGAGTTGTCCGGCAAAGGGGCTGAACTGCTCGTCTACCCGGATACGCATGGTTCTTCCAATCTGCATTTTCTACTTGATGAGCTGAGTAATCGCGGCATCGCTCAATTACTCGTCGAAGGCGGGCCCACTTTATTGACGTCATTCCTGAGGGAGAACCTTGCCGACGAAATTGTCGTTTACATCGCACCGAAGATACTTGGGGCACAGGGCAGCATCGGCATAACCGGGCCGATGGCCGAGCTGTCGGAAGCTATCGGTCTGCATAATGTTGAAATCGATTGTTTCGGCGATGATGTTCGCTTTCGCGGCCTGACCGGAAAAGCGATGGGCGAAATTTTTCCTGAGCCTGATACCAGCTTCGAGGTTTACACGGTATCGGAACCAGTCAATGAATAAGAGGCAAGTAGTCAGACTGGCGATTGAGGGACACGAGGTCCCGTATATCCCGTGGAACTGCGGTTTCACCCTGGAGGCGGCCGGCAAGCTGCGAAAGCATTTCGGCCGGGATGACCTGGAGCAGGTCCTGGACAACCATTTTGTCAAACTGGGTCGTGACATAGGTTTTTTTACCGATCTCGGCAACGACCGTTTCCGCGATATCTTCGGCGTCGTCTGGGATCGCAGCGTTGACAAAGACATCGGTGTCGTCGAAGGACGTATTTTGCCGGAGCCCACACTTCGGGGCTATGATTTTCCCGATCCTCATACGAACGGGCCTGGACGCTGCGCGGGATGGAGAACCTGATGATGGATTTCCTGGATCATCCTGACTTTGTGCGGCGTTTGCTTAGTTCGATAGCCGACTATAATATCGCCCAGTTTACCGAAGCATTGAAATACGATATCGACGCGGTATATTTCGGCGACGACTGGGGCCAGCAGACGGGCTTACAGATGGGGCCGCGACTCTGGCGGCAGTTCATCTTCCCGGAATTAAAACGGATGTATTCGCCGGTTCGTGACGCCGGGAAATGCGTCTTCATACATTCGTGCGGCAAGGTCGACGAGCTTTTCGATGACCTTATCGATATCGGGCTGAATTGCTTCAATCCGTTCCAGCCGGAGGTCATGGACGTCTTCGACATTCTTAAAAGGTACCGGGGCCGGCTCGCATTCCACGGCGGACTCTCCACGCAGCGAACGCTGCCGTACGGCTCGGCCGAAGACGTAAAAAGCGCAACGAGAAAACTCCTGGCTGCCGGCGCCGACGGAGGATACGTCTTCGCCCCGGCACACGCCGTCGAGGGTGACGTCCCCCTGGAAAACATGCTGGCCTTCATCGATGTCCTCCACTCCCAAGCCGGCTACAAGAAAATTTGAAAATCAAAATAGCGGAATTCCCGCTCGCCGCTCTTCGGCAACGACTTCTTAAATTTTGCATTTTGATTTTTTAGCTTATCAGCTTGAGAATTTCATCGAGGTCGTTCGGTGCTTCTATCGGCGGATTGCTGAACTGCCCCTGTTTGTCCTTGTGGTAGTTGACCGTTCTGTCCGGATCCTTGAGCGCATGGCCCGTGAGTACGCAGGCAACACGCTGCTCGGCGTCAATCAGCCCTTCGGCCCGGAGGTGTTTTAAGCCGGCAATTGTCGCCGCCGAGGCCGGCTCGCAGCCCAGACCGTGTTTGCCGATAATCGCCTTGGCGTCGAGAATCTCCTCATCCGTGACCGCACGTACGACGCCGTCGCAGACGTCGATCGCCCGCAGGCACTTTTTCAGATTGACCGGCCGGGATATTTCTATCGCTGAGGCACAGGTGTGCGGCGAAAAGTTCCGGGCCGTCAAATCGGCGTAATAATCGTCGATGATTGCCTGGTCAACGCGACTGTCATTCCAGGTGAGCTTCTTGTTATTGACCAGGTCGGTCAAAGTATCGGCGCCGGTCGCGTTAATTATCGCCATTCTCGGCACCTGATCGATCAGGCCGAGTTGTTTCAGCTCAGAGAAGGCCTTGCCGAAGGCGCTGGAGTTGCCGAGATTCCCGCCTGGCACCACGATCCAGTCCGGCACCTCCCAGCCGAGGCCCTCGATAATGCGATACATGATGGTCTTCTGCCCTTCGAGCCGGAACGGGTTTAGTGAATTGAGCAGGTAAAGTCCGAGCTTTGTGCAGACATCCTGGACCTGCCTCATGCAGTCGTCGAAGTCGCCGAGTATTTGAATCGTCTGGGCCCCGTAATCCATCGCCTGGCTAAGCTTGCCGAACGCGATTCTTCCCGAGCCGATAAAGACGGTGCATTTCACGCCGCAGCTATGGGCGTATAACGCAACCGATGCCGAAGTATTGCCCGTCGATGCGCACGCGCTCGAGGTGGCGC
>CAZSOR010000077.1:0-12453 GCA_964608395.1 uncultured Pirellulales bacterium
GACCCGTTCCAGCAGCTCGACCAGACAGGCGTCGGCAAACTCGTCGAAATGGGCACGAAGCTCGGCCGCAAGACCAAAAAGAAATTGAAGGTCGGCATCTGCGGCGAGCACGGCGGCGAACCGAGCAGTATCGACTTCTGCCACCGTGTCGGCATGAACTACGTCTCATGCTCGCCGTTCAGAGTCCCGATAGCAAGACTCGCCGCGGCTCAGGCAGCAGTACGCTGATTCGTACAGCGTACTGCGTATGTCGTCTACTGCACTGTCATTGCGAGTGATTCGAAGAATCACGCGGCAATCTCAGGTCTTACGGTGATTGTCAGGCCGTGAAACACGATATACGAAATGCTATATACCACATACGAATTTAGTTGATTATTAACGTTCGATAGTATATAATATAATTTAATAATTAACTGTTGGGAGAGCCGCCTTCGACGCGAAAAACGCAAGGCGGACAGCGGTTAACCGGAAAACGGTAGGGTGGGCATAGCCTACCCTACCATCTTATTGAGAGATGAATAGCCAGCAACTTATTGACAAGTTAGGTTATTCCGATAGTCCGGCGTTCTTGCAGGGCGAGCGGCTGAGGGAACATCACGGCTATTCTTTTTTCTTTGCTCAGGCTGAAAAAGCTGAAGTAAAAGAGCATTGTAATTTAAAAGGTGTTTACGCACTTCTTGATTCACCTGATAAGCTCTCCAGCAGTTCTCTTACACCGGTAGTTTATGTCTGTGAGGCTGACAATGAGACCGAGGCCGCAAAAATCCATCAGAGAGTCTGGAACCAAAACATAGTCCCCTTTCTGATTGTTGTCACCCCAAGGAATATCCGCTTATACTCCGGATTCGAGTATAGCCACAAGCAAAGTGACGAAGAACGAGTTCTGGAAGTAGCCAAAAGCGCCACAGAAATTCTGAGTAAACTTTCTACGTTAAAAGCAGAATCTATCGACTCCGGTGATATCTGGAAGCAAAGACCGATCTCGGTAGAGGGCCGAGTTGACAGGCATTTGTTAGTAGACCTTAAGAAACTTTCCAAAGTGCTCACTGGACCAGAATACAAACTCCCAGTGGAACATGCCCACACTCTGATAGGCAAATATATTTATCTCAAGTATTTGAGAGACAGGGACATTCTCTCTGATGATAAATTTGAAAAAGCTAAAATCAACATAGATGATATTTTCGGCAGTAATGCCAATAAGAATGAAGTTTATAAATTAGAAACATATCTTGACAGCTTTTTAAATGGTTCGGTTTTCCCTCTACCAAAGGGAAACAACATACTAGCGAAACACGTCGCAAAGGTCGCCCGTGTTTTCCACGGGGATGATCCTGAAAGCGGGCAACAGTTCTTATTTGACATGTACGATTTTTCCTACGTGCCAACAGAAACCCTGTCAGTAGTATATCAGCAATTTCTTCACGCAAAGGACCAAGGCCGCGGTAAAGGGGCTTATTACACACCCGTCCATTTGGTAAATTTCATACTTAATGAATTAGACACAAAGAAACCTCTCAAAAAAGGAATGAAAGTTTTTGACCCATCATGCGGTTCCGGGGCGTTTTTGGTTCAATGTTATCGCAGACTAATCGAAGGTATCATAAGAGGCAAAGGGGCTAAACTAGCTCCAAGAGACTTGAAAAAGCTTTTAGTCGATAATATTTTTGGCTTGGATGCAGATGAGGAGGCCTGTCGGGTAGCAGAATTAAGCTTATCCCTGATTTTGCTGGATTATATCAATCCTCCCGATTTGAGTTCTAAAAAGCATAAAGGTTTTAAGTTGCCGAAATTACATAACAAAAACATCTTCCATTGTGAAAGCGGTTTCTTCGATGATGAATCTTCTTGGACAGAATACATACCAGAGGGCGGCTATGACTGGATCGTCGGCAATCCGCCATGGAAAAACAAAGATAAATATGAAGATGATAAACTATACGACCGGAAAGCTCTTCATTGGATAAATACCAATAGGAAAACATGCCCGGTTGATAATTACCAGACAGCAGAAGCTTTTGCATGGAAAACAACTGAATTACTGGCAGAGGACGGACAATGCGGGCTCCTTATGCCTGCAATGACATTGTTCAAGAAGCAAGGAGATAAATACAGGGCTAAATTCTTTTCTGAAATTGAAACATGGTGTGTCGTCAATTTTGCAAATATTAGGAGATATTTGTTTGAAGGAGCGATTAATCCGGCAGCAGCGTTTTTCTTTTCCGGCAAAAAGGATTGGAATAAATCAGGCCACTATATCACAACATATACATCTTTTGCAGTCGAGCAATCTTCGCAGCTTAACCAGAAAAGCAAAACGAAGAAAATGTGGACTATCTTTGTTGACCATTCCACTATTAAGGAAATCCCATTAAAACAAATCAGTAATGGTTCTTCTGTTACATGGAAGATGGCCATGTGGGGAACGCATCGAGATAGCAAACTCCTTGATATGATCTCAATGAATAATCCAACTTTACAAGAGTACTTGAGTGACAGAAATATCCACATTTCCGAAGGTTCTCAATTAAGAGATTTACGTAAATTAAGAAGTTTGGGTAAAATTAAGACTAAAGATGAAGAGGAAACTTTTCATAAGGAACATGAATATTATCCCACGCTCGTAGGTAAAGGCAAAATAGGCCAGAAGAGATTAAAAGCAGCCATTTACAAACAAAAGATTGCTCTTCAATTTCCCTCCGAGGCTATAATAAAAATAGGAAAAGATGAAGCCTATTTGAGAAAGAGGGGAGGAAAAGCCGGTCTAACTGTCAGTGTACCCCCCCATATAATCATCTCTGCCTCAAGGAATTACATACTATATTCGGATGATTATGTATTCGTGTCGCCTCGCCAGATAGGCATATCAGGAGAATTGAATCAATCACATTTGCTTAAGGCGCTCACATTATATTTGAACTCTGATTTCATTCGTTATCAACAATGGTTAACAAGTGCCTCACTGGGCGTCGAAAGAGATCGTGTTAATCTTGATAGTTTGAAACAAATCCCTGTACCTTTTGAATATCTTTCAAACGAAGATTACCAAGAACTGGCATGTCTTTTTGATGAAATTGTTGAGGCAGAAAGACGAGAGCGGGAATCTCAAGAAAACGAAGGTGTACTATTTTCTAGTTCTAAAAAGAAATCTTCATTGCCATCGCTGGACTCCTTGATAAGGGACATGAACGACAGAGTGTATGAAGCTCTGGGGATAGCCAAAAAACAACGGGGGTTAATTGAAGATATGCTTAACGTGCGCCTCAAGCTTAATGATGGCAGAATCGCCAGAGAAGCTACTTATGCAGCGAATAAAAAGGAAATCTCTGAATTCGCAAACATATTCCAGGATGAGCTTGATCTCTTTCTCGATCACAGCGGCAAGAGAAAGGTTCATAAAGTCAATGTGCTTTATGGTGACAATTGTGCGGTGATGATTGTCGATCATCTTAGACGTTCTACGATAACCAGGCCGGAAGTAACTGAGGTGAAGGACGGTGAAATTCGGCAGAAATTGGAGAACGTTGGAACGCGGCTAAGAGAAGAGCGAAGCCAGTGGATGTATTATACCCGGTGCCTGCGTATCTACGAAAGAAGAAGGACATACATATTCAAGCCCCGGCAGAGATTATACTGGTTGAAAAGCCAGGCGCTTGTGGAAGCTGATGAGTTTATAGAGGAGAAGCTGGAAAAAGAATAAACAATCTATGGAAACATCGGGGCCGTACAAACTAAACATTGATCACTCTAACGATAGCAGCGAGTATATAGCCGGTTTTCATCGCGGTGCCCTATGTCTAATTGGAGCCGGGCATGAAAGGCTGGTCGCAGGTGACGAAGACTACTCTGATATTGCGGAGGAAGAGATATCTGGAGAACTTGCGAAGCATGTGCAGGATTATATTAACAGCTTGTCGTCTCCTGACTGGACAAAGTACTTTTGCGTGCAAGAGGAACGACGAGAGAACACAAATGCCAGAAAAGGCAAGTGCAGAAAGAGGGTAGACATTGCTTTTGTGTTGGCGGGTATGAAGCCCCAGAAATTCATGAGATTTGAGGCCAAGCGTCTGAGAAAACCTGGATTTACCCTAGGCGGCTATATTGGTAAGGACGGGCTGGGAGAATTCATTGCGGGTAATTACGCCGCAGATGATGATACAGCAGGTATGCTGGGGTATGTTCAATCTGATGACTGCGATTACTGGGCAAGGAAGATTTCTGAAACTATAGAGAAGAACAAGCAAGATATTGGTTTGATAGAAGGGAGCCAATGGCAGAAAGCCCATTTTGATGATGTTGATCACTGTTACAAAACTCGACACAACAGGTCAAAAATCAAATGTGAACTTCTGGTTTATCACCTTCTACTCACTCTTCATAAGACAACATAAGCCGACTACAAGACGCGAAATTCTCTGGCAACGATTCCGGATTCGTTATATTATAGTTTGATGTGGGCAAGAAAAAACAGGTGACTTCGGGCCCGTCTAAAGGAATGGATGCATATTTTTTGGAGAATTGGTATTATGGATAAAGGGATTATTTGTCGCCGTCTTGGAGTTGGGTTTGTTGTTTGTGTTTTGATTTTCGCTATCACATCCTGTTCGAGTCAGAAGGAGGCCAAAGTACAAATGGAAAGAGACCAGATTATCATCAATAAGCTTCAACATGCCGAACGCTATTACAATATGCACCCGGCGTTCGAGAAAGCTTTTACGTTCCTGAGACAGGATGGATTGGCCGAGCTGGCATCCGGCCGGCATGAAATCGACGGCGAGAAGCTGTTCTGCATGATCAGCAAAGGTCCCGGCCGGAGCCGCTCCGAAGCGAAACTCGAAGCGCACCGCAAGTACATCGATATTCAATATGTTATCGCCGGGACGGATGAGATGGGGTGGAAGCCTGCCGCCGATTGTAAGCTGATAGATACAGAGTATGACGCGGATAAGGACATCATGTTCTTCAAGGACCAGCCCGATAGCTGGACACCGGTACCGGCCGGCTCGTTCGTTATCTTCTTCCCGCGGGATGCTCACGCCCCGCTCGTAAGCAGCGGAGAAATCCATAAGGTCGTTTTGAAGATTGCCGTTGAATAAGAGAGGCAAAAGGCACCCGGCAATGAATTGCCGGGCTAAATATGGGGGAAATTTGGCTGGGCAAATTCTCCGTGATATTTTAGAGCAGCCCGGTCGTAAGCTTTGGCGGCGTCAATCTCATCGCCGAAGTAGCCGAGGTGGTGTCTCTTGTGATCGCAGGTAATCTGGGCGGCCCATTTTTTGTTTCGTTTGTGCCAGTGGACGCCTTTGTATTTTGAGCTTTTGTGCCGGCTGGCGCGGAGGTTCCGGCAGTTCTCGGCGAAAGTGCAAATACGCAGGTTTTCCTTGCGGTTGTTCAGGCCGTTATGGTCGATGTGGTCCACGACCAGATGGTCCGGAGCGTTCATTATCTGGCGGTGCATTTTGATGCTCCTGCCATTCTCCTTCCGCACGGCGTAGAAATTCCCGCCCGTACCCTCGGCGAACCAGGTATATTTGCTCAGCCACAGATAGTCTTCGGCATCGACGATGGTGAACAGGCCGCGAGTTAGAGGTATTAGGCGCGGCTTTTCATTCCGCGGATTGGCAAAGCAAGATGGGTAGAAATTTTCGCATTTCTGCTGGAGCGGGCGGATGCTCCACCTGCCTACGGAGCCTGTTTTCTGCGGGCAAATCAGAACCGCCCTGCCCGAACCGGTAGCATAAGTTGAAAAGCAACAATTATCACATCTTTTTTCGTTGGCCATGAGTTATCCCCCCCGTGGCTGGCTGAATTGTGTTAAATATATGGGGTAAATGTGTATTATTAAAGCTAAAACCCCATTTTAGGCGGTATTGTACCATAATTGGCCGGATTTTTCAAGAGAATTTTCCTGCAGACGGTAAGACTCAAAGGCCTTTTGGGCGATTTTTAGCGATGAGTATTGACATAAATTAGCCGGCCTGATAGAATTCAGCTTTTAGTTGGAGCAGTATTTGTGGTGAGAGTAGCTCAGCTGGTTAGAGCACCGGATTGTGGATCCGGGGGTCGCGGGTTCGAATCCCGTCTTTCACCCTTCAGGAGAACATGGGGGACAGATGCCTGCCCGGCGCCCTGATTATGAAGTTGAGCAGTAGCGTTGTCTGGGCGGTTGCCGGCAATCCGGAAAATGAAGAAGGAGAAACAAAATGAACAAACACAATTCTTATTCAAACCTGCCGTTAACTCTTGCTGCGCTGGCTGTTGTTTTGGTCAGCCTTGCATACGTAGCCACAAGCACAGGCGCCGAGCGAGCGTTGAATAAGCCCCCGAAAGGCTTTGTCGCCCTGTTCAACGGCAAAGACCTGACCGGCTGGAAAGGACTTGTGAAAGGTCCGTATGACAACCCGTCAAAAAGGGCGACGCTTACGCAGGACAGACTCAAGGAACTGCAAAAGGAAGCGGACGGTGACATGCGGGCGCACTGGAAGGTCGCGGATGGCGCTCTGGTCTTCGACGGCAAGGGACGCAGCCTGTGCACTGCGAAGGATTACGGCGACTTCGAGATGTTAGTGGATTGGAAAATCCTGAAAGACGGCGACAGCGGCATTTATCTGAGAGGCTCACCCCAGGTTCAGATATGGGACACGCAGCGACCGAACGCCGATGTCGGTTCGGGCGGTCTGTACAACAACCAGAAGAATCCGAGCAAGCCGACAAAGAAAGCCGACAAGCCCGTCGGGCAGTGGAACAGGTTTAGAATCTTCATGATCGGCGAGAAGGTCACGGTTATGCTGAACGGCCAGATAGTCGTCGATAACGTAATCATGGAGAACTACTGGGATCGAAGCATACCGATTTATCCGAAGGGCCAGATCGAGCTTCAAAATCACGGCAACAACCTATACTTCAGGAACGTTTTCATTCGTGAAATACCACGCGAAAAAGGCACCAACCAACTGACCGCGCAGGAGAACGCCGAGGGCTTCAAGCGGCTTTTCAACGGCACCGACATGACAGGCTGGGTCGGCAATAAAGAGGGCTACGCCATCAAAGACGGAATCATGATTTGCGATCCGTCTCTCGGGGGCAGCGGAAATCTCTACACGGAAAAAGAGTACGGCGACTTCATCTTCAGATTCGAATTCCGCCTGACACCCGGCGCCAACAACGGACTGGGGATTCGCGCGCCGCTCACGGGCAATGCAGCGTACGACGGGATGGAGCTTCAGATTCTGGACGATCAGTCTCCGCGGTACACGGGCTGGCTCAAGGACTACCAGCATCACGGCTCGATATACGGCGTCGTGCCGGCGAAAAAGGGCCACCTCAAACCCGTTGGCGAGTGGAACTATCAGCAGGTGACGGCAAAAGGCAAACAAATAAAGATAGAGCTGAACGGCGCGACCATTATCGATGCCGACATCGAGAAAGCGAGCACGCCCAAAACCATCGACGGCAACAAGCACCCGGGCCTGGAGCGCAGCAGCGGTCACATCAGCTTCGCCGGCCACGGCGACCAGGTCGAGTTCCGCAACATAAGAATCAGGTCTCTTGATTAAACTTCCAACGACTCGCAGACAATAACAAGGGAAAGACAATGACTAACAAAAGAATCAGCAAGACAACGAACGTAACCCGCAGGGATTTCCTGAAAGGCTCGGCTCTCGCGGCGGGAGTTGCTATTGCCTGGCCGACAATTGTCCCTTCATCGGTTTTCGGCGCCGATACCCCGAGCAACCGCATCACGATCGGCTGCATCGGCACCGGAGGTCAGGGCAGCAGCAATATGAGGGGATTCCATGCGAAGTCCGGCTGCCAGGTGGTGGCTGTTTGTGATGTCGATGCAGGTCACAGAGAAAGTGCACGCAATAGGGTAGGGCTCGACCCGAAATCATGCTATAACGATTTCCGCGAAGTGCTGGCTCGAAACGATATCGACGCGGTCTCTATCGCGACACCCGATCACTGGCATGTCCCGACGTCCATCGCCGCGGTTCGTACGGGCAAAGATGTCTATTGCGAAAAGCCGCTGACTTTGACCATTGCCGAAGGCCGGACCCTCGTGAACGAAGTTAAACGCTACGGCCGGGTCTTCCAGACAGGCTCCCAGCAGCGCTCCGGCAGCGAGTTCCTCAAAGCCTGCGAGCTGGTCGTCAACGGGCGGATAGGTAAACTGCACACGATGAGAGTGGGAATCTCGGGAAACAACAGGACGTGCGAGCCGACCTGGACGCCCGAGCCGGTGCCGGAAGGTTTCGACTACGATATGTGGCTGGGGTCCGCCCCCTGGGAACCGTACCACACCCAGCGATGTCACTATCAGTTCCGCTTCCTGCTGGAATACTCCGGTGGACAAATGACCAACTGGGGCGCGCACCATCTGGATATCGCACAGTGGGGCAACCAGTCCGACGATACCGGGCCGTTGGAAATCCGCGGCAAGGGCGAGTTCCCGAAAACCGGGCTGTTCACTACGGCACTAAACGCGGAGATCGAGTACACCTATGCCAGCGGCGTTAAAATATTACTCAGTAAAGGCGGCGGCACGCGATTCGAGGGCACCGAGGGTTGGATTTACGTCAATCGCGGCAAACTCCAGGCCGACCCCGAGTCGCTTTTGACGTCGGTCATCGGGCCTGATGAAAAACATCTCTACGAGAGCAATGACCACAAGCAGAACTTCCTCGACTGCATCAAGAGCCGGAAAGACCCGATATGCAATGCCGAGGTCGGACATCGCACCAGCACGGTTTGCCACCTGGGCAATATCGCGATGCTGCTCGACAGGCCGCTCAAGTGGGACCCACGGGCCGAGCGGTTCATCGGCGACGACGAAGCCAACCGAATGACCTGGCGCCCAAGACGTGCACCCTGGAATCTGTAAGGAAATCCGAATTACAAATAATTTTAGATGATGTGAGGTTTATTATGAATTGCACGAAATTGGTTGCTATGCTGTTGGCGGTTAACTTTATAGGTAGCATTGCCTGCGGGGCGGGATTTTCATGGAAGGATACAGAGGGAAAATACCTGGACCTGCAGTATGACGGGCGGAAGGTGACGCGGTATATGTACGATTCCGATGAGTCGAGCGAGCAGCGGATATTTGAGACATACAAAGTGTTTCATCACGTTTTCGATGAGAAGGGCGAGAATTTGCTGACGAACGGGCCGGATGGGGAGAATCCGTATACCAAGAAAGTTCTGTATCCGCATCATCGCGGAGTCTTTATCGGCTGGAACAAGCTGCAGTTCGAAGGCAAATCTCACGATACATGGCACATGACCAATGGCGTCAGACAGGTACATCAGAAATTCCTGGAGAAAAAAACGGATTCGGAAAAGGCGATTTCTACGGCGCTGATTCACTGGAAGAGCGGCGATGGTAAAGTCATGGTGGCCGAAAAGCGGACGATGACGGTGTATCGCCCGGGCGATGGAACGATAGTGCAACTGGACTTCGAGACGGAGTTGACAGCTCCCAACGGCGAGGTTTATCTCAACGGCGATCCGGAACATGCAGGTTTTCAATACCGGCCTCATGACGGCGTTGCGAAGGGGCCGGCCGAAGACAAGGCAAAGTACCTGTTCCATAAGGAAGGGATTGATCCTAAAAAGGACAAGGACCTGCCGTGGGTTGCGCTGGAGTACGGGCTGAACGGCAAGAAGTACAGCGTTCAATATATGAGCGATCCGTCCAATCCGAACGCCGATGCGGTTTATTCGGCTTACCGGGATTATGGGCGATTCGGCGAGTTCTTCAAGCATACAATTACCGCCGGGCAAACATTGAAGCTGCGGTATCGTATCCGGGTGAGCGAAGGATCGCTGCCCAACCGCAAGTCGCTGACGAAGCAATATGAGGCATTCACGATGAATTAACAAGCCACCTCTGTAGTTGGCCCGGCGTAAAGTTCAAAGAGATCATGCGAAAATCGATTGGTAAGGCAACATTATTGCTATGGCCGACTGTTTTAACGGCGGTGCTTATCCTGACTGTGTCACCAGCGAAAGGCAATTCGGATGTATTGATTTTCGAAGGTGACTTCGAGAGCGGCGACCTAAAAAAGTGGAACAAAGAGCTGGGGCGGGAAGATTCGGCGCTAATAGTCACCAATCCGGTTCGCGCCGGCAAGCACTCCGTTCGATTCGAGCTTCGCAAGGACGATCCGATCGTTGCGAGCAGCAAACGGGCCGAGCTGACCCTAAAGAAGGAGCCGAAAGTCGAGGTCGAACGCTGGTACGGATTCAGTATTTTTCTGCCCGAAGATTACAATCGCGACGCCCTGCCGGAAATTGTCACGCAATGGCACGCTTTGCCCGACGTCTCGGACGGCGAAGTCTGGCGCAGTCCGCCGCTGGCTGTTTTGACGCAAGACGGGAACTGGCGAATAAATTGGCGCTGGGATGCCGACCGGATCATGAAACGCAACCGGCCGGACGGCTCGAAAAGCCGGGAACTGGGCAAGTACGAAACGGGCGTCTGGACCGACTGGGTCTTCCATGTGAAATGGTCATGGCAGTCAGACGGCCTGCTGGAGATTTGGAAGAACGGCAGGAAACAAATTCGCTACGAAGGCCCTGTAGGCTACAACGACCGGAGCGGCGTTTACTTTAAAACCGGAATTTACAAATGGGTCTGGAACATGACGCCGGAGAAAGACCAATCGACAACCGATAAACGCGTTATCTTCGTGGACGAGGTCCGCATCGGCAGCCCTAACGCAACATATAAGGATGTCGAGCCGGGCAGTGGCAAGGTTACAAAAAAAGAAACTGACAGAAGTGACAAATGATTGTGAGAAAATAGTTTCGCAAGACACTTGTCCCGATTGTGACCATCCCGGTAGGGGCAGGCCCGAGTGCCTGCCCTGGGGCAACCACATAGGGTTGCTCCTACGGCTGCTACCCGCTGTTATGGCCGGAATGTCAAACCTTTCAGCGAATCGCCCCAGTCGTCCGTAATGCGCAGAAACAATCCCCAGTTATACTCGGTATTGCAGACTTTAATCAGGACCGTATTTTTACCTTTCTCAAGTCGAACGGAAATGATGTCACTGTCAGGCGCCGCTGTGCGTTCACTATTTTTAGAGAGAATCTTCCTGCCGTTAAGCCAAACCGTAGCGGTATCGTTGGTGCCGAGTCGAATCTGTGCCGGGCCTGTCTTTGGGCTAACAACTTTACAACAGGCGTAAGCACAAACCCAGTCGGTCGGCGACAAATGCTCCAGGAAATCCAGGTACCCAGTGGCATCAACCGAAGCACTCTGCCAACGTACCCGACTGGTGCTTCCGGCATAGTCTGTATCGAAGTCAATTTCCTCTTCCGGCGGAAAAACCGTGCCGAAATTGCCGAAGTTCCTGCGCCCGAACGGGCCGATTATTTTGAATTCCTTTACAAAGTTTAACAATTGCAGGAATTCATCCGACCTGCCCTCTCTGACCATCCGGCTTATCTCTTTCATCCGGTCGGAGGACATCCATTTCTCTCTCAATACGGACTTGAAATCGTCCAGCCGCTCGTCAACTGGTAGAGTCGAGTTGCCGACGTTGCCATATTTAACATCGGCTTCGGTAAAGTGCCACCAGGTCGCTCCGTGGCCGTAAATCCAGCAATACCGCTTGCCGGCCAGCAGCATTCCCGCATACTGGTTGCGAAAATCTTCCGGAGAATAATTACTGCTTTTGTCCGCATAAGAACCGACGATTTTGTCGCCGAACTTTTCGACTTTGCCGCTGTAACCTATACGCTCTCCGTTCTCGTCCAGAATGTCACGATAATATCCGAGCGGCCAGCCGCCCAGGATGATGGAACACTTTTCTTTCCAGTACCGAGCCGTCGATTCATCCAGGTTGTCCAGTATTCTGGAATCCAAACTTTGCGTATAATGAATCAAACTAAGCGTGTTGACCGTTTTATAGGAGCGTTCCGTCAGCAGATGGACTCCGCCGGGCGCATCCGATTCGGCCATGCCCCGCACCATCCCGACAAAAAGGTCCGTGGCCAAAGGCCCGTAGTAGTTGATGCCCTCAGGCAGCGTCAGGAACACCATGTCCGGATAACTTTGCAGCATCGCCTTAACCAGTTCCCGCCCTCTCTTAACGGCTGCCGAGCGCAGCTCGTCTTTCGTATAACCTTTATAATCATACTCCCGCCAATCCAGGTCATACTGCTCGCCCACATACTCGATGTCCAGAGCTATGCCCTTACAGCCGGTCATTCTGGCGAATCGGGCGGCTTGGCGGAAATTCTCATCAAACTTTTCCCAGGCGGCATCGTCCGTCCAGAGCGGAACGTGACTGTAAAAAGCTACCTTGATGAAATTCTCTGTAATTCCGTGCTTGCGACATTCATCGTTGCACCGCTTAATTCGCTTAAAGGTCTGGTCGTTTTCGCCGCGAGTCGTGCCGTCACCGTCGGCAGCCCAAATATCATCAGCCCAGTTCCTCATTA
>CAZSOR010000077.1:12553-16565 GCA_964608395.1 uncultured Pirellulales bacterium
GGCCCCTGGAATTTCATAATAGTCACCTTCTGGCCGATGCGCCAGAGCACCTGCATAGCGACGCCGACATTCGACTCAGAGTGGCTCCTCAGGATAAAAGGCTCAGGAGACTTATCGAAACCGTCGAGTCTGGTAGCACACGTGCAATGGGCACCCATCAGCGTATTGTTGACCGTATTTGGCGCCGGATCCTGCATAAAACCGGGCCGATCAAACAAAAGATTCGTCAGCCGGGTGGAAATAGCTGCGTTCCAGTCGGCCTCGCACGTACCGAGCCCGCCCTCATCACGAAGTCTGGAGAACGCCATACAGGGTGGCTGTATCAGGCGGTTACTTACAGGCCCCAGGCAATCCATCGAGAAGCCCTGACAATTCTCAGCAGCCATCAGGCGGCGGCAAACGATATAGTTCTTGGCCGCGGCGAGTATATCTTTCTTCGTAGGCTCAACAATCTTCTTGGCATTCTTTGTATAATTGTCGGCCATGGCTCGCATTTCATCGCTTTGGCGAACCTTCCTGGATTCCTCCAGGAAACGCCTGGTTGGGAGGTAGTGCAGCGTCGTGCCGATGACATCGAGCTTTTTGTCCTCAGTCTTGTCGCCCGCACAGATGCAGATGCGCGTATTTTTCATTCGCCAGATGGTGCTCAGCATTCTCATGCCGAATTCAAGCCAGTCTATGTCCTGCGTCGCAGCAGTATAGACGCCGGGAATATCCCTGGTTCCCTGCAGGTGTCCCGTAAACGAAGTTCCCATAGGGCTAAAGACAATCGTCGGGATTTTGCCACGATCTTTGGCGATCTTGTTGATGTGAGGCCAGGATTGATTCAGGCTCATACTGACAACAATAAGACCGTTCGGGGGCTGGGACTTGAGCTGCGAAAGACACGTATTGACGGCATTTTCATCCGCGAGAGGTTCGGGCCTGATGTCAAGCTGTACTTTGAACTTCTCGGCGGCGGAATTCAACACTTCCGTATAGTGACGCTGGCGCTCGCCGATATCGTAGGCCGCGCCGGGCCAGCCCATCCAGTAGTCCTTGACGTCCGGGCGTACGAACACAACACTGACAACAGGCTTGCCGGAGGTTCTCGTTTCGGCAGCGAACAAAGACGAGGCGAAATCGAGGGGGCCTGTTTTCGCGGCCATCGCCATAGCGCCGGCGCTCGCCAGAAAAGTGCGACGATCCAGCATAATGGGACAACCGGATTTGGTAGAAGTTTTATTGGAATTCATCGTTCTTGCTCCTTAAAATGTAATATGCACTGTTGCTCATTTACTTCTTAACTTTTTTCTTTTTTGCTCTTGAGCCCGGCCTGCCGGCTGCTCTGGCTTTAGGATCGTACTGCGGATTTTTTTCGACAGGAACCGGGGCGCCAACACTCTTGCGCCACTCTATAAGCGTGCGGTGCAGTTCTTCGGCCTTTTCCGGCATTGTTCCGGCAAGATCTTTTTTCTCGCTGAGGTCGTCCTTGAGATTGTACAGTTCGATTTTGCCGTCTTCGAAATATTCTATCAGCTTCCAGTCGCCCTGCCGGACCGCACCGGCCGGCGTCGTGCGCCACGGCCACTGCTTCTCGTTGTAAGCCTCAAGGTACGCTGGGAAATGCCAGAAAATGGCCTTGCGATTCAGAGTCCCTTTGCCCCTGAGCAGCGGGACGATGCTCAGGCCGTCGAGAATATGTCCCGAAGGCTTCGGAGCACCCGCCATCTCCAGCATAGTCGGGTAGAAATCGATACCGATAACAGGAACATCGCAAACGCCGCCGGACCTGGTGACTCTGGGCCATCGCACAATCATCGGAACGCGTATGCCGCCCTCGTAGAGCATTCCCTTCGAGCCCCTCAACGGGATCATGGACGTAGCGTTGGCATAGCCGCCGTTATCCGAGAAGAAAAATACCACGGTGTTGTCCCTCAGTTTCAGCTCATCGAGCTTTGCCATAAGCCTGCCGACGCTCTGATCGACGCTCTCGATCATCGCCGCGTAGGTCGGATTATTATGAGCATCGGTAGGCTCTTTCTTTTTGTACTTTTCGATGAGCTGCTCTTTGGCCTGGATCGGCGTGTGCACGGCGTGATGCGGCAGATATAAAAAGAAAGGCCCGCTCTTGTTGGCGTCGATGAACTTGATCGCCTCGTCGGTCAGGCGGTCGGTCAGATACTCGCCATCTTTGCCGAAATGCCCGCCGTGGTTGCGCTCGAATGCGACATCGAAGCCACGATCGACCGGCCGGTACGGCGATTTGCCGCCCAGGTGCCATTTGCCGATGCACGCCGAGGTATAACCGCCCTGCCTGAGCGCATCGGGGATCGTGACGACTTTGGAATCGAGATTCGTCTTATTCGGCGTCGGGATGAGCTTTCGCAATTTTGACTGGCCGCGTTCGGATGTCCCGACCGTATAAATGCCGTGCCGGGGCGTGTACTGTCCCGACATCAAACATGCACGGGTCGGAGCGCAGTTCGGAGCGTTCGAGTAGGCGTTCGTGAAGACGACCCCTTCGCCGGCAAGCTTGTCGATATTGGGCGTTTCATAATACCGGCTGCCCATGAAGCCCAAATCTTTCCAGCCCATATCGTCGATAAAGATGAAAACAAAATTGGGCTTCCTCTTCGGCGACGATTGCAGTGCACTCAAAGCACGGCCCGGCAGCGCCAGCGACACAGCTCCAACGCCGATAGTCTTCAAAAAGTCACGACGTTTCATCATAGTATACTCCATCCTTATCTGCTTCTTCGCCGTCACCGCCCCCTACTCTCCCGGCAGCGGCCAGTGCTCCGATGACGTCCGGGCGGCCTTCATACACGCTTTGATCTTAGCGACTATTGACGGATGCCGGACGGCAACGTTGTTCTTTTCACCGATATCGTTTTTCAGATTGTAAAGCTCGATCGGCCCATTGGAATTCTTGGCGACGTTCTGTCGAATGCCTTTCCAGTCGCCCATACGCACGGCCTGCCTCTTGCCCTGCTCGTGAAATTCCCAGTAGAGAAATTCATGCTCGCGCTGCTCGCCGGGCCGGCCCAGCAGGCTCGCAGCCATAGAGATTCCGTCAATGCCTTTCGGAGTTTTTACGCCAACCAGCTCACAACAGGTCGGCAGGAAATCCCAGAACGCCGAGATATGATCACTTACCGAGCCAGCTTTTATCTTACTCGGCCAGCGTGCAATCATCGGCACGCGAATGCCGCCCTCGTACAGGGCGCGCTTGTAGCCTTTCAGCGGGCCTGAACTGTCAAAGAACTCCGGGTCCGCTCCGCCTTCCTTGTGCGGGCCGTTGTCGCTGGTGAACATAACCAGAGTATTGTTATCGAGTCCGAGCTCTTTGAGCCTCGCCATCAGCCTGCCAACGTCACCATCCATCCGCGTTATCATGGCGGCGTGACCTTTCTGCGGCTCGGGCCAGTCCTTGTCGGCGTACGGTTCGAGCGAAGGCACTTCCATCCCCTTATTGCCCGCCTCGTTGTTCGCGTGAGGGATAGTCAGGGCCAGATAAAGGAAGAACGGATTGCCCTTATTCTTCTCCACGAAGCTCAAAGCCTGCTCGGCAAACAAATCGTGCGAATAACGCTCGCGCTTAGTCGCGACGCCGCCGGGCGTCCTGTCCTGTCCGCCAATGACGTGATTGACTTCGTTCTTTAACTCGAACTTAGTTTCGTTCAACCAGAGGTACTCCGGGTAATAGTTATGCGCGTGCCTCTGGTTGAGGTAGCCGAACCAGTAATCGAAGCCCTGCCTGTTCGGGATGCCGGTGCTGTCGGGCTCGCCGAGTCCCCACTTGCCGATTATCCCGGTGGAGTAGCCGGCCTGTTTCAGCAACTCGGCGACGGTTACATCCGACGGCCGCAGCGGCACGCGGGCGTTGCCGCGGATAAGCGCGTGGCCCGTATGGAAACCGGTCATCAGGCAGCAGCGTGACGGCGCGCAGACCGTGCTTCCGGCGTAGTGATCGGAGAAGCGCATCCCTTCGGCGGCAAGCTTGTCAATATTCGGCGTTTGGATTGTCTTC
>CAZSOR010000078.1:0-13623 GCA_964608395.1 uncultured Pirellulales bacterium
TACGCATCATTGTCACATCTTCGAGATGAACGGCGAGAGCTATAGGTTCAAACGGTCTGCAGGAAAGAGTAAGAACAAGAAGAAGTAGAATTGTACTTGTACGCCTCCCAATGGAGGTTTATTATGTGGCCTGGGTGTGGCCGATTTGCGTGCCGACCTATGGCTGTTTTGCATGCCGATTACCAGGAGATGATGTGTATGTACATAACCGACAGAAATGATGACATAATGTGCATTAGCAAATCTGGCAACAAGATTTACTGGATGTTGACCAGCGAGATCGGAACCGAGAATTTCGAGCTTCGTTACGTAGAAATTCCTCCCGGTGGTAAAAGCAGCTACGGCCACCATGCGCACGAACACGAAGTCTTTGTGATAGAGGGTGAGGGCAGTATAAGACTTAAAGATGGTCAGGAAAAACTGCGACCAGGCCTGGCTGTGTTCGTCTCTGGAGGCGAAGAGCATCAATGGATAAATACAAGTAAAAACAGGCCGTTGGGCTTTATATGCGTTGTACCCAGAGGAGCGGAAGCAGAATTGAAACCACCTTGTGAGTGATATACACATGCGCAGAACAGGCGTTCAGCTTTGTTGCGCGGGTTCCGGCCTGAGTAGTAGTACCACAGAGCCTTATCAGCACCACTGGGCCAGCCCATATTGGCAGTGTGAGCATCTTGTTTGACATGTGATTTTACTCTATCCGCTCCACGCTATACGCTATTGGCCATTCTTAATTCATAAATCGAAATTCTGTATTCAATATTTGTTATATACATATTATACGAATATTAACACAAAATGTCACAAGAATTCCAAATAAATCTCCGTGAGACAGCGTTCTTTGTTCGTATTGCGGAGTGTGTATTGCGTTCTATGGATAATCAATAATTGTTTTCAATAACCGCAGATTAATGGCTGACAACCACATCTGAATGGAGATTGAGATTAAATACGAAGGCATCGTCCTCACGACTTAATTAGATTCAGCAGCGCCAGCGACTATGAGAAGATCGGTAATTTCTGTATGACCATGGATTCGAGCCAAATCAAGCGGTGCCTCATTGTGTGATTCGATATTTACATCGGCTCCGTATTTGATCAGAATCTTTACAACGTCCAAATGCCCGTGCTGGATCGCCATTCCCAGTGGTGTGGAAGACCACCCACTCAAGGCGTCAACTTTTGCTCCACTTAATAAGAGTGTTTCTACTACATCACTACATCCATTATCGGCAGCAAGATGCAAAGCTGTACAGCCCCTTAAATCTCCTTCACCTTCATACAATTGATGAATGTCGGCGCCATTCTCAATAAGTAATTTGACTATTTCATTATATCCTTCACGAGCCGCCAAATGTAGAGGTGTTTCTTTAAGTCCGCTACCTATGATATTCACATCAGCGCCGTTTTTGATAAGAATTGCTGCAACATCTTTGTGCCCCTCACCTGCGGCTATATGCAGTGGTGTTTTACCAACAACGGATCTTACGCCGTGCTCACTAATGGGTATATTTATCATTGCTTCATCAGACATTCTGGCACCATTTGTCAAAAGCAGTTCAACTACTTTCGAATGACCATACGCGGTTGCAAAATGAATGGGCCAAGCATCCCTTCGATCTTTTACATTGATATCATCGCCACTGGAGATAAATGATTGCACTTTCTTAACATCACCTGTGACGGCTGCTTTATGCAGCCGCGTAGAGCCCGTCTTCATGAGGTCTTTTATCGTTGTGTCAAACTTGGCGCCATGTTCAACCAAATACTCAGTAATCTTCTTATGGCGTCGACGAGCCGCTTCAAATATAGGTGTTCCACCATCCCTATCCTTTATACTCACATCAGCATTATTAGATACCAGAACTGTAACAACGTCATAATGTCCTTTGTACGCTGCAAGATGAAGTGGCGTCGATCCGTACACATCCGCGGCATTTATATCAGCACCCCGGTCAATAAGAAGCTGAGCAGCTTCCAAAAGTCCTTTATAAGCTGTAATATGAAGTGGTGTACTGCCTTTCCACCATGATTTCCATGTACCTCTTTTACCTGTTATTATCTTTGCATTTACATCAGCACCTCTGGAAATAAGAAGTTCAAGTATTTTTGTATTACCCTTGATGGACGCATTGTGAATTGGTGCCATGCCATCTAAAGTTACTGCGTTCACATTGGCACCTTTCGCAAGAAGAATTCTAATAATATCCTCATCGTCATAATAAGATGCAAGGTGCAAAGGTGTAGTACCATTTTCTGTTTTGGCATGGACGTCAGCACCACCATTTATAAGTAGTTTTGCTACTTCGACATTATTAGACAGTGCCTCAATAAGTGGCGTTTGGCCATCCTTACGCTTTGCATTAACGTCAGAACCGCTGGCTACGAGAAGCTCAACAGCATCCTTGTTCTCATAGAACACTGCAACATGTAAAGGAATTTCTCCATATATGTTCGCAACATTAGGATCAGCCCCATGGTCTAATAGCAGTTTTACGAGATCTTTATTACCGTACAAGGCAGAGTTGTGTAGCGGTGTATCGCCACTTTTATCCTTCACATTCACTTCAGCACCTTCTCGTATCAGTATTTCTGCTATGTATTTGTCGACATGCGTTATCAAATCACGAGGGTGTCCACTGGTACATGCCTCATGTAGGGGTGTCCAGCCATCGCTGTTTGTTTCGTTAATATTGGCGCCGTGATCGATAAGAATCTTCACGACCTCTTTGTAATGCCCCCAAGCGATTGCCTCGTGCAGTGGAGTATTGAAGGAACCATCTCTTGAATTCACATCAGCGCCATGAGCGATCAATAACTCAACTATATCTTTGTTGCCAGTACGGGCTGCTAAATGCAGAGGCGTATCGTTGTATATGTTTCGCGCTTTCACGTTAACACCTTTGTCGATCAATACCCTCGCCGAATCTACATCACCTTTGCTCGCAGCAATGTGCAGGACAGTCCAGTCATCTGAACCATCCACAGCATTGGGATCGGCGCCATGAGTGAGTAGCACTCTGGCCACCTCTGTATGGCCTGCGGCAATCGCCCAGCAAAGAGCAGGCCAATGGCCATCACTCAATTCCCAGAACAGTTTCGAATATCTGGGTGGACTGCTCTTAACATCAACGTCTGCCCCCTCGGTTGCAAGCCGCTCAACGATACTGTGATGGCCATTACAGGCCGCATTAAAAAGAGGCGTCGCTCCAGAATAGTCATTCACATCAATAATTGCTCCATCAGCAATGAGCAAGTCCACTACTTCAAGATGTCCGCTTTCTGCTGCATTGTGCAAAGGTGTACGGCCACCATTGTCCGAAACATTAATTTCGGCCCCTTTGAGAAGCAGTAGCTCAACAACGCTCTTGTGCCCTCTTTGTGATGCCCCAAATAGCGGCGTTACACCACTATAGGCTTTGGAGTTAACCTCAGCACGATTAGCCAAAAGGAACTCGGCTATGTCCTTGTGTCCGTATTTAGCAGCGTAGTGCAAAGGTGTCCAGGTATTCTCGTCTTTCGCATTTACATCGGCTCCCTTGGCAAGAAGTGTTTGGACCTGTGTTATATTGCCTGCCCTCGCTGCACGATGTAGGGATTCAGCTTTCTTTTGTGGCTGCTTCCTACATCCTGCGACAAGAAGCATTAACGCTAAAATCATGCAAAAAAGTCTGTTCAGTTTCATTGTATAGTTCCTACCTGACTATAAGGCAGCATAAGGTAGAGAAGTCACGAATAATTTTAGGTTTTTTCTCGCTGCATGGTGTGAATATACGAAAATTCCGGACAAAGTCAACGGCCGGTTAGTTGAAATAATCGTTGATGCCGTCTGCTACTGCCTCTGCGAGGCGGTTCTGGAAGGAACTGCTTCGAAGCAGGGCGGCTTCGCGACGGTTCGAGAGGTAGCCTAATTCGACAAGGACGGCGGGGCCGCGAGTACCGGTCAGGACGTGGTAACCGGCTGTCTGAACTCCAAAGCTGTTCAGGCCTGTGCCGGACATCGAACGGGAGATGGCGCTTGCCGCCCGGCGTGAGGATGATGATGCCGAACGAGCTATGTAAACCGTGAAACCCCGCCTTGAGCTTTTCGGGAAAGAGTCCGAATGGATACTCACAAACAAATCCGCGTTGAGATTGTTGGCTATCGCGGCACGATCTTCAAGCTCGACGAAGTAGTCATCCGTCCGTGTCATTTTAACTCTCAGCCCCCTTTGTTCGAGCAGCCGGGCGACTTTGTGAGCAACAGATAGATTGACGCTTTTTTCGTAAAAACCGAGAATGCTGGTCGCCCCGGGATCTTTGCCGCCATGCCCGGCGTCGATTACAACAGTTCCATTCATCCTTCGAGGCACAGGCACGGGTGGGGGGGTATAAGTGCACATCGCCGAGCGTATTGTTGATACGAGCGACTTCGAGACGTAGACCCGCCCGCCAGTTTTCTCGACTGTCCCCACCGTGGTGACCGGCTTTGTATTGACGTAAATCTTTCCTCCGCTGAGCGTACAAATCATTACGGTATTCGCCGAGTTCTTCAAAGTCACATGCGTCGGCTTCGACTCGCTGACGCGCAGTCCCAGTGCCGCGGCAAGCTGGCGAATGCTGATTTTCTGTTCGCCCAGAGGCACATTATCCTCAATTACGGGGCCATCAACAGTATTTTGGCAGCCTACGATAACAATAGCTGCCGAGGCAGCGAGTACAAATAGTTTTATTCGTTTACCCATTCCCGAGTTCATATCGGTATTTCCGGCCGTTTTACATTAAACTCTTATTAATTTGCCAATGATAGCGGCAATTATTAATTCGATTCCCAACAGCAGAGCAACAGCCGGTCCAACCGAAAAATCAAGATAATATGCGAATAAAAGGCCCGATATCGATGCTGCTATAGCTGCTATCCAAATAATAATTAACTGTATACGAAGTTGCGAAGTGAAAACAGCGGAGATTGTCGCCGGTATAATAAGGTACGCAAATACAAGAACCACACCGCCCATTTGGACGGAAAACGTAATAACCAAACCAATCAGTAAATAAAAAACGAAATCCCAGAATATTGCCCCGGCTCCCTTAGAGCGGGTGTGTCGATAACTTTCGGAGAGGCCCATTAAAGGCTTTCGAACAAGATATAAACAAAAGCCTACTGCAGAAAAAGCTATCGCTCCAGTGACAACATCTCGCCCATCTGTCCATAAAAGACTTCCGGATAGTATATGCTGAATGTGTACGTGGCCTCCGGGTTGCATTCCAACCAGGAAAAGGGCTGCCGCAGCAGCGATCGCATAGGAAATTCCGATAATCGCTTCAATAGAGATTTGAACGATACAGGTTCGAGCTACGGCATAAAAAACCGCCATAACGAAAATGGCTGCCAGAGAGCATAAATATGAAATTGCCGAGTCCCCATGGACATCGAAAACAAGATGGGAAACGATAACGCCTACCGCGGCAACCTGAGCCAGCGCAATATCAACAAATATGACCTCTCTTTTCAGCACGTGTATACCGAGATACCCTAAAATAGAACTCATCATGACACATACGAGAAAAGGTAAGCCGACTATTTGAATTAACTGGAGCATCGCCGAGTTCCTTTCTTATCAAACGAAGGCTTTCCGATTAAGCACGGCACGAAGAACCGCCGCACACACAAAAACCAGACCCAAAGATAAAACCAAAGTGGGACCATACGGCATATTCAAGAAATACGATGAGCAAAGGCCCGCTAAACAGGCGATAAATCCGGCGCTCCAGCCGATAACTACAGCTCCGGCCCATTTTTTCGTAAACATAGCCGCTATAGCCGCGGGTATCATCAAAAATGCGTATGCCAGAAGGACGCCTGCGATAGGAACGATCAGCACGGTAATAATACCCTGAGTTGTAAACAGCAGAAAATCCCAGAACTTTTCGTTGCTCATCTTCTGTGGATTCTCAGCGAGCCCAATGAACTTAAGCCGAAACTTATAGTGAAAGAGCAATAGCAAGATATATGTCACGGCTGTTATACATACCAGAGGCCAGGTTACCCACAGCATGGATCCGGAAAGGGTCTTGGCGACGTAGACTTCTCCGCCGCGGATTTTATCTGCCAACAAAAGGCAGGCCACCAGACTCAGCACATACATGATACCTATGATTGCCTCACGAGGTATCACCTGGCGTTTTGATTTTATCAAGGTTAACAATGTCGCGCCAAATAGTACGGCCGTCATCGAGGCTGCATACGACTGCATTGTGCCGTATTCTATCCCCAGGCCTATTGCCGCAAGAGCGCCAAACGCCGCCAACTGGTCGAGTACAAGGTCAGAAAATATTAAGGTTCGCCTGATGATGTGCAAGCCTATATAGGTATGCAAGACCAATACAACAGCTATTAACGCTATTTGAACTGAAAAGAATCGTACCGTTTCCACGCTTGTCGCCTCAGTTTTTAAATCATGTTTTTTTTACTATGCCTTTCATTTCCGCCGCCTTTAAGAGTTCATCCACCCAATAATCGACCAGATCAAAATAATTATCAATGCCTTCTGCTCCACCAACATACATCGGGACAATAACCGCTTCGGCATTGGTTCGGGACGCTACCGTTTTGATTTTCTGCTCATCGAAATAGTTCGCAGCCAGAATTATCTTTATGTCCCTTTCTCGCATGAGGTTAATTAGGCCGGTCACATGTTTGGGCACGGGCGGTATCCCCGGCCTCGGCTCGACGGTTCCCGCTTCCTCCAAACCAAAGAGGCTAACAAAATATATCCAATTCTTATGATAAGTCACGATGGGAGTACCTCTTAGAGGGAGCATCTTTTTCATCCAACCACCCAGAAACTCTATGAGCGGCTTTCCTTCGTATTTCCGCTCTTTTAGAAATGGGATCAGCCTGCCTGCTTCGGCAAGGCTGCAAAGGTTTTCACCGCCCAATATTTCCACCAGTTCCGCACCAAATAAACGCTCGTCAATTTGCAGATGAAGTTTCTTCAAGTTGTCGAGATACATTTGTCTGCCCTGCGGATCGTTCTTCATCAAGCCCGTTGTTATGTTCTGAGCGACTATTTTCATGTTTAACGGACTGCAGGTAATATGTGGATTTCCATGGATGTGTACACCGCCCTCGACCCTTGACAGGACTTTCGGCTTCTCGCGAAGATTTATCCCCGCGGCGGCCGAAACATAGCCCGATTGGCCGCTTCGAATTTTATTGTTCCCGGAGTTATCTATGACCGTCTGAATCCACAATTCCAGGTCCAGACCTGTAGTAACGAGAACATCGGCGTTTCGCAATGCTGTGGCAAATGACGGCTTGGGACGAATGAAGTGCGCATCCTGATCGCCCCGGACGATGGCTTTGACATTCACCCGATCCGCTCCCAAAGACTCGGCGAGAAAGGCGTAATCCGGTAATGACGTGACAACCTGTAGACTGCCTTTTTGAGCTGGTGAAGTTCGTGGTGTAGCGTATAGAGCAGCTAACGGAAGAACCAAAGCTGCTGTTAACATGCATAATAATTTTTTCATAATATCTATGCTCCTTCCGTTAATAACGTTCATGCTTGTGTGGTCCGGCAGCGAATATACACTGCAACCAGACTACATGTTCCGGGTTATCTATTCCTTTGCTGTGGCTGTAATCATACTCGATGCGAAATTTGACAAAGGGGCTTTGCCACCAGGTAATATAAGGTCCGACTTGCCGGATGTACGGACTGTCCGACACCACTGCTAAAGGTGACAATGATAACGGGCCGGGCAGATCCGCATAGCCTTTGGTATCGGGAACATAATAGTCATATCTTATTCCAATATCTACCGTGCGAGAGATTTTGGACTGAAGATAGCTGTACAATCCCCAGGCATTGATGTTGTCTGTGCCGGAACCGTCCGGTGCAAGGAGCCTTTTATTCAGTAAATACACCTCACTTCGCCACTCCACATTTCGATAACGCATTTTTTCCGTCGGTTCCCAAAGGACGGAAAAATCCGAACCCAAAACAGTTGTTGTTTTGCTGCTGCTTTCTTCGGTGTCGCCCAGCATGTCCCATTCATTATTCCACCCCAGCAAGCCGCTAAGCCCCCATTCCATATAGGTATCTTTCGACAGGTCCCGGTAGTTCTTGTAGTGAGCCAGAAGGCTGGGTCTGTTACCGGCATTTTCATCGAACAAACGACTATTTGATCCGTCGGTGACCTGGAAAGTAAACTGCTGTGATGAAACACCGGCAGGGGGCATCATCCAATCCAGCGACAGGCCGGCTTGATTCAATCCGCCCTCTCCGAAAATTTTCCGAAGGGCCAGAGGAAAGTCGACCTGCTCCAGGCCGTGTTTGTGCCATCGATTGACCACGCCGAACTGCTGTCGGAATTTACCGAGTGTCACATTCAAATCCTCATGGACGTTATATAATGTCAAATATGCCTCGCCAAGCTCGGTTTCTCCTTCATGAAATTCCACAGCACCCTTAAATCTTGAATAAGGATCGAGCCAGGATTCGAGGTGAACGCCAAGATTGCGAAAGCTAAAATCGCTGTTCTGATCGCTCGCGGCATCGTCTCTATACGAGAAAAGTAAATCACCTGTGACGCTAATTTCCGGATTCAAAGCCTGCAGGCCAAGAGATCCCGATGTAAAGGTTTGTTCACCGGATTCCTCTTCGACGGTAGTTTCTTTTGCAGCTTCGGTTTCAGCTAATTCTTGCAGCGATTGAATCTCCGCCTCTTTTTTCGGCTCTCCGGATATGGCGTTGTTTCTGTTGATTCGTTCTTTTAGAACACGTATTTCAGCATCGTATTTTCTTTGCATTTCGTTGATGCGCTGCTGCAGTTCCAGAATCTGTTGATTTGGTTCTTCAACAGAATTTACATCATCTGTTTTGTTTTGTGCAAACGCAATATTCTGAAAAACCACCAGTACAAGCGGCACTAACACTTCAACAAGTCTCTTCAGCATCTTATGCTCCTTGTAATGCTTGTTCGACGAGAAATAATCACTCAAACGTGGGATTATAAAGTTCAGGATATCTGTCACGCTTGAAAGTGTCGGCAAAATATATGTTTTGGTACTTAAATAGCTACCGGAGGTGGCCGCGGATTGAATTGCTGATAGTGAATTTGTTTTATGCAAATAGCGGAATGAAAGTTGACGTAACACTCAATTTGGCCGCCCATTTCGATTGCAACTTCCGGCTCCAGAAGAAATTTGCCGTGCGCGATGAGTAATTGCTGGCAAACTGAGCAGTGTTTTGAATCATGCTCCTCGGGATGTGTGTCGCTCAGAAGGTGCAGTTGCAGCGATATCCCTGTCACCATAGCCACAAAGCAAGCGGTTATACATATCAGAACGGCTTGTCGATTCAGACGACCCAAATTGTAATACTCCACATATACTCTATTGCGTTTTCAAGCACAGGCCGGGCAGAGGCCTTCGAGCCGGACCTGCTGGCGGCGGATGACAAAGCCTTTGTACGGGCTTTTTACCATCGGCAATATTACCCCTGTCAGGCAGGTCGTCTCACCGCAGCTCGTACAGGTAAAATGAGGATGGCATTGGCTCTCAGTGCAGTTATGGGACAGTTCAAAATGCCGGGCCCGTTTGTCAATAAATACCTTATGCACCAGCCCGACGCCCAGCAGGCTTTCGAGGGTTCGATAGATTGTGACCTTGTCGAAGTGATTTTTTCCCGATCGCCGGGCAATCTGGTCATGGCTGAGAGGTTTGCCCGCCTTCATAAGCACTATTAGTATGGCGACTCTGCCGGCGGTGCAGTAAAGCTTAGCGGCCTTCAGCATCTCGCGTGCTTTTATTTCCAAATTTGACTTTGTCATTTTTGCTCCCGTGCCGCTTCTTAAGGTCGAATTTCTATTCTTTTTTAGTGGTGGTGTCCGTGTGGCAAATCGCAATCCGAGCCTACAAATAGCAGCGGAAAAACAATATCACTAATACAGCATGGCAACCAGACCGCAATAAACAGAACCACAAAGACACCTAAAAACATGACAGTTGTCAGTTCTCGATGCGTATTCATCAGAACGTGGAATGAAGAGGCCCAGGTACTGATCAAAACGTGGCCGGCGTGCGGGAATCTGGTCCGGGGCCAGAAATAAGCGATGAAAATCCCCAGCAATGCGGCTGGATTGACCAGATACCAATCCTCGATAAAGCCCAAATGCAGTCGCTCCCGGATACCGGGCGTTCCCTTGCTCGATTCGGACCCCGATCCATTCTCATGGTGAACATCCTCATCGTTGCTGTGGCCGGGTGCCTCATCATGCTCGTGCAGGTCCGCATGCACGGGAACAGCCACTCCCAAAATGCTCTCGCCGAAAAAGGGAAAAATACAATCGCTCAACGTGGCAATCCCAATGGAGCCAATATAGCCTATGAGAAGGATCTTCACAAAACCTGCCTTGCCTTCATAAAATTTGTATAGCGAAGCGGTTACGATGGCCGAGAGAACCACGTGACCCGGGTGAAACACCTGGAAGAGCCGGTGATTTATCTCCGGCCCAACGTTCTTGAACAAGAGCATACAAACCAAACCGGTAGCGGCTCCGAAAAGCGTAAACGGGGCGTGGTTTTTCAATTCTGATAAAATGATTGTTAGTTTTTTCCGTGGCTGCACTTAGTTCTTCTCCAAAATTTATCTAATGATATTTTCTATAAGATCAAATTATCCTACCGGCTATACGTAAAATATGCAACTTAGTTGCAAATATTTTGTCAGATTTTTTCTGCAAAGGGAATTTTAAATCATAAAACGGGGCTGGATTTGCAATTTGCACAGGTCAAAAAGCATTGCAGATTTCCCTCTTTAAGGGTAAATTAAGCATTTCATGAGAAGGCTTAAGGTAACTGGAGGCATTTTTGTGCAGAAGAATATTGTATTTAAACAGCGGCGGGCGGAGAAAAATATTCTCATACTGCTGTCGTTGGTGGTTGTTTCGGTATGTTTTGGCTGCCAAAGCAACGGCAGCTCTTCCCGGCCGCTTATCGGCATTACGAGCGTTTATCACGTAGACGAGGACAACGGCTCGGTTTCAACTGTGACCGGCTTCGATTATGTGAAAGCCGTAGCCGAGAACGGAGGCGTGCCGGTAATACTGCCGACCATAACCGATGAAGAGATTTTGCTGCGATATGTCGAGGAGCTGGACGGTTTGGTTCTCATCGGCGGCGATGATATTCCACCTGATGCTTACGGCCGGCAGCCGCACGAAACGGTTAAGGTAATGCCAAACCAGCGATATGATTTTGAAAGGCAGCTTATCCCGGCGTGGTTATCCAGCGGCAAACCCATACTCGGCGTTTGTCTCGGTATGCAGTTCACGAACGTTGTCTCAGGCGGTACGCTCATCCAGGACATTCCTTCGCAGGTAGGGACAGAGGTGGCCCATCGCCGAAAGTATCATCGTGTGCGAATCGAGCCGAACAGCTTATTGGGAAAATTTCTTGACAATGAAGAGACAATGGTGTATTCAAGTCACCATCAGGCGGTCGATAAGCTCGGAGAGAATCTGAAGGTTATCGCTCACGCCGATGATGGTGTCATCGAGGCGGCTGAGCGAATCGACGGCGGTTTCGGTTTATTCGTGCAGTGGCATCCGGAATCTATGAGTGACACCGCTCATCGCGACGCTATTTACGGAGCCCTGGTTCGTGCGGCTGCACAGACAAAAAGGGACTTACGAAAGAGCGGGCAAAACTGAATGAAAATCATCCAGACAATATCACAGTTCCAGCATATTCCAAAGGGCTGCGTGCTGACCATTGGGAATTTCGATGGTGTCCACGTCGGCCATCAGGAGATTTTGGCCGTCGCCCGACAAGCTGCCGAAACAAATGATGCGGAATTAATAGCGATGGTTTTCGATCCGCATCCGGTTGCTATTCTGCATCCGGAAATGGCACCGGGGGTGCTGACTCCCCTGGACATCAAAAAGCACCTGCTGGCAAAGTGCGGCGTAAACAGGCTGATCGTGCTGAGAACCAACCGCAAGCTGCTCGACCTGTCACCCGAAAATTTTGTAGGACGGTTTCTCATTGAGCATATTAAACCGGGCGTGATCGTTGAGGGCGAAGATTTTAATTTCGGCGCGGGACGGGCCGGCAATATCGATACACTGGAGAAACTCATTACGGAGGAGGGCTTCGAAGTACGCGTAATCAAACCGAAAAAAATTAAACTTTCCACCGGCCAAACCGTCAGGGTTTCGAGTACGATGATTCGCTATATGCTCGAAGGCGGCCACATAGCCGACGCCGCTGTTGCTTTAGGCAGGCCTTATCGAATCGCCGGGAGAATTATACCTGGCCGCGGGGTCGGGATAAAACTGGGCTTTCCCACCCTGAATATGAAAAAACCAAAGCAGGTTATTCCCACCGAAGGCGTTTATGCCGGTTTCGTGAAAACCGGTGAATACATCGATGACGCTCTGACTTCCAAAGAAGAACTTCCTGCCGTTTACAGTATCGGCCAGGCAAGGACATACGGCGATGATTTTCCGCTGCTGATAGAGGCGCATCTGCTGATTAAAGACGTCGGAGATATGATAGGTCACTATATGACAATGGATTTCATTCAGCGTATTCGCAACCAGCGCAAATTCAAGACTCCCGAAGACCTTTCCAAACAAATCGCAAAAGACTGTCACCAGGCAAGAAGAATATTGTCTGCACAGGGGCGGATTTTTGCATCTGAATAAGATAGGAACCGCTCCCTCACTGTCGTGGCTCTGAGCACGGCTCTCATGGCGATTCGACTAAGTTCCTTCCCTTCTGCCAAGGGTAATCGGTCAATGCGAACCGTACAATTTGCCGTTACCAAATTACAGACTGTTAGAATGTTACTTCTTCTTAGCTTCAGCCTCTTTGGGCTTTTGAGACCTGGCTATCAGGAGCTGCACTACGGCACCAATTCCCACCATTGAAAAATATGTCACCGTCAGTGCGAGCCGATGTTCTCCGAATGCATTGCACATCTGAAAGCCGGCCGCCATGAGCAGACTCTCGATACCCACAAGAACCAACAGGGCCCCCACAACACTGCAGCACAAAGCAATTACAAATCTCTTGATAAGCCAGACCAGAAGCAAGCCGCCGAGACCTCCAATAAGTGTGGACAGCAGAAGCTTCCATTTATACGGACTCATAGTACCAAACGTATCCTTCAACATCGCCTTGAGCTTCTCAAAGAAACCGTCCTGCTGCTCTGAAATCTCATTGACATAGGATAATCGCGTAGTTGAGTCCATCTGGCTGAACGAGTTGACTGCCACAGGCTCCAGCTCTGCTTCCTGTTCTTGTTGCTGAGCAGGACTTCCCAGAATCGTGCTCGAATAGCCGGTTCCTCCCGCCAGGGCGAAGACAATTATGGCAAGCACTATGATTATGATATTTCGAAGAAGAACTGCCGCAACACAGAAGACGGCAGCTCCTATACCCATGCTCAACAGCGAGCTTACATCAAACCATTGAGAAATCAGCAAGCCGCAAAACGATCCCACTGCGGCCCCGAGGATTCCGATGATTACCGAACTGAAATATGTGCCCGCCAACCAGAGCAGCAGGCCGGCAATTGTCGCTACCGCCCCAACGCCGAGTAACGTCAGTAGCTGGGCTTCCACACAGAT
>CAZSOR010000078.1:13723-16556 GCA_964608395.1 uncultured Pirellulales bacterium
AACTCTGCTGTTGAGCAGTTCCATGCAGATAGTCACGCCGGAATCCTCGGCGATTTTGACCGCCTCCTTGAGAATGGTATGGCAATTCTCCATTCCCTGCTCGTCGCTGATTCCCTTGCGGTCGCCGGCCATGCAGATCACGTTAGGCCACTTATACTCGGCCGCTGCTTTGATGTTATTTTTGAAACCTTCGAGGAATTTAGGATGCATCGATTTATCGTTAAGGCCCTTCTTAATCGAGCCGGCACCGGGTACCATCGTCGCTACGAGTCCGTGTTTCCTGAGCGTGGGCCAGTCATTCTGGCGCACCAGGTCCCTGCCGGCCAACCCCATCTCTACGAGAAGTGTTGCCGTTTGCTCGGCATCCAGGCCGGCCCCTCGCAAACAGCCGCCACAGATGGACTGTTTGATACGTCCATTCTTCACGACTTTTTTGGTTTGGCCCCTCACAACCCGGGGCAATCCCGCCAACACAGACGAAGCACCGACAAACCCTGTCGCGATTGTGAGAATCTCGCGGCGTGTAACAGAGCAGCTCTCGGCAGACTTTTGAATATCCAAACACCTGTTAATACGATTCATTTTATATCCCTTTCCATAATTCAGCTTTTACAAAAATCGACACCGCCCTGGACGAGCGATGCGTCAGTACCACTTCTACTTATATTAGGCAACTAAGCAAGATTATGCTATGCTATCGGGTAAGTACGGACTTGTCAAATTATGGCCGGGCAAAAAGAATCGGGAATCGACCGCTATGAAAAAGCAAAAAATCAAAGAGCTTATCAAAGTCAGCAAAGATGTAATTGCAGATGGTTCGCTGGAAAACGGGGCGATTGTCGCCGCCAATTCTGATAAGGCAATCTATCCGGCTACCACCCAGGATTACCGCTACGTTTGGGTTCGGGACGCGGCGTATGTGTGCATGGCTGCCGATCTGCTGAAACTCAGGGACATCCCGGAAAGGTTCTTTGACTGGTGCCTCAATCGAGCAGAGGATTTTAAAGAAACGGGCTTTTTCTCCAATGCATATAATGTCAATGGGACGATTCACGGCACATTGATTCCGCCCGATGGGCCGAAAGTGCCTCGACACCTGCGGGAAAGTTGCATCGATCTGGTACACTGCGGAACACAATTCCAGCCGGACCAGAGCGGTTCTTTATTAATCGCGATAGCTCACCATATAAAACATTTCGACGCCGATGTCTCGAAGTTCCAGAAATTGATAGAGAAAACCGCCTCCGGCATCTCCCGTTCCTGGAAGAGCGATGCGTTTGTTTTGCCCTGTTATGATTTATGGGAGGAAAGATGTGTTCTTCCCGAACATCGAGGTTGTCACACCTACTCGTTAGCTATGTGCATCGCCGGACTCAGAGCGGCAATCGAGCTGCTGGGCAAAAAGAGAAAGTGGCTGCAAACAGAAAAGGAAATGTCGAAAACTTTCGCGGAGATTTATTCGAGCGACACAAAATCCATTCCGAGGACATATCGCAGAGGAGCGATAGCCAAAAACCGTAAAACAAGAGCGGATGACTTGAAACCCGATACGTCGCTGCTGGGATTGGTCTACCCCTCGGGGATATTGGACCCGCAGGATGAGAAGATGAGGAGTACCGTTCTTGAAATAATAAAAACGAACACGACGGATAGCGGAGGCCTGTTGAGATATCCGGCCGATAGATATTGCGGCGGAGTTCGGAAAGGATGGGTGACACTTACCGGCGCGGGGACATGGCCTTTGCTCAGCTTTTGGATGTCCATTTACTACAGCCTTTGCGGCGACAATGAAAATGCGAGAAAATTCTTCGACCGGCCTGTCGAGCAAATAGATAAATACATTCCAGAACAAATATTCGAAGATAAATCTCGCCCGTCTATTACTCCGCTACTTTGGTCTCATACAATGTTTGTTATAGCGGCGAAATTTTTAGGGCATATATAGCGGATCGAGGAGGCTGTCGAACTTCAATTTACGAAAGGTATAAAGATGTGGGAAAACAACGTAAAATTCTCAAATAGATTGATGCTGTCATTGTTCATTCCTGCGATGTTGATATATGCTGCTGCAGACGCAGGTAACCGGGAAACAGCAAGCGAACAATCAGTGACATCGACCAATCGTCCTATGCGAAATCGACAGGCCCTGGCAATAACTGTCGGCCAGAGCGAAGGCGACCTGAAGGGTAACGATGACAAAGTCATCCAGGCCGGCATAGAATACCTGCACCGGTTGGGCGGAGGCACACTTAAAGTTTTGCCGGGTGTGTATAATCTGCGGAATGCAATCTATCTGCGTCCCAACATTACCCTGAGGGGCTCGGGCGAAGAAACCATCCTGAGAAAAGCCGGCAGCGTCGTGACCGCTCTGGCGAGGGATTCGGATTGGTTCGAGTACGGCGTTCAGGTGGCCGATACGAAAGGATTCGTGCCCGGAGGTGGAATCATGCTCAGATCGAAAACGGGAGATGGAGACTGGCAGTACGATGTGCTGCGTGCCACGGTCACCGCCATTGAAGGGGACGTAATCTTTTTGGACCGGCTGACCGAAGAGAATTTCTGGCTGGAAAAAGACGCCACGGCTGCGACTATCTTTCCCATTCTTACCGCTGAAAACGTGAACGACGTTGTTGTGGAAGATATTGTGCTCGAAGGCAACCGCGATGAAAACGAGCACATTAACGGCAACTTCGCCGGCGGAGTTTTCATCCAGCATTGCAACCGGTGGAGCTTCAAAAATGTCACTTCCCGAAACTATAACGGCGATGGTTTCAGCTTCCAGGTCTGCGATGATATCCGATTCGTAAACTGCAAAGCGATAAACAACGCCGAT
>CAZSOR010000079.1:0-16448 GCA_964608395.1 uncultured Pirellulales bacterium
AGCCAGGCGAGCTTTGCATCCAGCTTATTGTAGTTTATCTCAAGCCCACCGTCAGGGGCGCCTTTAATCACATGGTCAAGCAGCGTCATAAAAAGGAAGCCAAAGGTTGCAAGAGCCAGAAGCCCTACCACTATGGCCCATCGCCTGATTACCCGCTTCTTATATTCCAGCACCTGTTCTTTTTCTCTGGGCGTCATATCATCAGTTATTGTTTTTAACTTTTTCTTTTTATCCTTATTCTTTTCCCATATCATAGTTATATTTCCTTTAACTGGGGTTCTGATACACGGGACACAATTACCACATCCCCGATCTTTTCGAAATCTTCCATTATGTTTTTCCTAATCCTCTCGATTATCTTTTTTACCTCTGAAACTTTTATCTTTGGATCAAACATTGCCTCAATGTCTATCCAGTTTTTTTGTCCGACCTGTCTGGAACGCAGCCTGCTTACATCTTTTATGGCGATTTCTTCCATGACTATTTTTTTTACCTGGGCAAGCATTCCCTTGTCAAAAGACCCGTCAGTCATGCCTTTAATTCCTAAAACCAATGTTTCTATCCCATTTTTGGCAATCATAAAACCTACAATAACGGCAGCAACGGGGTCAAGAACCGGAAACCCAATCCTTGCACCAAAAACACCTGCCAATACTGCCAGCGACGACCACACATCGGCCCTGTTCTCCAAGGCATTTGCTATCATTGCAGGAGAATTCACCTTCTGGCCCACACAAAAGGAATGTCTGAACAGAATATCATTAGCGGCAACGGATATGACCGCCGCCCACACAGCCAAAATACTTGTATTGTATACATTTCCCTGAATAATCGAGGTAATCGACACTGCGGTAATAGCCACAGCCGCACAAACAAGCAACACCCCAAATATGGCTGATACGATAAATTCTACATTACCATGGCCCCATGGATGATCTTCGTCCGGCGGCGTCGAAGAGACCTTTAAGCTGATTATAAGCAATATCGATACGATAACGTCGCTTAGAGAATGAACAGCATCGGCGATTAGAGCCTGGCTTCTGCCGAATATGCCGCCCAACAGCTTTACGACCAGAAGGGCGAGATTGCCCCAAAAGTTTAGCCCTCCGACATGCTTGGCACACCAGTAACATCTTTTACAAACAACTGCCATAGTTTTAAATTCGTTATGTGATAAGTATGATAACTGTATTTACTTTAGTTCCGGCTTTGACGCACGGGATATGATCACCACGTCAGCTATCCCCTCGAATCGCTCCATTATGTCTTTTCTAAGACTTGCGATTGTAGTTCTTACTTCCGAGACTTTCACCTCAGGAGCGAAAATTGCTTCAAGATCGATCCAATTTTTCTGGCCTATTTGCCTGGCTCTTAATCGGCCTATATCTTTTATACTCTCCTTCTTTAAGACCAGTCTTTTCACGCTGGCAAGGGTCTCTTTGTCAAAAGACCGGTCGGATATGCCTTTGATCCCTTCAAGAAGCGTATCTAATCCGAATCTGGCAATCATAAAACCAACAGCAATAGCAGCGATAGGATCTAAGAATACAAACCCCATCTTTGCACCGAAAACACCTATCAGAGCGGCAAGAGAAGTGTAAGCATCTGACCTTTTCTCCCGGGCGTTTGCTATCATCACGGGCGAATTCATTTGTTCGCCGACACAAATACCCTGTTTGCTTAAAATTCCGTTGACAATAATAGATATGACCGCCGCCCATACCGCCAGAATGCCCGGATCATCCATCCTTCCTGTGACGATAGTAGATAGCGCGGATATGGAAATCATAATGGCCGCACAGATAAGCAATACACCTATTATGACCGAGGTGATATACTCAACATTGCCATGGCCCCAGTGATGATCCTCATCCGGTGGAACAGAAGATACCTTCAAGCTAACCAGTAACATAAGTGCCACAACAACATCACCTAGAGAATGCAAGGCATCGGCAATCAATGCCTGGCTTCTGCCGAATATTCCACCTAAAAGCTTTATGGCAAGCAGAAGAATATTGCCAAACAGATTCAAACTGCCAACATGCTTGACACACCAATTACATTGTTTACACACTACCGCCACAGATCAGACCTTTATATAGTGCTCCAAATTGAATTCCCCCATTCGTTCGCGGATAAGGTACTTTACAACAACTTACAATTCCGCTCGCGGGATTTTATTACCCTTCAAGGGTACATCACTTTCTATTTTGTTTACTCAGGCTGCCTTTATTTAGAATCAGCCTCAATTTCTAATTTCTTGCCAATGCCCTCGGACTCCACATTTGCTGGTGGTTCAGCTAACTGCGAATTTCCTTCAAACACCCATTCAGCCTCATTTTCCCAGCTATAGTAGGGCTGTTTTTGGAAACGCAGAATCTTCCTGAAAACATTGCCGGGAAAAGTGGCCAGTTGGGTGTTATAAACGTTCACGACGTCACTGTACTCGAGCCTTTTGTCATAAATCTGGCTTTCCACTTTCGCAATTTGAACAACGAGCTCTTTGTACGGCTGGCTTGAGACTAATTGCGGGTAATTCTCAGCCACAGCCATAAGCCTTGTTAAGCCAGTCGGCGAAAGTTCGTTTCCGGCAAATTGCTTTGCGCCCTCGATAAGTTTCTTCAAATCATTTGAGACGGTCATGGAATCTTTCCTTGTCTCTATCGCGGATGTGAATATGCCCTCTTCATGGGCTATGAACCCTTTCACCACGTCCGTCAGGCCGGTGACAATATTTTCTCTCATCTGAAGCCCGGCTTCTACCTGCGCGAACCGATTGTCCATCTGCTGTTTCATCATGGTAAATACGTTGTAAAAGTATATATGAGCATATATACAAGCTACCGTCAGTACCGTTATGGTAATGGGCATGTAATAGTCAGCAATAAACCTGCCAAACGAATGCAGCCACCGCTTCTTCTGAAAATGCTCTGAACCTAAGACCACTCGCACCTTTTCCTGACGTTTTTCGCTGGCTGATTTTCTAAAGGGAATCGCCATAAAGAACCTTTCTAAATATCTTCAAGCTCCATAGCCTTTTTGAAACATTCTATAGCTTCTTCACGCCCACCCATCGCCTCATAAGTGTAACCAAGTCGCTTGTGAGCCTTGGAGTAATTCGGTTCAATCTCTATCGCCTTAGCAAGGCTTTCTACCGCCTTTTCATATTCCTTGAGCTTATCATAGGCAACACCGAGGTTATACATCACATCGAACGACGTTTTATCCTTGCGGGCAAGGGCACTTAGGTACTTAACCGCCCCTTTGGAATCGTCGTTCTTTATGGCCATAAGGCCCAATCTGTAAACCGCATCAGTAAGAGTCTTGTCCATCTCAACAGCTTTCTTATAAGCTTCCTCGGCCTCCTCGGTCATATCTTCCCGCTCACAGCAGATACCGAGGTTGTAATAAATATTCGCTTCTTCTTTACCCATGCCAATCAATTTGTTGTAGTGGTCAATGGCCTTTCCGTACTGACCACGCTCCATCAATGCAGCAGCTTTTTTGAAGACCAGCTCCTTTGCCTCAACAGCTTCAATATGTGTTAAATTACAGTAGCCATTAACAAGACCATCAAGGCATCCTCTGAGTTTGCCGAAAAAACTCTGCGTCCGAAGGGTCAGCGGCACCGCCTGATCCTTTTTGGGCTCTTTCGTTTCGCTCTTCTTTGTCATCTTTTATGCCTCCTCACTTTCCTCTTTGGCAGCCAAGTTTGCTCTCATTTTGCGAATACCGGCTAATACTGCCACTATTCCAAATAAAAGCACCGCCAGCGGCACGATAGTAACCAGTATATCTTTGAACATATACCAGTTGCCCATTATCCCCCACAGTCCAATCACGATTGCGATGATTCCTACAACAATGTGCAACATTTTTGCTCCTTTCTACTAAATTTTTCTTAAATATTTACTCTGCCATCGCTTGTTTCAACAGCATAATTCCACGCTTTTATTCCGCCTATCACGTTATACACGTCTTTAACCCCGGCATTTACAAATATCTGGCATGCAACCTGGCTTGTTACGCCGGTAAAGCAATACACGATTATGTCCTTTGTTTTATCCAGGCTGAATACACGGTAGCCCAGTTCATTTAAAGGTATGTTTATCGCCCCGGGTATATGACCCTGGGCATAAGATGCGTTATCTCTGATATCGACGACTATAAAATTCTTGTCGGATTTGTTGTCTATCCTGGTCTTCAATTCATCTACGGTAATATTGTAGAAACCGGCCTCATTGGGCAACTTAAAAACAAAACTGTCAGCAGAGTGGGCCACCCCTGTAATCCTGGCGCATACTACCAACCTTCCAGCTATTACTAAGACAGCTAAAACCAAAACAACTATTAAAATAAAAACTTTTTTCTTAGTCGTTATCATGCGATAATAACATTCACTTCTCTTGCGAAAGGAATTTTCTCCATTAACTGTACTTTGACGCGGCGGGCAATTCTATCGGCCTGCTCCATACTGAGCTCATCATCTACTCTTATCCACATATCAATATGCAGCAGTGTTCCAACGTACCTGGCCTTTACGTTTATAATCTCTTTTTCCTCGCTTACCTTTTGCGTGCATACCCTTATTCGCTCCAGGATTTTGGGTGATGGAACCTTGTCCATAATCCCGCTAAGGCCCACAAAAAGCATTCGAAGGCTGATAAAAAACACAACGATTGAAATGATTGCGACACCAATCCTCTCAAGATACGCACCACCGAGATAAGAAAGAATTAAAAATAACAGAACAAAAGACGAAATCCACGCACCGATGCGATTGTAACGCCCGGACATGGCCAACATTGTACTTGAGCAACTTTTGGTTTTCTCCGCGAGATATCGATAAAGAACCTCGTTGGTTATTACAGATATAATCGTGACCATTATCGCCAGGGTGTATAAACCATGCATTTGTAGTCCAGCCATGACCACCAGGCTGTAGTAAATCATATGAATAGAAATAACCAGACCAAGAAAGCCGACCACTGCCATACTTATAAACAGTACCTTGCCTAGGCCATACGGGTATCTCTCATCGTAAGGCTTTCTTTCTATAACCTGTGCTTGCCATGGAATCAAAAAAGCCACTGCCGCCATAAAGGAGAAAAGACCGTCCATCAAAACCAGCCTGCTGCCGCCCAGTAAGGCTATTCCAAACTTCAGAATGGCAATCGCCAGATTAGCCAGCAACCCTACCATAAATGGTTGAACTGAATTGTCAGGATTTGGATATAATTTAGTTGTGCTCATTTGCAATTAATTCACTTTTTGTTGTTTTTGGAGTTTTTTATAAAACCTACGAGGGACGCCGTGCCGTAACCAACAATAAAGCTCAAGGCCAAAAGAAAAACCGTTCTTATCTCAAAGCCGTTTGTGAAAGGCATATTTACCCGTGTTGTGTGCATATTGTCGCCAATAAACAGAAAAATAATCAAAACAACAATTACAACTATTATCGTTCGCCACATATTTTTTACCTGATTGTTTCTTTGACAATTGGTTTTACCTTGTTAATAGGAATCGCAAATCCAACACCTGTGAATACGCCGGTAGGAGCGAAGATGGCTGTGTTTATGCCTATGACCTCGCCTTTTACGTTGATAAGCGGTCCGCCGGAATTGCCCCTGTTAATAGCCGCATCTGTCTGAATCATATTATCATAGGTTTGACCGTCTATGACAAGGTTTCTTGAATCATCGCTTATAATCCCTGCCGTAACGGTCTGCTCTAACCCGAAAGGTGAGCCTACGGTCAGAACTTTATCGGCCACTTTTATCATGTCGGAGTCTCCGAGAATCACTGTAGGCATAGACGAGTCGGGTTCGATCTTCAAAATGGCAATATCATTTTCCAGGTCTTTGCGAATGATTACGGCTGGATAAACCACTCTTGCCGAACTGAAGGTTACAACCTTGATACTTGTGGCATTGGCTACTACATGGGCATTGGTCACGATATAACCCCTGTGGTCAACGATAATTCCTGACCCAAGAGATGCCTCTTCAACGAATTGTATGGACGGGTCATCGAAAGCAACTGAACTTGCCAAAGCCGGCCCACCTCTTCTCTGTGTTATCTTGTCCGCAGTTATATTGACAACAGCAGGCCTTACAGAGGCAAAGGCAGAGCCCAAATCATCATCCGCACATGTTAATACAAGATTATTACTTGCAACTGTACTCGGACGCTGACCCGACTGTGTAAGCGTATCAACTTCTACATTTACTGCTGTGGTCTGCTCCTGTAAGGGCAGTTTCTTGCGCTGCAGCAGGTCCCACCTCAGGAAGGAGCTGCGCGTGCCATAGATTCCCAGATTGATAGTACCCCAGTACACTATGAGAAAGTTAACCACGACAAGTGCTACGAGCACCCACAAGATATTTTCCGAAAGCCATTTTTTAAAATTCATCTGCACACCTTTTTATCATTCTTCATCTGTATAGCGTTCCCCTGATTCATCGAGCCGTTTGCATACCGGCTTTCCATAATCATCCTCTTCATTTGTATGTTCGGTAAGTATGACGTTATCGTTGTCAATAAATACCGAAAGTATTCTGTCCAGCAGACTTGTCTGTGTCCTGGCAACCGCTGTGACGACACCGGATGAATCCAGCGCCACATAACGTAATGTGCCCTGACTGTAAATATCCAGAAGTACTTTGTCGTATTTGTCTGACGACAATGCGCCTAAGAAGTCGCTCATATCTGCAATTGGCGTATTGTTAATCCCGGTAATCACATCACCAGGCAGCAGACCAGCCTGATCCGCCAGGCCGCCTGATGTTACCGACAGAATTACAATCCCATCGATATTGGCCGGAATACGCAACGAACTGCGCAAATCCGAATCGAGAACAGACAGCAATACACCCCAGTCAGAACCACTTGTATCTTTAGCAACATTCAGAACGGCGGATGAGTCGGCTAATGTGGCATAGACTGTATCTTTTTGCCTGTTTCTTATGTACACGATTTTCACATTGTCACTGGGATTTAGAGTGCTTATAATATTTCTGAAGCTGTTTACGTCCTCAACTGCAATGCTATTCAGGGATAGAATAGCATCACTTCTTCGAAGTTCCGACTCTTGAGCTGGTGAGCCGTCAACAACGCTGTTTACAAGAACACCGCACGGATTCGACAGGCCAAACTGCTCGGCAATAACCGCATTCACAGACATAATCTCTACTCCGAGAAAAGCGGATGGCGAAACAGACTTCTCCTCCGCCGGGTCAGTCCGAACATTCGCTTCATCCGCCTTGGGATTACCGACAGCACTACTCAAAAGACTGTGGTCACCTTTGGTTACGTACGAATATACTAAACAACCCATTAAACCAGCCGCCATCCCGCCGATAACTAAAGCCAACCAGTAGTATCGCTTCGAACTTTTGCCGACCTGATTTTTATCAACCCTCAAGGCTTTTGTCCCTATTCATTTTCGTTCTTGCCTTCCAGCTCGCCTTCCAGTTTATCGATTTTTTGGTCATGTTTTTTTAGTTTGCTTGCGATCCAGAATACTGCAACGATCAGCACTAAAAGTAATAATTGTCCGAGCGTCATACGATAACTCCTTTCTTTAAACTTTATTGAAATATAATAGATTCCCGCGTTCGCGGGAATTATAGACTTTGATTTTGATTTATTGTTTTATCATTTCCTTTTCATCCCCAGGATGCTGAGGAACTGCACTATGGCAAGGGCCGTCGCAATTATGTAGGTAAGTGCTGCGGCTTTGAGCACCTTTTTGACACCTTCAAGCTCCTTCTCGTCGGCTATATTGTTCTCTTTGATATATCGTATCGCTCTGGCTGAGGCTTCTAATTCTACAGGCAGAGTGACAAGGTAAAAAACGACTATGGCAAGGAATAAAAGCAACGCTATGTTTATAAAAAACGATGCCAGGGCGACCCTGGACAACACTATCCCCAAAAACAAAAGCGGCAATATGAAATATCCTGCCTTTTCCACAATTGGGGCGATATTATTTCTTAACTTTGCCGGCGGATAGTTGGTGCCGTGCTGTATTGCGTGCGACGCTTCATGTGCGGCGATTCCTATCGCAGCAATAGAGGAGTTTCTCGCAACATGCCGGGAAAGCCTGACAACATTTTGGCGTGGGTCATAATGGTCTCTGAGAGTGCCCCCAACCTCTTCGATAACGACCTCGTTGAGACCAGCGGAATTGAGCATAGTCCTGGCAAGACGACTGCCTGTAATCCCTTTCTTAACAGGTTCCTTCGAATATCTTTCATATAGCCGATTAACCTTGATATGAGCGTATAAGCCGTAGATAACCAAAAAAACAACCGCAAAACCGGATATAGTGTAAAGTCCTGTCAGCATATCAATTTCACCTAACCTCTTTTTGTTTTTATGTTAACTGTTCTTATATGCAATCCCTGTTCCCCATACAGGATTTGCCCATTCTATGCTGTCACACGCTACGCGACAGGCGCCGCATTCGAGACAGTTTTCATATCTTATATCAATTTCGTTTTTGGACTCACTCCAAATATAAACCTCTGCCGGGCAAATATATGTGCATATTCTATTGAGACACTTTTTACACAACTGTTTATCGAGCCTGATATGTGATTCTTTGAGGGGCTTTCTGCGAACAGTAAAAAGCTTATCATTCAGACTAAGTTGGTTTTTTTCTGCCGTCGCCATATCAGATTCCGCCCTTCACCAATGCCATGACTGTCTTGGCAGCTTTAACGAAACTTACTCGGCTGCGTATCATACGAACAATATCTCGCTTAACGGTACTTTTGGGGACATCACTCACCTCAAAATATCTTGTTATCACCTCTTTCATAAGGTGCGGATAGTCGTTGAGCAGCTCTTTGTGCGTACGCAGTATGTCGATAAAATCCCTGCTGCTTTTCATATTTTGAAGGATAAAAGAATTCTTCAGTCGTAGTTCGTACTGCCGAAGTGCCTTGGTATCGTATCGCCTTTGGGCCCTGTTTTCCAATATTGTCTCAGCAGCCATCATCCCTGAAGCCATAGCCATGTTCACACCCTCGTGGCATATGCTGTTATTAACAAATCCAGCAGCATCGCCGACCAGCATAAGACCATCGGTATAAAACCTCGGCAGATTTTTATAGCCGTCCATCGGAATCATGTGAGCTGAATATTCCAGCGTTTTGCCGCCCTTTATTAAAGGCCAAATACACGGATGGCTCTTAAATCTGTCCAGCAACTGGTTTGGCGAAGGAGGATTTTTGCGTCCATATAACTCACTGATAATAACGCCGACACCTACCGACAACGAATTCATGTTAGTATAGATAAAACCATCACCTAACATACCAGGTGTGGCATCGGCAAAATACTCGTACGCCGCACCTTCTCTGGCTGTTAATCCGAATCTTTCGTCAATTACGTCTTTCCCCAGTTCTATCACTTCCTTAACAGAAATACATCGAGCACGCATCGATAACCTGTTGCGAAGTCCCGTCTTTTCCGAGAGCATGGAATTGGCCCCCTCAGCACAGACCACCACATCGGCTAATAAGACATTGTCCTGGTCATCGGCAGTACCGGCAGTTACACCGACAATTCTTTTGTCGTCCCATACAAAATCTGTTACCGCGGTACCGCAGATAATTGTAGCTCCCTGTTCTTCTGCCTTTTTAGCAAACCATTTATCAAATACAGAACGTCTGACGATAAATGAATGATTGTAGGGCGACTTTTTATGTTCTTCTGCGTCGATATTCAAAGAAACTTCTGAATTGTTTATCAGCAATGCATAGCGCTTTTTGGCTACAAATCTTTCGACCGGTGCTTCGGTATAAAATTCGGGAATCAATTCGCACATCTGGTCGGCAAAAAATGTCCCGCCAAACATATTTTTAGCACCGGGATACTGTCCCCTTTCGAGAATGACAACATCCACACCTGCTTTGGCAAGGACGTACCCACAGGCAATTCCCGCCGGCCCCGCCCCGACAATAACCACTTCACACTTAGACATCGCTATCTTCCATCTGTTTGGTTCGAGAGCCTTTGCCTCCAAACACCTCTTTTATATCCGTGACTCTTTCCTTTACTTCCTGGATGCCGCGCCCAACACCGTATACGACATTGTACAGAAAGCTTTTCTTTTCTTTGACTCTTTTTTTACTTTCGCCATCTTCCGTCTCGTTTAGCTGCTCGATTTTGCTGTAAGAACTGAAAAACTCTTCAAAATAATCACAATTCAAACAATCACCTTTACAATGGACCACTTCTTTGCCCAATTCGCGTACCACCACGAAGCAGTAATTAATCCGGCTTTTATATAGCAGGCAGTCTTTACACTCTTTATTGCACTTGGCCTTTTGTGGATATTCCCAGCAATGGCACAATGATTCAGATATAAAGCCAGTCTTTTCTTTATGAAAAGTCTCATAAAAAGCGATTGCTTCGGATACCGGAATCCTGCAATGGCCTCCGACAGTTTTCATTGTTCTAATTTTGCCTCGGTTAACCCAATTGATGATAGTAAAACGAGAAACACCGCAGAGTTTTGCAAGTTCAGTCGTTGTCAGACAATCCTTCCGTAACTCGATCTTATTTTTAGTTATGGTTTCTTTTAGCACGGCAGAAATAATCCTCCTACAATAAAGTTTATACGCAGATTACTTAACCGCCCAAAGCAAACTGATGTTCCAATTTGCTATCCGTTACAACAGGCTCGGCCTGCTCCCGGGGTCGTATCTTTTCTACTTCTCTGATCAAAGCCGGAACTACTTCAAGTGCATCCCCGACAATACAGTAGTCAGCCACATTGAAAATCGGCGCCTTTGGGTCTTTGTTAATAGCTACGATTGTTTCCGAAGACTGCATCCCAACAAGGTGCTGAATGGCACCGCTGATACCACAGGCAATATAAAGCTTTGGACGCACTGTCTTGCCCGTTTGTCCTATCTGATGAGCGTAAGGAACCCATCCTGCATCTACAACCGCACGGGAAGCTCCTGCTGCACCGCCCAGTACCTCTGCCAATCGTTCAATAATTTTGAAGTTTTCGGCACATCCCAGACCTCGGCCGCCGGCAACTATAACATCAGCTTCAGCTATATTAACTGCTTCCGCAATCCCTTTAACCACCGCAAGCAGTTGGGCTCTTTGAGTTAAGCTATAATCTTTATAATTATATCTGACGATTTTCCCGATACGCATCTGGTCTCGCTGGGCAGGTTTGAAAACTTTCGGACGCACACTTGCCATCTGCGGACGGTGGTTCGGGCAAACTATAGTAGCCATCAGATTGCCGCCAAAGGCCGGCCTTGTCTGCAACAGATTTTTAGTTTTAGTGTCTATCTCAAGGCCTGTACAGTCCGCGGTTAATCCGGTCTCCAGTCGGCTGGCTACTCTCGGAGCTAATGAACGCCCGATAGCTGTCGCGCCAAGTAAAACAATGTTTGGCTTATGCTCTTTAATCAGTCCGGTTATTACTTCTGTAAAGGCCTCTTCGATAAACACCGCCAATTGCGGCGACTGAGCCAGATAAACCTTGTCGGCACCGAAACAGACCAAATCGCGAGCAACCTTTGCAACCGCCTCTCCTAACAAAATCGCACAAAGAGGTTCACCTAACTTGTCGGCTAATTTCCTGCCCTCACAGAGAAGCTCAAGCGTAACATTGGCGATTTGACCTTCTCTCTGCTCGGCAAATACCCAAACACCTCGATATCGAGTCTTGTCAATAGTCGGTGTCTCTTCGCGAATCAACTCAATAGCTGCGAACTTTTTACAGGCATCTACACATGCTCCGCAAAGATTGCATTTAGCTATATCAATCCGGGCCAGCTTTTCTGTAATGGTAATGGCACCGAAAGGACACGCTGCAACACAAAGTTTGCAGCCCTTACATTTCTCCTCAATAATGCGTATACCCATCTTGTGCTCCTTCACAATATTTCTGCCTGATGGAGTTTAGACACCAAATCCGTTACCTGTTCGGCAGTCGAACCTTCCAGAATCTGACCTTGTCTGTTATGTTGAGGGGTAGTCATTTTGACAACTCTTGTGGGAGAGCCTTTCAACCCGATTTTGTTTTCGTCCGCACCGATATCCTGAGCAAACCAGACTTCAATCTCGGACCTTGCTGCATTTACTTTCCATTTCAATGAGGGAAACCGCGGCTCGTTAATCCCTTTGGAAACCGTAATCAGTGCCGGAAGTGAAAGCTTTATCCGTTCAATACCTTCTTCGGTCATACGCTCCACAGTCATATTGCCATCACCCACTTCACTTATCTTCATAACACAACAGACATGACCAACACCCAATCTTTCCGCCAGTGAAGGCCCAACGTGTGCGGTATCCCCATCGACGGCTTGTCTGCCGCAAAAAACCAAATCGAAGCGGCCTATCTTTTTCACCGCTTTGGCCAATGTATAAGAAGTAGCCAGTGTGTCGGAACCCGCAAAACCGATATCGCTAAGCAAAACAGCATTATCCGCTCCTAAGCTCAAAGCCTGCCGTAAAGTCTCAACTGCCTGAGGCGGCCCCATAGATAAAACTGTCACCATTCCGCCATATTGTTCCTTGAGACGCAGACCCTCTTCGAGTGCATATAAATCAAAAGGATTGATGACACTATCTACGCCTTCGCGAACAAGTGTATTGGTATCCCTGTTAATATTTACCTCAAGGGTGTCGGGAACCTGTTTAATACAAACAATTATATCCATCATCTATTCAAAGTTCTCTAACGTTAAAAATTGTTATCTCACTTTCAAGGCGAAATTTAATTGCCAAAAGATGTTTATTAACAGCCCGCAACCATTCAAGATGAAGACCTATATCAACTGTCAGGGGAGCAGCATTTCCAAGTTTTGCCTGGATGTTTTCTGTCTGGCCACGTAGAAAATGTATGGCCTTGCGAGACTTCATCAGTTCTGTCTCAAAGGCAAACTCCGGTGTGTTGGTAAATTGTAAATAACCCAATAAGTCGGATAACAACTCATTAAAAGCTTCGCAGATTCCTATTGACTTAACTAATTCAACACATAGCTGGTTTATCTGCGATGCTTTACCCTCCAGATTTAGCACCTGATAGGCAAGTGTCTTTTTTCTTTTCTCAAGTTGCTTCATTTTTGTTTAGCTTAGAAGCTCCTCTTTCCACCAAATACGCCATTGGTCAATCAGACACTCGGGTGAACTCTTACCTATTGAAATAGTTTTACCGGTGACAGCTTGTAAGGCATCAAGGGTAGCTTTCCTCATCGATTCAGCAGAGTCGTTCAAACACTCAATCAAGGCCGAGATAACTCGACGAAGCTGGGAGTCGCCGATGGGCTTGAGTTGTCCGCCTAACCAGCCGATACATGTAACAGCTCTTCGCCGAACACTTACGTCTCCGTCAGATAATATCGCTAAAAGTTTCGGCAGACTCTCGATCCCAGCTAAGCGATATATCCCCCACACAGCAGCTAAACGTACAGAAGCAGTCTCGTCTGTCAAAGCACTTTCAACAGCACTTAGTCCTTCAGCCATTTCAAGTGTTAACAATGCCTTGATACATTCCTGACGTACTACCGCTGACTTTTCATCGGCTATATGAGCAACAATGACCCGGGCTGACAGTTCATGAGAAATGCCGCCGATTGTTTTAGCTGCATCCACACGGACTGCTGTATCGGCGCTGGCAAAATCAGAAAGAGCTTTTGTAAAGATTATTCTTTCCGCTTCATTTTTAAAATCAGATGCCTGCACATCCTCGACTGTTACTTTCACTGGCTCTGTTAACTCAACCTCCGGCAGCGGCTCAGGTTCTATTTCTTCAACATCTATCTCAGTATCAAACTCAAGTATCGGCTCCGGTTCCGGCACTTCAACATTTTCAACGTCTGCATCTATAAGCTCGTCCTGAATAACATCAGATTCAATTGAAGGTTTGATTTCTTCCACAGTCGGTACAACAGCAGGTTCATCCTGATAATCTGTTTGTAGCAAAGTGATGTCTATACCTGATTCTTCTTCTGACTTAAGGTGAGCATCGCTGACATTAGATTCCAATGTAGCTATCTTTGACTCAATCAAATCGGCTCGTATTCCTGCATCGTCAGCCTCTTTGCGAACCTGGTTAAGCTCAGAAATCAAAGATTTATTCTCTGCCTGCAGGTTCTGAAGTTGTTTTTTAAGTTCAGTTTGGGAATATTCAGCCTGATTCTGTGTTTCGGCCAGTTCCTGTTGTGTCGCGGCAAGTTCTGATTCTAACTTAGCCGCTTGTTTGCTCACTTGTTCTTCTCGATAAGTTATCTCATTAACTTTGTTCTGTGTTTTTTCCAAATCCGAAATCAGGGATTCTTTTTCAACCTTTATATCTTTGAGTTGCGATGTAATATCATTTTGATCTTTTCCAGCCTGATTTTGTGCTTCAGCCAATTCACTCTGCGTTGCGGTAAGGTCAGCTTCTAACTGGGCTGCCCGTGTTTTTAATTCCTCTTCTAAATTCAGCATCTTATTTTTCCCAGTTTGCTGGTTTTCCAACTCAGACTTCAAAGAATTATTTTCCGATTGAAGGTTACTTATTTGAGACTTGAGGTCAGCCTGAACTTGGTTTGCTTTACTTTTCGTTTTTTCCAGATCAGAACTCAAGGATTCGTTTTCCACCTGTATAGCTTCGAGTTGCGATGCAAACTCAGATTGAGCCTGCTCAGCTTTCTTTCGCATCTCTTCCAATTCACGCTGAGTTGCAGCAAGCTCAGATTCCAACTCGGCTACCCGCTTACTTCGGCCAACTCCCACAGCAGTTGTCTTTGCAGGTTTGCTCTGTGTTTCTTCGAGTTGACTTCTAATATCATCAAGCTCCGATTCCAGTGCTGATGCTCGTGCCCTTACCGCACTTTCGCGGGATTTCGTCTCACTCAGTTCACTTCGCATTTGATCCATCTGGGATACTAATGAGTGATTCTCTGTTTTCAGTTCCTTGATCTGTGATTCGAGCTTTGATTGTGTTTTTTCCATGTTAGTCAACTTTCGTTGGGCTGCGGTAAGGTCGGATTTGAGTATAGAAGTTTTGGTATTGTCCGACTTCTTTTCAGATTTGCGTTTGACCTTTTCGTCAGCTAAGCCAAGCATTTCTTTTCCCGCTGAGATACTTCCGGTTGCACGACTCGCGATTTTATTGCTAATACTTGCCACCTTGCCGGCAAGGGCACCTGCACGTTCGGATGCAGTCCCAACAAACTCTAAATACTGTTTTTCATTATCCATCGTTAATACCTATAATTTGCAATGAATCATACTGCGTTGCTCTAAGCAACAGCGAAATCCCCAAAATCAGTTGTTGTATCCGGAAAAAGTAATGACACGCCGACGAATGCTACAGCGGAACAGGCTATGCCGTACAAACCATCATACAAACCTAAAGATTCGAGTTTTTTTGGAAGAACAAGGATATTGGTTAACAACAAAACTGTGGTTATTCCTCCGGCAAGCATGCCAGCCATAGCACCGGAGCAACTGCTCTTCTCCCAGAAATAAGCCCCAAGGGTCGGCACAAACAGCCCTGAAACCATAAAGGCATATGTATAGAGAGCAGCATGTAGAACCGAAGTGAACTGGGCGGCCATAACAACCGAAAGAGTGCCGATAATAAGAGTTATCAACATCGACAAACGAATCGATGCTTTAGTTGAAATCCTGCGAAAAAAATAGCGTTCGATAATATCAGTCGCGAAGTTGCCGGAAGACGCCATAAAGCAACTGTCCGCTGTTGACATTATCGCTGAAAAATATGCCACGATGACTATCCCAGTAACGCCTGCCGGCAGAACATCGCGAATAAGTATCGGCATTGCCATTTCCGGCTCGGCGCCAGGAGCGACAACACGAGCACACATACCAAGAAATGCACCGGCAAAACCAAGATATGCAATGCCGGAAATTATCGCGGCGACTAAGGCTACTTCATCGTTATATCTGTACCGAAGGAAATCGGGGTAGGTCATGAATTTGTATTTCGCATCAATTTTCTTGATTCGTGGAATAATAAATACAGCACTTAGCCATGCTCCGACCAGACCGGTAAACAAAAGCCAGCTTCCTGCAAGTCCCATCACAAAACCAAGGCCGCCCAAACCAATGGAAAAGCCCCCTCCGACATCCGTAGCAACAATTGAAAGCCCAACATAAGAAGACCCTATTGACCGGCTGCCGACGTAATAATCTTCGATGTTCTTGTTACGAGTATAATGATAAAGACCGACTGTTAAAACACCTGCCATATACAAAGAGAATATTAAATAGTCAAATATGGTCATATCTACATGCGTCAACTCAGGCAGGACCGGCCGAATTGTTCTTTTCCTAAAATGATGTCTTTAAGGAACAGCTTAGATGAACCTTGGTTTATTAATCAATTCCTGTCTATCTTACCCTTGGGCTTGACGCTTGTCTTTTTTGCTCTGGGAACCGCCGGTTTAGGTTTCTCCGGT
>CAZSOR010000080.1:0-16437 GCA_964608395.1 uncultured Pirellulales bacterium
AAAACTAATTGTAATAGCATTTTTCTTAGAGTTTTCCCTAAGCGTGATTTGCAACGGATCTATACACATTGCGCACACCTCAAACTCCCAGCATACAAAATGCTCTTTTTCAAACGATAATTGACGTTTCTGTACTTTTCAGCGTGTTATTCTCGGCGAAAAACGCATCCTTGAAGGAAATCCACTTCTCACCAACACGCTTAATTGGTTTATTATACAGACTATTCTATTAAAATACTATTGTGGTGACTACGTATTTTTAACTTTTTTTTAGTTTTTTAAGCTTAAATCAATTTTCCTTTCTAAAAAAAAGCTCCTTAAGCCTTTATTTATAATGACTTACACAAAATCGCCCAATAGAAATTGAGAATTAGTTGCATCAAGATATTTGAGAAAAATCTGCGTCGTTTTTTCTTTGCCAAGCTCAGCCTTGAACTTCTAAGACCAATATTAAACAGTAAACGATGCTTGATCGTTCAAAAAACTTGTATTTCGCAATCAATTAGCTACCCAGCCGAGAAGGATCAAGAGAGCAGAACTTTGCAGTTTCAATTAACTCTTCTCGGTTTGGCTATCCAATATCTGACCTGGCTAAAATGACCACCTTTCATTTAAACTTCAAACTCTTATAAAAAAGTATTACGGAAGGATAAGCTGTTAGTCTCTGTGGGATAAAAGTGCCTTGGCTCGCAGTTCACGTGTAGAAATTCCCTTTGCTTTTCTGAGAGATTCTTTCCCTTAAACAAACGAACCAATACTCATTTTCGGATTGTCCAGACAGACTCCGTCCCCGTCGGTGCACCGACGAGGTTGCTTGCGAGCCGTCTCATGATATAGGCAACGACCTCTGGATCATCTGTGAGTCCGCAATGGAAATGTTGCTTACAAGAGTCGGCCAGTTCGAAGCAATGTCTATTATCAGCCAAGCGCTCCCGTTCCTTGCTACCCACACAGACCAATCACAAATATGGCCGTGCCATCCTTAGCAGGTGTCACTCAGAAGCAGTTCACTCAGATGCTACGGCGACGGGATCCTTCCCACCAAAACCTGCGAACCCTTTATTATCTCCATTCTTGGCTTTCTGTAAAGAGATATATCAAAAGAAAAATGTCAGTTTTTTGTAATATCCCTTCTCAAAAACAAGAAAATAATAGTGTTGTTATCGGACAAATGCAAAAAATATGCAGAACTACTCTTATGGAAGGAAGAAAAAGGTAAAATGAATTCATCGACATGAAGCTTGCCGGTTGAGACGAAAGCCTATTTTATTGTTAATGCTGAATTGACACTTTGTCCTTGTCTCTCAGCATATCGCTTAACATGCGAGTGATGCAGAGAACGCAGGAACGATTTACCAATACCGATTGATGCTTTTCGACATTGACTCTTACTCGTGAATTGTCGCTAAATTTCAGGCTATGAGCTTTGCGCTAGCTTGAGATTACGAATTTCAATCACGGAATCCAGCAAGTCTGAGTTTGCGAGATTCCTTTTGATGTGAAGTGTTTTAGTTCTTGCCAGAACTTTTGAAGATTGTATTTTCTGGAGGAAGTCGAAAATCTGGCGAAGTGTCAGATTCTCCATCTCTATTTCCACTACTGTTTCATGATAGTTCGTTTCGAGTTGCGATGCCTGCTGTTTCATTGTCACTAAATGCTTTGTAAGGCCGCATTCCTGGATCAGTGATTCCGCATACGGCAGCAGTTCGAACGTCTCTTCTTGTAAAGCAATCTTTGTACGTAAATCCTCAATAGAATCATGCAGAGCGATATATTCGCCGGTCCTAATACGAAGTTTTTCAAGCTCACTCTGTTTTTCAGGGATTACTCGATTGAGTGTCTCTATACGCTCGAGAGCGGGACTGACACCAACTGCATAAAATGCCCAGGCAGCGACAAGAGCTACCAGTCCCGCAGCCAACCAATATTCTCTCTGTGTTAATCGCATTATTTTTGCTCTTTCGTTGCAAACAATACCAAAACAGTAAAGTGAACCAATTCACCCTCAGGCTCCCGCTGAATGTCCCGGATATCTACAGTTGAAAACTGTGGAGCATTTTGTAATAGCCGTTGCCAGTTGTATGCAGATTCAAACGATTGGGAGGTTCCCATCAACCGAACGGATTCGGTGGTTATCAACATATCTTCAAGGTTGATATTTATCTCCGGGGGAGTGCTTGTAGTAATCGCGTACAAGACATCAAGCGGTCCGATACCGGCACCGGAGATTGGGCCAAATAGTACATAATCATTTCGTAAGGATTGCAACTTCTGATCTAACTGGGCAAGCGGATTTACTATATTCTTCTCTTCCGGCAATGTGCGTTGAAAGCTCTCTCTCATTTCGCTCTTTACCTGGGTGTATTTAGCTTCTAAATGTGATAGTCGCATAAACAGCCCAACCAGAGAGACAACAGCGATCGCAGCGACAAGTATCGAAAAAATTACGAACTCCCTTTTTAGGTTTAACGTTGGTTTCACACTGGCATTGTCGGCTTCGAGAAAGTCAATACCCGTAGTGTGCTCAGGTGCCAGTGTCCTCAAAGCAAGACCTTCAGCGACAGATATGTTTGCCCCGGGGCGACGAAGATTCTTCAATAAGATCCTTGTGTAGGGATTAACAATGGTTGTTGGACAGTGCAGGCTTTCTTCAACGGCGTCCTTGAGGCCTGTGGAGTTATCGTCTCCTGTCACCAGGTAAATCTTAGTATCCTGCTCAATCTCGGCCCCAAACAGCTTCCGCCAGGTAATTCCTGCTTCGCGCGATAGCACGTTTGCAACTTGTTGCTCGGCAGAAACGGTGTCGTTGTCGGATGCACAAAGAATCGGGAAGTTCCTGACAATCAGGATATTGTTGTTTTGGGTTACTGCTAAAGTCAGGTGAGTTTCGGTGAGATGTGCAATAATAGCTAAACCAGTCTTGATTTCAGGATGGTTTAGCATAATTGTGGAGTGAATCGCAAAAACCGCCGCCCCTATTAAATCCGGTTGCATTTTGGACCGAAGCAGGATATCTCGTGTCTCATGGAGTGATTCTTTCGCCACTGCTGCCGTAAGAAGGCAATCCTTTCCGTCGTCCACCTGGCGATAGGAACATGGCTGGGCAACGATTTCATCCGGTTCTATTGGGAAATCGTATTCTAATGCGGACGAACTGGTCCCGGCGGTTTGTTCAAATCCGACGGAATCGGTCTCTAAATTTCGGAAGAAAACGGTATTATTCGGCACGGAAATCGCCACAGCCGCACGTCGGTCGAATCCGTATTTTCCGACTAATGTCTTGAGTATATCCGACGACGAGTCTGTGTCTCGCCGTGCTTGTGTGTCGAAGGCTTTTTCGATGCAGAAAGCCTTTCCAATGCGCAAGATTTGTACGGCGCACAAATATGAAGAGCCAACATCTATACCAATACATCGCTTAACCATCATCTTCTCTTTGTTTCCTGCTCCGCAAATGCCGTAACGGCTAATCCTTAAAGTTCTTTGTATAAAATCACATCAATGTTTTTAGTTTCCGTATTTCTTCTAAGTATCGCAGTCACTGTGCGATCAAGGCTGCCGACGTCTCCCCGTGACGTGACATGATAGTATTGGTCCGTCGGTTCAACAGTCGTCACCTTGCGGATTGCCTGGTAGAGGCCGTCTGTCATACCAGATATATCCCTTAATTCCGCAATGCTTTCAAAGGGTTTGAATTTTCGCCGGTCGATAATGAGCTGAGCCAGAGCAGCATCCATATTTTCCGACAGGCTTTCAAGTACAAGCATCGGAGCACAATTAACGTTTATTTTACCGTCGCCGTAAACCGTCAGGTGGTTACGTATGCAGTTAAAAATCTGCGGTGTGATTCCTTTAACCAGCAGAAGCTCTTCAGTTGTTTCAAGTGACTTATTCGGGCATCTATAAGGGGGTTTTAATTGGCTGTAGTAACTTGATTCTGCTCCCAGATTGTCGATCTTTATAAACGGCAAACATTCAACATGGTCATCGCTATCAGTCCAATCGATAATCGAGGGCACAAAACCATAGCCAATATCGGAATGGCCGGCCTCTTTCTGACTCAGCAGATCAATAAGCCGAAGTAACTGTTCTATTCTGGTCCGATCTATATTGCCATTTTCGTCTTTGAGATGGTTGACATTCAGTTTGCCGCTTTCCTCGGAGATAGTGATCAAGCACTTTCCTTCATCAACAGCAAATGTGTCTTCACCTGAAAATAGATTCAGCAGCGACTTATCATTATGAATATCAGGAGTATCCTTGGCGGCCGCAATCGCGATATTGAGACCTGCTTTCGCACAATTGAGTGCCTGCTGGGACTTTCGGAAATCGTCCACGGTCCGCAGGTTGGAGCGGGATTCGTAGTTAAAACCAAGCAGCAGAACACTCAGCATGATGACCATGCAAAGGACAACTATTACTACAAACCCTCCCTGCTCTCTTTTTATCTTTTTCGGTCTCATTACTTGTTAACTGATATTAATTTCTCGGATTGAATTCTTGCCCCATTCTCCCGGCAGGATACATATGCAACAGTGGCAGAATCATATTGTCGATGATCTTCGTCTTCACAACTGATTTCAATTCTTACAGCACACGGCAGTTTTTTCTTATCCTGAAAATCCCAGCTACGCAGCCATTTCTTTCCGTCGAAGAATGTTAATTCGAGAGATTTGACACCTTCTGCAATCGGCCGCCAATTTTTTTCTCCGGTTTTTTGAGCTGTGCCAACAAACTCTCTCTGGCTTAAAGAGAGGAGACTCGCTCTTTTATCAAATTTGTAAATAACCTCGAATAGGCCATCTGCCGGCTCTTTTTCCCCGAACAATTTATTCGTAGTTACCAGATGCAAGATCTCTCCCCGCGGAGCAACCGAATTGCCGTTGAAATAGCTGGTGCTTTCTTCGAGTATCATTCCTTTCTGCCCTGTCTGCTTAGAGCCGGTTTCGACAGGTTCTTTTTCTGTACGGTCGGCAACTGTTCCGGCGTACGAGCAGCGAATTTGTCGGGCCATCTGCTCCAGCGTTTTGCGTCCCTGCTGAGACACTGTTATCCTGGCTTTGCACGTTTGAGCCGATTTTGAAGTTGCAAAGTAGCTGCCATATACCATAGAGAGGATGGCCGCAATCAGTGCCACAGCCACGAGCAGCTCAACCAGGGTGAAGCCGTTTTTGTCCAGCCTTTTATTCATGGCAGCTTCCTGTCAGCAACATAAGTTGACGTCTGTAACTGTTTGCGACTGACACCTTGTTTCCAGGTGATATCAACAAGTATTTTTCGCAATCCGGTAATATGCACTTTGTCCAATTGGGGCAGCCGAAGGTCCGTAACTTCAGTCTGCCAGTTTAAGGTCAGGCCGTTTTTTTCCATTGTGCCGGAATTGGTCCCCTCTTTCGGATAGCCGGCAGCCACTGTCTCCGCGATTTTTTCATTTGCCAATAGAACGGCCTGTGAAGTTATCTGTGCCTTATCGACCATACTAATACTGATAATATGCAGCCTGAGCAGCGCCAGCAGAGAAATCGAGACAATTGCGAGAGCTACAACAACCTCTACGAAAGTAAACGCTCTCATGCGCTCTCTGTTGGTGGTCGTCCACCCGTTTTCGCTGTTTGTCTCATGCTCAGTCATCAAGATTCCAGCTTTCTATGTCGGCATTGTCTTCCGCGCCGCCGTCCTCACCATCCTTGCCGAAAGATTCCAGGTCGTAGTCTCTGCTTTGCACGCCCGGATAAACGTAGATGTATTTGTTGCCCCAGGGATCTGAGGGCGTTTTATCGAGGTAGCCGTCACTGTTATAGCCTTTTATACCGGGGTCTGAGACCAGTACTTCAAGACCTTCGGAAGTCGTAGGAAAACGCCCGGTGTCGGTCTTGAACAAGGCTAAAGCAGATTCGATATTGCGTATATCAATTTTGGCCTTCACTCTCCGGGCCTGTTCCGGTCTGTTTAATATCCTTGGCATAATTATTGTAGCCAAAAGACCCAGGATCACGACTACAATCATAAGTTCGATCAAGGTAAATCCCTGATGCGGCCTATAGCGATTATGGTTTTGCGTATAATTTTGTGTCTTTGTTCTCATCTTCCAAGGCTTCCTCTAAAGGACCTGATTTATATCAAATATTGGCAGTAGAATGGCAAGTACGATAAAGCCCACAACCGCCCCCATAAACAGAAGTATAACAGGCTCAAGCAGCGAGGTCAGCGTTTTTGTCGTCAGCTCCACCTCGCCCTCGTACATGTCGGCAATGTTTATAAGTCCTTCTTCCAGGTTCCCGCTCACCTGGCCCGTTGTTATGATGTGATGTACAATAGGCGGAAACAAGCCGGTTTTTCTTATTGCATTGGCGATAGCATCTCCCTTGCTGACCAAATCCTTTACCGAATCAAGGCCACCGGCAATAACTCTATTTTGAATTACCTGTTTTGCAATTTCCAGGGCACTGAGTATTGGGATACCGCTGACAAGAAGTATCCCCAGCGTTCTTGACAAGCGTGCTACTTCCAATTTGAGAAAAAGGCTGCCGAAAAGAGGCAGCTTTAATTTAGTACGATCCGCGTACAATCTGCCCTTTTCAGTTCTGTAGGTGGCTACAGCCCCAAAGAAAGCAAGGCAAACCACGGCAGCAATTAACGTCCAATACGTTCGCATAAAATCGCTTGTTGAGATAAGCAATTTCGTAGGCCAGGGAAGAGTCCTGTTCATTTCGATAAATATCTCCGTTATGCTGGGCACTACAACGGACATAAGAAATGTCACCACAGCAACAGCAACTACAACCATCATTAGCGGATAAGCAATTGCAGATTTGACCTTTGCTGCAAGGTTCACGCGTTTTTCCAGTATTTCCGCCAGGCGTAAGAGAACCTCTTCCAGTGTCCCGCTCGTTTCGCCTGCGGCTACCATGTTGGTAAACAGATTTGAAAAAACTTTGGGATGTTTGCTGAGTGCATTGGCCAGTGTGCTTCCCGAATTAACATCGTGAGCAACTTGTTCCATGACTTCCGCGAGATGATTATCCCGGGCCCGCATACCTCGCGACTGCTCGACTAATGCCGAGAGAGCGGGTACAAGGGGCATACCGGCACGCAGCAGCGTTGCCAACTGACGAGCGACCCTGCAGACATCCCTCGTGCGGATTCTTCGGAAGATGTCCCTTTCGTGCGTTTTATGCTTTTTATCAGCGCAACCACGACTACCCGCTGCTTGAGGCACCGGGGCGGACTTCTTTTCATTTATCAAATTGTATTCAACCACCGACACGTTCAGTCAATCCTGTATTTGTTTGCACATAATCCTGTGTGACCCTGCAGACCTCTTCGAGAGTCGTCTCACCAGCCAGGGCCTTACGTAATCCATCATCTCGCAAGGTGCTCATGCCTTTGTCAAGGGCTGCTTTTTTTATAATATGTGAACCTCGCCGTTGACTTATTAGTTCCTTGATCTCGTCATTAATAACTAACAATTCGGAGATTCCGGTTCTTCCCAGGAATCCGGTTTCAAGGCATTTCTCGCAGCCATGTCCTTTATAAAGCTGCCCCCTAATTGCGGAGGTTTTTTCATTTTCTCCCCATAGTGAAATCACTTTCTCGTCCGGCGTGTACGGTCTTTTGCAGTCCGGACAGATAACTCGCAGCAACCGCTGAGCCATTACGGCAACAACCGATGATGAAATCAGGTAAGGTTCGATGCCCATATCGATAAGCCGGGTTACGGCTGAGGCCGCATCATTTGTATGCAAAGTGCTCAAAACCAAATGGCCTGTGAGGGATGCCTGGATTGCGATCTCAGCGGTTTCAATATCCCTGATTTCCCCTATCATGATTACATCGGGGTCCTGCCGGAGAATGTGGCGCAGACAGTTGGCAAACGTGAGATTTATTTTCGGCTTTATCTGCATTTGCCCAACACCGGGCAGTTGATACTCAATCGGGTCTTCAACTGTAAGGATGTTTCTTTCTTCACTGTTAAGTTCGCTCATAGCTGCATACAGTGTGGTTGTCTTGCCGCTGCCGGTAGGACCCGTGAGCAAAATTATTCCGTGTGCCAATCTAATCAGATTTCTGAAGGTGTTAAGTATCTCCTGAGACAAGCCTATATCGTTCAAGCCCAATTCACCGCTGCCCTTGTCCAGCAACCTGAGTACTACCCGTTCGCCGCCCGATGTCGGGATAACCGAAACTCGAATATCCACCAGATCCTGGCCTATCTTGATCCGGCTCTGGCCATCCTGCGGTAACCTTCGCTCGGCGATGTTAAGACTTGACATAATTTTCAATCGCGACACGAGAACCGCAATCTGCTGTTTCGGCAAGGTAAATACATCATGCAGCACGCCGTCAATCCGGAAGCGTATCCGGGCTTCATCTTCGTATGGTTCAATGTGAATATCGCTGGCCCTGCTGTGCACCGCCTGGAAGAAGATTTTGTTGACTAATTTTATGACAGGCCCCTTGTTGGCGATATTGAGCAGATCTTCGGCCTGAGTTTTGGCGGAGATACCATCAATATCGTTATCATCATGGACTAAATCCCGTTCAAGGATTTCATCATCTCTGCTGGGATTTGTGCTTTGATAATAACAGCGGCTAATAGCTTTTTCGATTTCAGAGGCCGAACAGGTAACCCGGCTGCATGGTTGGCCCAGGACAGTAGCAATTGCATCGTATGCTTCTAAATTCAGGGGATCCGACAGGGCAATTGCAAACTCTCCATTTCCCAAAAGAAGAGGGATAGCGCATTGTTTCTTAAGAAACTCAAGTGGTAGTTTCCGTACCAGTTCCGAATCCAACTGTTCTGGGAGTATGCTCTCCAAACACTCGATCTGCAGTTGTCTTTCTATTTCCTGATCCGGTTTTGTCGACATTGGCTGGTTTCCTTACAGGCAACAAATAGTTGCTCAATTATTATTGCTCAGTGTCCTCTTGTTCGATTGTTTCCAGCGCCGGCTCCATTTCTTTCTTCTTTGCCTCGGTTATCTGCTCGATATCCTTCTGGCTGCTCACAACGTACGGTGTTATGAACATTAGCAGATTCGTTTTTTGCAACCGTTCTTTCTGGAATCTAAACAAACCACCAACCAATGGAAGATCGCCTATAAGGGGGATTTTCTTGACGATATTAGTTTTGTCATCTCGAATAAGACCGCCGATGACAATAGTCGAGCCGCTGTTCATAGAAACAACTGTCTGAGCCTGTCGTTGAGCTGTTGTGGGTGTGTCGGTAGAAGGGCTGGTAACATCTTCGATGAGTTTTGAGAACTCGCTGTCGATTTCGAGTCTGACAAGGCCGCCCTGACTGATGTGCGGTGTTATCTCGAGACTAATTCCAACGTCTTTGTATTCGAACGTTTTTATCACTGTCGGCGTAATCAAATCTACCGTCTCTGTAATTCGCGACTGTGTGACAAATGCTCTGCTTTCACCGACGATTATCTTTGCTTTACTGTGGTTGGAGGTTGTGATATGCGGCGTCGAAAGGATATTGACTCCCGAGTTTTTCTCCAAAGCGTGTAGGATCGCTCCAATTCTGACGTCTGAGCCGGTTCCTTGCCACGCGCCGACAGCCAATCCCTCAAGATCCCCATTGACAAAATCCACTCGTGGCCCGAAATTTGTTGCCCCAAAACCACGAACACTATTCTCCACGGCCCCGTCAAGGGTGGCCCAGTCGATACCGATTTCCTTTAAGCCGTCTTCACTCACCTCCATAATGAGCATTTCAACTAAAACCTGCTCCCGAACTATGTCCAGCTTTTCGATAATCTCGGCGATAACTTCGTAGTCCTGCGCCGAAGCTGCTATTATCAGTGCGTTTGTGCCCTCATCAGCAGTAACCTGGACCTGCTGCGTTGCTTCAAGTGCGCCGGTGATACTCAAATTTGCAAGGGCCCCGGTAAGTGATTCGGCAGTTTCCGCCGCTGATGCGTTGACAAGATAGACTACATGGACATTGTTGGCACCGCGTGGCCGCTGAGTATCAAGTTGTTGTGCCAATGTCTTGATCATCTCGGTGTCCTGAGGATTTGCGGCGACAATAAGAGAATTTGTTCTTACATCAGGCAGAATCTTCATACCCGTTTCAACCGCCTGGGGGGTGCGAGTACGCCCGGGTTGTGAAGGAACATTCCTGTCCTTATCCATGATTTGGGTGATTTGCTCGCTGAGCACCTGTGCAGAAGCATAAGTCAATGCAATTGTGGCAACCTGCTCTTTCGCCCCCGGCACGTCAAGGTTCTGAATAACTTTGGCGATATGATATATATTCGAAGAGGTGTCCGTCACCAAAATTGAATTTGTTCGGGGGTAGGTTGATATGTGTAAACCCGTGGTTAAAAGAGGCTTGACAATCTCACTTACTTCTTTGACATCAGCGTATTTCAAGGGAATAATCTGGGTGACGATAGAATCATTCTGAGGAATTTCCAAAGGATCACTGCCGATGCGAACCTGTAAGTTTCGTTTCACAGCTTCTTCTCTCGGTATTATTTTAACCAGATCTCCGGCACCGGCCGGCACGGCAGCATACCCCTTAACATCCAGAATAGATTCCAAAACCTGGTAGATTTCACCGAGACGTATCTTTGTAGGCGACATCACTGTTACAGGACCCTTTATACTGTCATCCACGACAAAATTAATACCGGTTATATCGCCGATAGTCTTAAGCATTACTCGAATATCGACCTGGTCAAAGTTTACATATATTAGCTCGTCGGCCATGCCCGGCTTATTAAGTACAGGCAAATCCACTGTTGTTTCTGAAAACGGCTGCTCGCCGCCGGCCAACGTGCTGACTGAAAAATTCATGCAGAATATGCATATTAGCCAAAGGATGTTTTGTATTATTTTTCGCACTTTATATCTGTTTGTTTTTAAAATTTCCAACCGCATTTATTTTACTCACTCATTAATACTGTTTCGATTTCCTAAGCACTCATCTCAGCGGGAATGAGAACGCTTTGGTTTTGTTGTCCCGCATGAACTCGATATTCATGGCTGCCTGGGACCTTGCCTTCCTGGAAATCTGGTAAGCCTTCTGCTTGCTGTCCAATCGATGTCCATTAACTGCACGAATGACATCTCCGTTTTTCAAGCCAAGGTCTTCTGCCCCCTTGATGTCCTCTAAGCCAGTTATTCTAAGTCCTTCAACCTGGCCGTCGATGGTGTAAGGTTCCATATTCGTCTTCGGTATCATTGTTGCTGCGTACCTGAGCTTATCTGCGAAAGTAGGATTAGACTTAGCTGCCGGATCAGCTTCAACTGGTTGGGTGGCGTTTTTTGCCATAGTTACCTCGGGATTGTCAGTGTCTTGCTTCCCGGATTCTTTGATGCGCAGGTTTATTTTCCTTCTTTGACCCTGATGAAGCAATACTATCCCATCCTTCTCGATGCTCTCGACATAGGCGGTTACAACGGTATCGCCGGTCTTGTACACGTTGAGCACATTGGTTTTAAGATCCTTTATGATTGCCCGGGAAATCTCCGGACTGCCGGCCACGGTACCAAGCAATGCTATGCCGAGTTGTTCCTCGCCAGACCATGTTGAGCCGGCACTATTATCAACTTGCAAGGGTTTGTCTGCCACCAGTGCTGAAACGGAGCTTCCAAATATATCCTGCTCGACAATAGCTGAATAGTCTTGAACCGAGGTGTCCGGCAAACTTGCCGGTTTAAATGCGGCTGTATTTTCGCTACCTAATGCCGGTTTTGGCGCCAAGACTTTATGCATTTGCTGCGACATCGTTACTGCCCTGACGGCTACATAACCCAGAATCAACACCATCGCTAACTTAATAAACAACAGGGACTTATGTTGATAGCTTTTGTTGTTTTTCTTTACCAAAACACACCTTCTTCCATTTTTTTTTATGTTCGGCACTTACTAATCGTGCCTTGTCGGCTTATATCGCATCGTTATATCGGACCTTTAATGACTATCGTTTAGTTCCACGGTTGGTACCAAATGTAACGATTTTTCTGCGTTTTAACTGGCAAACCGGCCACCCAACCCACAAGGAAGGGGGATTTGCCGGTATATAACCAGGAAAATCTCCTTGACGCGAAGCTGCCAAACTTTAACAATCTATCGGCTTATTGCTACCTTGTATTTAGGAAAGACTCTTTCCTTGATTGCATCATACCTCTCATATTCTCTACTTTTCCAGACGTCTGAAAAACATTCCAAGGGGGGAAAAACAATGATTTACCTCAGTGCATATATCAAGAACGCTGACTTTAACGAAATAACGAGCTTTTTTATAAGGCTTTGCAGCCGGCGGAGCATCATAGAAATCATTACCCAAATCGTACCTTTACGTTAACACGATCGCCATTACGAGATAGCAGACATTAGCCAGCCCGTGAAACAAAATAGGCGCTAATAGCGACCTGGTCCGAATAAACAACCAGCCAAGAACTAAACCCGGCAAGAATATGAGGACCGATATAATCTGGCCTTGGGTTATGATATGAGCTACTGTAAAACAAGCTGCTGATATTACTATGCTTGTCCATTGCTGTAGTCGGGGCATCTTGTCCATCACTGGAGTTGTTAATCTGAGGATATTGCTCTGAACATAACCCCTGAAAAATACTTCTTCAGATAGCGCAACACACATGAACTGATAAAATAACCAATATACCCAGTCCTGTCTCTGCGATAGAACAGGCAGTAAAGGTGGTTTTAATTCATAAGATTTCAGCACCCACAAACCGCCGAGCGTAAGTGGAAAAAGCACAACGCAGGTCCATCCCAGCACAATAAGAGAATCCTTCATTTGCCTGATGTTGAAGCCGAACTTGGGAAACTTACGTTTCTTAAGCACTGTTGGAATAAATGCGGCAAATATCAAAATACAGGGGATAATGAGCCATCCGGCCCCCAAAGCCGAACTCGCGCCGATGATCTTAATTGCTGATATTACGACAATTACTGCCAGGGTAGTTTCTATAAGTAAGGACATATCGAATCTGCCTGGTCTATCTTCCACATATAGTGCCAGCTCGAAAGGCGGCAGGGGATTGTCTATACCATGATGGATAGATTGATAGTTCATTCTTAATATTTGTATCTTGTAATATTGAGACCTTTCCGATTCTGCGTTACAAGCAGTCTCAAAGTTGTTATTATCACCATCTGCCCCATGTAAGGTAAAGCTAAGTTGTTTCTCATTAGGCAATTGCCCCTATCTGACACCCTATAAAGTATAATAAATACTGGCAAAATAGGCAAAAACGCCCCAGCCAAAACCGTAAGTATAACAAATCGAGGCCTTGAAAGTAAGTGCACCCGATTGAATTGTACCGCCAAGAGAATCTGGAATTATCCTCCATGTGTTGCTCGGCAACAAAAAAACATAGGATCGAAGGTCCGAAATAACATTTTCCAAGGCAACCATCCACCCATACCAAAATATTCAAAATCGTGTGATAGAATGTATTGCTGTCGCTCTGTCAAGAGTTTTTTAAGGCTGTCACTCCGCTCTCGATGCGGGATCCGGGACCATCAATAAGTCTGGATTCCTGTTTTCGCAGGAATGACAAACCCACATGCGAGCTTTGATAGAGCATTAATATGACAGCACTATTGTTGTTTCAGTAAATGCTATTGTGAAGCCATATTACTCTCAGGGGGAGTTATTTTAAACCAACAGGGATGATCTATCTGCGGATAGCCTTGCTCAAGATGGCATTGGCTGGTTTGCTCATCAGATTCAAGCACTGTTTTAAACGGAAGAAAACCTTGAATTATCGGCAAATATACAGCCTGGGATTGAAGGGTGATAGAAAACGTAAGTCCATAGATACTATAGCATTAGCTGCAGGTGTAGCAGTAAAACAGTGCAGGAGTTTCTGGTATTATTCCATTGGGGGCGGTTGGTAAAGCAAGTCGTTTCTATTGCCGGGTCAAATAGCTGTATTTCCACCGATCAACAAGAAGCACCCTTTCAACTGATATTCGTATCACTACCAATTGCATCATGGCTTGCCCTGTGCGGACTCCGTCCCCGTCGGTGTACCAACAATGCATATATCCAGCCAAACGTTGGTACGTAACGTGGGAGCTTCACCATTTCGAAGTCTATCAAACCGAAAGATTAATTTTGTTCGCTTTGCGTTTTCATTCCTTGCTCTCAGGGAGAGCTAGCGAAAAGATGACCCTACTATCCATAGTAGCTTTCACTGAAGAAGCAAATCCATCTATTACAACAGCGACGAGATCCTTCTCTCAGTAAATGCTGTATATTGGTATTATGATAGAAAGAAAGTATATTGTAAAGAAAATTTTAAAGAAAAATTTAATTATTTTGTTGCCCCCCTTCTTGCTTTGAAAAACAAGGTATTATAGGTCTCAATCCGAAAAACCTCGTCATAGTTATCATTGAAGGACTTGTGTAAGCTTGCTGCATACGGCTGATCATAGTATCTTGGCAGCATGAATATCATAAAAAACCCGACAACAAACCTCTTTCATCCTATTGTTTGTGCTTGCGAATTGTTTAGCTATGGCCTGACTTTCCTGAGGGCTATTCTTTGTTCAAGAGCAGTGCTGGCGACCAGGCTACTGGCCATGTAGAGCCAACTCGCTGCTTGTTAGCACCAGATCAATTCAAAAAAGCGATCGCGGCCACGATTCACGGCAGGTTTTCGTCTTCTGTGGGTTCTGCTCTCAAAGTCTATGGACAAGTGGGAAGGCCTTGTTTACCTAATGCGACAAGCTGATATGAAAAGACCGTTGCCATGTCGATAATATTCTGTTACTTCCTATTTTTTTACATTCTCTTTCTGGCACCTCACGGTGCAGGTTACTTCTACAATGAATCAGTCTGATATCCGTGGATTAGTCTAATAACAGTTTGAATCTTCAAGGCAGGCTTGATATTCTATTTTCTAAAAGACGCTTATTAGTAGTGTTTCTAAGCCGGAATCAATGTAAAAAGCTCATCCCAACCGGTTGAGCGAAAATCAAGACAAATGTGGAGAAGCTCATGCGAAACCTAATCGCTGCGATCATTGCTGTTTTATCCATCCTGTTTTTGGCCGGCGTATCCAGAGGAGAACCAGCCGTACAACTTAGCGACCACGTGTCATTAATCCCGGGTCCTGTCAACGGTGTGAGCATCGAAAAGGACAATGCCCGCTTAGTCGTCTACGGCGATCCGTCCGGCAAAATCGAAAATGCCGAGATGGTCCTGTTCACCCACAGCCGGCGTGACGTAGTATGGGCGGGGCTCGGACTTGTCGAGCGCGGCGCAAAGGCTGTCGTGCCCGACAGCGATGTTGGCAATTTCACCAACGTCGAGAAATTCTGGAACGAGTTCACAACCCGCCGGTTCCATGACTACGCCCAGCAGGGAACCAAAATCCTGACCGAATCCCTGAAGATAGGTCGAACCGTCAAGGCCGGCGACAACTTCTCATGGAAAGCAATACCAATCGAAATCATCAATACGCCCGGCTATACCCGCCAGGCTATTTCATACATGATCGAAGTAGACGGCATCAAATACGCCTTTGTCGGTGACATCATCTATGGCAACGGAAAACTTTTGGACCTTTACTCCCTCCAGGACGCCGTCGCAGAAGCAAAGATCGGTGGCTATCACGGCTGGGCCGGCCGCATGGCGACACTGATCAACAGCCTGCGAAAAGTCGCCGGTAGGAAACCCGATATTCTCGTCCCGGCCCGCGGACCGGTCATACACAATCCCGGCGAAGCAATAAATCTTCTGATCGAGCGACTCCAGGCAGTTTACGAAAACTACCTGTCCATCAACGCGGGCCGATGGTATTTCAGAGACAACTACGATATCCTCGCCCGGCGCGTCCTCGGTGACAATCCGAAGGTGAACTGGATGCCCTGGGCTGAAGTTATTAAAGACAAACCCCCGTCATGGATAATTCCCATCAGCAACTCGCGTCTGATTATTTCTGAGGATCGCCGCGGATTCCTCATCGACTGCGGCGGCCGCGGGATAGTCGACGAAGTTATCAAGCTAAGAGAAGCAGGCAAGCTGACCGGCCTCGACGGCCTGTTTATCACGCATTATCACGACGACCACACAGACAACGTCGCCGCCTGCCTGGTCGAGTTCAACTGCCCCGTCTATGCAACCGGCCCTTCCGTCGACATCCTCGAACACCCCGGCGACTATCGCCTGCCCTGCCTGACTCCAAATGCTATCGCCAACATCAAGGTGATGCCCGAAGCCCACAAAATGCGATGGAAAGAATTCACATTCACGTTTTACGACTTCCCCGGCCAGACGATCTACCACGATGCGCTGCTCGTCGAGAAGGACGGCGCCGAAAAAATCTTCTTCATCGGCGACTCCTTCACACCCTCAGGAATCGACGACTACTGCCTGCAGAATCGTAACCTTCTGCACGAGTCGATGGGCTATTTCTATTGCCTCAATCTCCTGAGAAAAA
>CAZSOR010000081.1:0-6126 GCA_964608395.1 uncultured Pirellulales bacterium
ACAATCTCGAAATCCGTCGGCTCAGGTATAACCACGCCGGCAAGCTCCGGCAGCCAGCCTTTGTCATCAACAAACCGTCTCGCCCCGACGCTATCGGTCTCTTCGCCTGCAACTGCTGAGAAAATAATATCGCCCTCCAATTTTACGCCGGAATCGACGATTTGTCTGATAGCGGTAACAGCCGCTGCGGTTCCGCCCTTCATATCCACGGAGCCTCTGCCATATATCTTGCCATCACTTTCAACCGCCGTGAATGCCGGGTGCTCCCAGGGTGCTTCGCCCGGGCCGACAACATCAAGATGACAGGCAAAAAGTAGTCCTGCCCTGCGCCCCTTGGACTTAATATTTGCTACAATATTCGCCCTGGTTTGGTCCCAGCTATCGATTCTGGAGTCTATGCCCGAGCGGCGAAATTCGGCAGAAATCACCTCTGCTGCGGTTAATTCGCCATTTTCGTCAGTTGTTTCAGCCTGAATGAGTTTTTTCAACAATTCTTTCATAATGAAGCAATTATAAGGCAGTCAGTTAAAATAAAAAATAGAAATATTTTTGTTGCAAATCAAATCATAAACGGTCATACTAAAGGGCTTAAAAAGTTTTAAAGCTGTCGCAAAGGAGCTTAAATGGGACCTGTATTAAATGGGCTGCTAAAACTTCAAAGTGTTGAGAATCGCCTACGAGCCGAAAAATCTAAACTGGCAAGATGTCGAAGAAATGTCGTTATTCAGGAAAATCTAATCAGAAGTCTTCAAAACGCTCTCGAAGCCAAGAAAGAGGAGGTCCTGCTAACCAAGGTCCAATTCGACCGCCTGGAATTAGAGCTTAAAACCAAAGATGAAACAATAGCCAGATTAAGAGCCTCGCTCAATAACGCAAAAACAAACAAAGAATATGCCGCCGTCCTCACTCAACTCAATACAACCAAGGCGGATAATTCCAAGATAGAAACTCAGTCTCTGGAATTGTTAAAAGATATTGAGGCCGATGAAGCTGAAGTCAAAGATATCCAGAAGCAGATAGACGAGCAAAAAGAAACACTTGAGAAAACCCGAAAAGAAAGTGAGCTGCTGGCCAACAAATTCCAGACCGAAATCAACAATATCCAGAAAGAGTGGGATCTGGCTGCACAGATCATCCCATCCAAATCGTTAGAAACATTCAAACGTGTGGCGGAAACCTATGATGGCCAAGCTGTCGCGTTAATTGAGCAGCAGGGTAATAAAAAGGGACCTTATAGCTGTGGGGGCTGCTTCATGGGAATCACCGCTGAGAGTGTCAATATGCTTATGACTAAGGATGACATAATCCGCTGTCCCAATTGCACAAGAATACTTGTCCTTGGCAATTTACATGAAGATTAGAAACCATGAGTAAGACCGCAGAACCAAAACGTATCCCGCAGTCATTATGCGTTAGCCTTAACTCGTTTTAATTTTGTTTTGGGGAGCCAACGTAGTGCCTGATAAAATCATCGCTCATATAGACGGCGGCAGCAGAGGCAATCCTGGCCCGGCTGCTGCCGGTTTTGTATTGAAAGATTCCAGCGGGACTCAATTGCTGGCAAAAGGCTACGTGATAGGCCGAACGACTAACAACGTGGCCGAATACACAAGTTTCGTAAAAGCCCTCGAAGCTGCGAGACAAATTGGTGCCGAACAGCTTACAGTTTTCAGCGACAGCGAGTTGCTTGTCAAACAGATCAACGGTCAATACAGGGTGAAAAGCGAGCTTATCAAGCCCCTTTACGAGCAAGCCATCAGCCTGCTCGGTGGATTCAAGAGCTGGAAAGTCCATCATATTACTCGTGATAAGAACAAGCAAGCCGACAGTCTCGTAAACCAGGCCCTGGACGCAGGACACAACATCGAAAGCAAGGGGATACCGGCATCGAATAAGGAAAAGCCGATCCGGCTCGGCGTGCTCATCAGCGGCGGCGGCACAACATTGATGAACATCCTCAAACACATTAAATACGGCCTGCTCAATGCCGAGGTGACTGTCGTTATCAGTTCACGTTCAACAGTAACGGGGGTCGAGAAAGCGGAAAACGCCGGGCTGGACGTTAAGATTGTCCGCACAAAAGACTACCCCGACATCGATGAATTCAGCAAGCGTATCGAAGCAGAGCTCGTCGCGGCAAAAGTTGACCTCGTCATCCAGGGAGGCTGGCTCTGCCTTTGGAAAATACCGTATCGATACAAACATCGCGTGATGAACATCCACCCCGCCCTGCTGCCGAGCTTCGGCGGAAAAGGGATGTGGGGACATCACGTCCACGAGGCGGTCCTAAAAGCGAGCTGCAAAGTAAGCGGCTGCACCGTCCATTTCTGCACAAACGAATATGACGATGGGCCCATCATCGTCCAGCGAACCTGCGAGGTCGAAAACGACGACACTCCCGATACGCTGGCCGCCAGGGTCTTCGAGCAGGAATGTATCGCATATCCGGAAGCGATAAGATTATTTGCCGCCGGCAAATTGTCCGTCGAAAACGGCATTACAAAAATCAAACCGTGAAGCGCGAAATCCGGATCGGGCCACGAGCCGCAAGCCGTAACGTATTATCAAATACGACTATTTCGACTTTGCGACGGCAGGCTCACTTTTCTCCGGCTCAGGTTCTATATACCCTTCAAGTTTCAAGTGCTCTTCATCCTGCACGTCTATCTTGATAAGGTTCTTGTCTTTGAATTTGCCTCCCAGTACAGCTTCCGAAAGCGGGTCTTCTATATAGTGCTCGATCGCCCTTCGCAAAGGTCTGGCCCCGAATTCCGGATTGTAGCCCTTGTCAATGAGAAATTCCTTCGCTTGGTCGGTTAATTCGAGTTTTAAGCCATGCTCGGTCAGACGTTTGAATACCTTGGCAAGCTCGTAATCAACGATAATTTGCAGATTCTCTCTTGTTAATGCCTGGAAGACGATGGTGTCGTCAAGCCGGTTCAGGAATTCGGGTCTAAAGTGACGCTCTACCTCTTTCTGAAGAATATCCTTCATTTTCTCATAATTCGCCTCGGGGCTTTTCTTGCCAAAACCAAAACCGGATTGATTCTTAATCAAATCAGCGCCGATGTTGCTGGTCATAATTAGAACAACGTTCTTAAAGTCAATGCTTCGTCCGAAACTGTCCGTCAACCTGCCCTCGTCCATAATCTGTAACAGCACATTATAGACATCAGGATGTGCCTTCTCTATTTCATCAAGGAGCAGCACCGAGTATGGCCGTCTTCTAATCCTTTCGGTTAATTGCCCGCCTTCTTCATAGCCAACGTATCCGGGAGGAGCCCCAACCAATCTACTTACATTGTGCTTCTCCATGAATTCGCTCATATCCAGCCTAATCAGAGAGTTCCTGTCACTAAACATAAACTCCGCCAGGGCTTGTGCGAGCAGCGTTTTTCCAACGCCGCTGGGTCCGAGGAGTATGAAGCATCCCATTGGACGATTCGGGTCCTTAAGGCCGCTACGACTACGTCTAACTGCCTTGGCCACGGCAGTAATTGCCTCATCCTGCGATACAACTGTTTTATGCAGCTCGGCCTCAAGTTCCAGGAGTCGCTGGGTTTCCTTTTTCTCCAGTTTCGTCAACGGCACACCCGTCATATTGCTGACGACCTCCGCAATGATCTCGTTGTCCACTACTCCGGTCGCCTCTTTGTTTTCTTCGTACCATTTTTTATGCAATTGGGTCTTATCATCCAGAAGCTGCTGGGCCTCATCCCTCAATGACGCCGCCCGCTCATAATCGGCATTTTTAACGGCCTCGTCTTTTTCCCTTTGCAGCTTTTCTATTTTCTCTTCCATCTGCGTCAAATCGGGCGGAGGAGTCATGTTCTTAAGTCGAACTCGTGCACCGGATTCATCGATCACATCTATCGCCTTGTCGGGCAGACATCTGCCGGTGATATACCGGGTAGAAAGCTCTACAGCCTGGAAAAGGGCCTCGTCGGTAAATCGAACCCTGTGATGCGCCTCGTAGCGGTCCTGAAGTCCTCTAAGTATCGCCAGTGTCTCATCCTTGGAAGGTTGCTCGACAATTATTGTCTGGAAACGTCTTTCAAGCGCCCCGTCTTTCTCAATATGTTTTCTGAACTCGTCTAAAGTAGTGGCGCCAATACACTGAACTTCCCCTCTTGCAAGAGCCGGCTTGAGCACGTTCGAGGCATCGATAGCACCCTCGGCACCACCGGCTCCTACAAGCGTATGAAGCTCATCAATGAACAATACGACATTTTTCGCCCTTCGGACTTCGTTAATGACCGCTTTTATTCTTTCTTCGAATTGTCCGCGATATTTCGTGCCGGCAACCATCATTGCCAGATCAAGCACAACCATCCGCTTGCCCTTGAGGATTTCCGGCACTTGCTTGTTGATTATCTGCTGGCTCAGACCCTCGACAATAGCAGTTTTGCCTACGCCTGCTTCGCCCAGGAGAACCGGATTGTTCTTCGTGCGCCGACAGAGTATCTGGATCAGTCGCTCAATTTCCTTCTTCCTGCCGATAACCGGGTCGAGTTCACCGGCGGCGGCTAATTGCGTAAGATCTCTGCCGAAGCTGTCCAGTGCCGGGGTTTTGCTTTTTGTCTTTCTGCCCATGGTCGGGGCCATCTTCATCCCAAGAGCCGCAGGTCCGTCATCCACTCCGGCTCCCAGCAGATTCAACACTTCCTGACGTACATCCTCGAGTTTCAAACCAAGATCCATAAGAACCTGAGCTGCTATACCTTCGCTCTCTCGCAGCAGGCCCAACAGGATGTGTTCTGTCCCCACATAGTTATGGTTAAGCGACCGGGCCTCTTCGATCGCATACTCAATAACCTTCTTGGCTCGGGGTGTTTGCGGCAGCTTGCCCATTGTGACCATATCAGGCCCGCTTTTGACCAGCTTTTCCACTCCGAACCGAAGCTTCTTTATGTCCACATCCAGATTTTTCAGAACCGTAGCACCCACTCCGCTGCCTTCCTTAACCAGCCCGAGAAGGATGTGTTCGGTTCCTATATATTCGTGGTTAAAACGCTGGGCCTCTTGGTTAGCCAGCGCCATAACCTTACGTGCACGGTCTGTAAAACGTTCAAACATCTTTTACCCCGAAACATAGTTTAGAAAAACACCGATTCTCCTGCCACTGCCGTCGAATAAACACCAACGTAGTATACCAATCGGCGATAAGTAACATTTTATTTTATTGTTTCTTATTATATAGCACTCAATCCGTCTGTCAAACATGCAATATCTGCTCACTGCCTTGCTTATCAGGACTGTTAATACATATCTTTATATAGCTCAGACTGAGTTGATGTTCACTCTCGGGCCAACATTTTCTTTATTCCTAATTTTATCGGCAAAAACAGATGCCAACTTTCCGATTACACGCACAAAAATCCAGATTTTGGGCACTTAAAAGGCTTATCCCGACTTGTCGCTACAAACTCATTATCCGATATGGCACCGAAGAAGTCATTTGGAGCCACATAGAATTATACGCCGGATTCTCAAAAGGGGTAAAATATATACGATTACAGAAATGATTAATAAGGGATTATTTGTTTAGATCCGGATTTAGCAGTCGCTAAAGTGGGCTGTGAACCCAGTTTGTCCGGCATAGCTTGTTCTTTGGAATTTATATCTGTTGTCTTTGGCCTCTATTACTTTTAGCCCTGGCGGTTATCATCCTCAAGTAACTTTCTGAGGTATTGATTTTCCCGGCGAGTCGCTTCAAGATCGAAGACCTGGTATTTAATACACACTCGCAGATAATCCAGTGACTCCTGCAGACTATTTATGCTTTTTTCAAGCTTTTTGCGGTTTGCCTGAGCTTGTCTGGCGAGTTGAGCTAACTTTCTATGCTGCGGGTCGGCTGTCTCACCAAACTCTTTGACCAGTTCGTTAAGTTTGTCTTCAAGGTTTGTTTCGTCCATCAAATCACTCTCCTCACGAATACACGTTCCATATTAAGACCCCCCACATATAGAGATCCCCCAAAACCTCATGATTGTTAATAGAGCAAACTCCATACCCAAATGCACAAGTACTGGTTTTTTACATATATTCGCGACTTGGCCCGATAAAAAGGGATTCATTGCTAAATTATATGTTATCCATAATTTTTGTTCCTATACTTCGAAAAAC
>CAZSOR010000081.1:6226-9745 GCA_964608395.1 uncultured Pirellulales bacterium
AACTGCCGGCAATCCTTTAAATATTTCACGAACATCATCATTCTCCCAGGAGAATCGATCCTTTTGTAAAGAATGTCCCGGCAACACAAGCCGTCAAAAGACAGGCCAACGTCGCCGCTATGAGGGCACGAAACGCCGGGCCTCCTATATTGCGGGCCTTTTCAGGTGCCAGCGCACAAATCCCCCCCACAAAGATGGCCATTGAGGCAACATGAGCAAAACCGCATAACGCATACGTGATAATCACTGCTGAACGTGGATGCTGCAACAGATTTTGCTCTAAGACAACGGCAAAATCCTTATATGCCGTAATCTCGGTTACGACGATGCGTTCACCGATAATTCTGGAAGCAACGCCGGCGTCGGAGGGAGGAATCCCAAGAACTAATGTGAATGGGTAGAAAACATATCCAAAGAACGCTTTCAAAGACCACACACTCTCAAAGCCGAGTAGCGGATTTACCTTTGCCCCCAAAGCAGATAAGAACAGGTCAACCAATGCAACCAAACCCAAAACCGCGATAAGCAGAGCCACAATTCCGACGATCAATTTCACGCCGGCGTTCGCTCCGTTGATAATCGCCTCAAAAAGACTCGACTCTTTCTCGTAGAATGGTTTAACATGCACACCTAACGTCTCCGGAGTCCCGGCTTCAGGGAAAATAATCTTCGACATCACCAGCGCCGCCGGCGCTGAAAGCAACGACGCCGAGACCAGATGCCCGGCGATGGTGGGAAATTGATCCCTCAGACTGAATACGTACAGCGCCAAAACATTCGACGAGACCGTAGCCATCCCGGCGGTCAGTATCGTGCATATCTCCGAGTTGGTCGTTCGGCTCAGATAGGGCCTCACGGTAAGAGTTGATTCAATCCCCACAAAAATATTGCTGGCCGCGACCAGAGACTCGGCACCGGATATTCTCATGAGCTTCGTAAAAACAAAAGCGAATCCCCGAATCACCAAAGACATTACGCCAAAATAGTACAAAATCGCAATTAGAGCCGAAAAGAAAATAATCGTAGGAAAAGCCTGAAAAGCCAGGAAAAAGCCGAGGGACTCTTCTCCCGCCTCATTGGTCTGTCCCGGCGGCAACGCCAGTCGCCCGAAAACCAATTCCGCCCCGGCCGATGCAGAATCCAGAACATTTACTACCACGTCATTGACGAACCGAAAGACTTTTGTCCCGGCCGGAACAAGGAAAATGAAAGCAGCAATCAGTAGCTGCAATCCGATCCCCCAGCCTATCACCCTGAAGTTCATGTTCTTTCTATCGTTTGATAAAAGCCACGCAAAGCCGAGCAGAACAAACATCCCTGCGAAACTGACAAGATTGTAGATATCCATTATTTATCCCCGAGATGGACTGTAACCGGACCAGCCACCCGCTATCGCCTCCGGAACCTTCCATTTTCAAACTATACACTACCCATAATTTGTTCATCTGTCAAATCAGAAGCAGCCCTCCATTCCACAAACACAACCTGCTGGAATTTGATTTGCCTGCCAACTTCTTACGGCTATAATGGATTTTTATGAAGGATCCAGGACAGGGAACTGTCCGGCCTGTGTATAAGCATTTACATTGACAATAGTCGTCAAGTCGCTTTGAACATTTGATATTTGGAGGTAATATTCATGACAAGCTCTAAAGAATATATGAACAGACGCCGGTTCATGCAGGTTGTTGCCGGCTCAGCGGCGGCAATGGCACTGCCCCAAATCCCCCTGAACGCCGCCGAGACGGCAGGCCGGCAGCGGCCGAATATCCTCTGGATCAGCACAGAAGATATCAGCCCCGATCTCGGCTGCTACGGCGACAGCTACGCCGTAACGCCCAATATCGACAAACTCGCTGCCCGGGGGGTACGCTATACAAATGTGTATTCTCATTCCGGAGTTTGTGCCCCGACGCGATCGGGGATCATTACCGGCATGTATCCGACCACTAACGGGACCCACAACATGCGCTGCCAGGGCGTACCACCGGCTTATGTAAAATGTTTCAGCGAATATATCAGGGCTGAAGGTTATTACTGCACGAATAATTCCAAGACCGATTACCAGTTTAATCCGCCAGCAAGTGCCTGGGACGAATGCAGCCGTAAGGCACACTGGCGCAATCGCGGCAAAAGCCAGCCGTTCTTCGCTATTTTCAACTTCACAACTTCGCATGAAAGCCAGATCCGCAACAGAAGTAAAGCAATGCTCAAGCGCCTGGCGAGCTTGAAGCCGGATGAAAGGCACGACCCGGACAAAGCGGTCTTGCCCCCCTACTATCCCGATACGCCGGCGGTTCGACAAGACTGGGCGCAATATTACGACATTATCACGCTGACCGACAAGCTTGTCGCCGACGTCCTAAAGCAGCTTGAAGACGACGGCCTGGCCGATGACACAATCGTATGGTTCTGGGGCGACCACGGGCGAGGCCTGCCGCGGGCCAAGCGGTGGATTTACGATTCGGGCCTGCGGGTTCCGCTGATTATTCACGTACCGAAGAAATGGCGAAAACTCGCAATGCCAGACAATCCCGATGCGGTCAAACCCGGCACTGTCAACGATGACCTGGTTGCATTTATAGATTTCGCCCCGACGATGCTTTCGTTAGCCGGCGTCAAAATCCCGGACCACATCCAAGGCCATGCGTTCCTCGGCAGCCAGAAGGCTACGCCGCGCGAATATATTTTCGCCGCCCGCGACCGGATGGACGAAGCGTACGACCTGATTCGTGCCGTGCGTGACAAACGCTACAAATATATTCGCAACTACATGTGGTACGTGACACGCGGGCAGGATATTAATTACATGAACCAGATGCCGACGATGCAGGAGATGCGGCGGCTCAACGCCGAGGGCAAGCTTGAAGGCCCGCAGAAGCAGTATTTCGAAGAGACCAAACCAGTCGAGGAGCTTTACGACACCGCCACCGACCCGCACGAAGTCAAAAACCTGGCGGGCGATCCGAAGTACAAGGATGTGCTCCGGCGGATGCGCGTAATCCACGCCAAATGGGTCAGGGAAACCGGCGATATCGGGCTGATTCCGGAGCCGGAGTTCGACGAGATGAAACGCCCGGGCGGCGAATTTCAAAAGACCGCCGAGCCGTCCTTCTGGACGCCTAAATGGCAACCGGGTGAAGCTGTGCGTCGCGTAACAATCGCCTGTCCTACAGCCGGGGCTTCAATCGTTTACAAAATCAGCGGCGATAGCCAATCCAATTCAGCCTGGAGGCTGTATACAAAATCCGTATGGCTCACGCAGGACAAGGTCCTGCACGCAAAGTCTTGCCGGATAGGCTTCAAAGACAGCGGCGAGGTCAGGTTCAGATTCGATGACAAGGTCTCAGGGGCGAAACCGCCTGAAACACCGGCCAGGGACAATCAGCACTGGCGGAATAAACTAAACCAAACAGACCTGCTAAACAAGCTCCGAAGAATAAAGGAACTGGACGGCCAGGGCGAAAACGCGATACCCGAATACTTCGAGGCGTTGGATGACGAGTATGCTTCCGTCCG
>CAZSOR010000081.1:9845-16419 GCA_964608395.1 uncultured Pirellulales bacterium
CTGGAAAAGAAATAGTTCGTAGCTGGTGACTTGTCGATAAAAGTGCGAAATAGGAAGGGATCGAAAATGGTAAGACGTATATTATTTTGTATGGCGTTGATTATTAGTCTTTTAAGCTTGGCACTTGGTGCTGAGGCGCAGGAATTGGTGTCGAATCCTACATTTGAGGCGGGGCAGACTGCTAAGGTGCCTACGGGGTGGTCTGTTTGGAAGCCGGCGTGGGAGAAGGCGGCTTGCCGGGTGCGGGCGAGTACCGGCGGTGGTTTTGTTGTTGATGGGGCCGATCCTTACGCCGTGGGCGGGGTGGTTCAGGATATTAACCAGATCAAAGGCGGGCAGGCGTACGCTGTCAAATCGGTCTGTCTGTTACGCGATTTTCAGTCCCCCTACCATTCATTGCTGGTACGTGTAAACTGGATGGGCGGCGGCAAATTGCTACACCCGGCGGGGATGCTTGTGCGAGGGCCGATTCTTGAGGATGGTCTTGCTAAGTTCGACGATGTTCTCGTCGCGCCGGAGGACGCCGATAGCGCCCGTTTATCGCTGGAGGTCAAGTGGCCGAGGCGCGGGTTGGTGCTCTGGAAGAACGTTAGTATGCAGCCGGCCCCGGCGCCAAAGCCGAGGAAGGTCAAGGTCGGCACGGTCTATCTGCGACCGAGAAACAGCACGCCGGAAAAGAATCTGAAGCTCTGGTGCGAGCAGATCGACGCCGCGGGCAAGCTTGGGCTCGATATTGTCTGCTTAGGCGAGGCGATTAGGGCGGTCGGCACGCCAGCGACCATGAAAGATCGTGCCGAGCCGATACCGGGGCCGGCCAGTGGGGTATTAGCTGAGGCCGCGAGGCGAAATAAGATCTGGGTAGTGGCCGGTCTTACCGAACTTGACGGCGAGGTCGTTTATAATACCGCCGTGCTGCTGGATCGCAGCGGAGAGATTGCGGGCAAGTATCGCAAGGTCCACCTGCCGCGCCAGGAATGGAAGCAAGGCGTACGGCCGGGCAATGAGTATCCGGTTTTCGAGACGGAATTTGGCAAAGTCGCAATCCAGATATGTTACGACTGGTTCTTCCCCGAAGCGGCGGAAATCTTCGCCCTCCATGGAGCGGAGATTATCTTCGCCCCAACCTGGGGTAATACCCTGCCCGATAAAGGCGGCCGGGTCGACGGCGAGTCGACCTTTCGCGTTAGGGCGCGTGACAACGGCGTCTTTATGGTACCATCGGTCTATGACGGCAACAGCATGGTCATCGATCCGATGGGCAGGATTCTGGCTTCGAACGAAGGTAAAGACGGAGTATTCTGGGCTGAGATCGACCTGAACAAACGCGAGCTTCTCGACTGGGATGGTCACTGGCGTTCCATCGGCCCGCGCCATCGCATGCCGCAGACCTATGAGGCTTTGACCGAAGTCTCGCAGTAGAACAGAACTTCCGGCCGGACGTAGCAATAAACAGGTTGTTTTGCCGAGCAGGGTATGATATTTTGTCTGCCGGAATAGTTTTAGCTTTAGGCGAATACTTTTGAAAGATCGATTACAAGGCAAATTTATAGTGCTCGACGGCCCGGATGGCTGCGGAAAGAGTACGCAGGCGGAGCTTCTGGTAAAGTGGCTCGAAAGTGAGGGCGTGCCGACCAGCCGTTTTCGCGATCCCGGCGATACATCCATCGGCGAGAAAATAAGAGAAATCCTGCTCAATCCCGAGCACCTTGCGATGGATACGAGAACAGAATTATTATTGTACATGGCAGCCAGGGCGCAGCTTTGGGCGGAAAAAATCGCCCCGGCACTTAAAGGCAATCGTTGCGTCGTACTCGACAGATGGCTATCCAGCACGTGCGCCTATCAGGGCTTCGCGGGCGGCTTCGGCACCGACAAGGTTATAAGAATAGCAACGGATTGCCTCGAAAGAGTCTGGCCGGACCTGACAATCATTCTCGACGTGGACTTAAAGACGGCCGCAGGACGTTTGGACAGGCAGTTAGACAGAATGGAGGCCAAAGGGGATGGCTACCACCAAAAAGTCCGCGAGGGATTCCTGCAATTGGCTGCCGAGCACGAAAACGTGCTGGTAGTCGATGCCGCCGCCGGGATTGAAACAGTTCACGAGACGATATTGCAACTTATCTCAGAAGCGAGTTTTACATAAATGTCATTCAAAGAGATTTTCTGCCAGGACAGGGCAATCGACATTCTGCAGCGGGCCTTCTCATCGGACAGGTGGGCACATGCGTATATCTTTGCCGGGCCCGAAGGCATTGGCAAATTCAAAACCGCCCGCGAATGGGCCAGGTTGCTTCTATGCAAAAAACCCATTATAGAAAACGGCTTTGCCGACGGCTGCGGTTCGTGCCAATCCTGCAGGCTCTTAGAAGCAGGCTCAAATCCCGACTTCGCTCATATCTACAAGGAATTGCGGGAATTTACCGAAGACGGCAAAGGTAAAGCAGCACCAATCGATTTACCGATAGATGTAATCCGTGAATTCCTGATCGCGAAGGTCCCGACCAGGCCGACGATTTCGCAGAGAAAGGTCTTCGTCGTCAGCGAAGCTGAAAGGCTTAACAAATCCTCACAGAACTCCCTGTTGAAGGTCCTCGAAGAACCACCCGAATATTGCTGTATCGTGCTGCTGTGTACTCGCCTGGAAAAGCTCCTGCCTACGACTAAATCGAGGTGCCAGACAATCCGGTTCGGCCCGATAGACGAAAACAGGATAATCGAAATATTAAAAGAAAAGGGCCTCGAAGAAGAGCCGGCCCGGTACTTTGCACGCTTGGCGCAAGGCAGCCTGGGCGAAGCGTGCCAGTGGGCAAAACTGGAGTTGGCCGGCGCAAATCTTTACAAAGCAAAAAAGAAGTTGATAAACTCTTTAGTCAGCTATGAACTCGCCGAAACTCTGAACCTGGCCCAGGAGCTTCTCGCGGAAAGCAAGAAGATCGCCGCCGAGTGGACAAGCCTCGATAAAGCCACCAGTAAGGCCGACATCAATCGAAGGGCCATGAAGATTATTGTTAGGATAATCATATCCGCCCTGCACGATGCGATGAATCTGAATGTAAACAGGGCGAAAGAACCTGTCAATTTCGACCAAAAAAAGCAGATAGAGAAGCTGGCTGCTCGTTTCGACGCCGAGCCGGCGGCGGAAAAAATCTCCGATTGCTATCGCGTGCTGCGATGGATCGAATCCAACGTCAATGAAAAGCTAATTTTCGAACAGCTATTGTTAAGTCTTGCCGATTCTGATACAATTCAGGTTTAGCTGTAGTAGTTTGTCAACTTCGATTAGGTAGGTTGTCATTCCGCACTTGATGCGGAATCCAGGATGCCAACGATTCTGGATTTCCGCTTTCGCGGGAATGACATGCTACAGAATCAATCGTGACGGAGTAGTAGTATAACGTAAAATTAGTATGAATATAGGTAGTGTGGATGTCAAAAAACTCGGAAACAAGGGCCAAACAGGCTAAGCATAAAAAATATATCCTGATTCGATATGGGCGTATGAGCACACTCGGCCTCTTCGAGCATCACGAGACCAGCATAACCAAAGTGCATACTCGTGTCGTGATAAAAACTAATAGAGGCCTTGAACTTGGTTACCTCGTAGGCCGGTTCAGCTCCTACAAGGCCGGTCAATTCAGACTAAGCCAGGAGCAGCTAAAAGAGTATTTCAATAACGAAGATGTCGATATTTCGCAGGGTCAGATTGGGAAATTCATCCGCTACGCAACCGCCGCGGATATAAGCGAAGAGCGGCATCTGCGGAAAATCGCAAGAGAAGAAATGGAATACTGCAGGCGTTTCGTCAGGGAAATGAACCTGCCGATGAAAATAGTCGATTCAGAACACGTGTTCGGCGGCGAACGCATCATCTTCTACTTTATGTCCGACGGACGGGTGGATTTTCGCGACTTGGTCAAGAGAATCGCACAGGAATATCAGACGAGAATCGAAATGCGGCAGATCGGCTCCCGGGATGAGGCCAAACTCCTCGGTGACGTGGAAAGCTGCGGACAACAATGCTGCTGCCAGCGATTCCTCAAACACCTCAAGCCGGTCAATATGCGAATGGCGAAGATGCAAAAAGCCACCCTCGATCCGGCCAAAATCTCAGGCTATTGCGGCAGATTGAAGTGCTGTCTGCGATATGAGGATGAAACCTATACGGATCTCAAGAAAAGACTGCCGAAAAAGAATACCAGGGTAAAAACCAAAAACGGCCAGGGCAGAGTTATAGATACCCAGATATTGAGTCAGTTAGTTATGGTCGAATTTGAAAGTGGGGAGAAAAGCGCCATTGGTCTCGAGGAGCTTGAGATACTCCCCCAGTCAGCAGCAGATCAAAAACAGAATAGCAACTCGAAGAAAAAAGGACAGAACAATAAAAAATAGTTATCCCCGGTGTGTGATTTCAGTCGTCAAGGAAGAAAAATGCCTCGCAAGATGATCGTAACGTCAGCCTTACCTTATGCAAACGGCCCGATACATATCGGGCATTTAGTGGAATATCTCCAGACCGATATCTGGGTGCGCTTTCAGAAAATGTGCGGCAATCAATGCCTTTATTTCTGCGCCGACGATACACACGGCACGCCTGTTATGATTAGCGCCCGGACGGCGGGCATCAGCCCTGAAGAGCTGATCGCCAAAGTGCATAAAGAGCACAAGGCCGATTTTGACAAATTTTATATCGAATTCGACAACTATTACTCGACCCATTCGCCCGAGAACAAGTATTTCAGCGAGTTGATCTTCAACCGTTTGAACGAGGCCGGCTCAATCGTTACACGGGACGTGGAACAGACTTACTGCGAAACCTGCAAAATGTCACTGCCGGACAGATTTGTCCGGGGCACATGCCCGAAGTGTAAGGCAGAGGATCAATACGGCGATTCATGTGAGGTTTGCAGCTCCACGTATCAACCCGCCGATCTGATAAATCCCTACTGTGCAACGTGCCGGAACAAACCCGTGCTGAAAACCTCCAAGCATTATTTTTTCAAACTTGTCGATTACGAGCAACGGCTCAGAGACCTTATTGCCGGGGGACATACGCAAAAATCGGTGGCGAACAAACTCGACGAATGGTTCAACTCGGGCCTGAAAGACTGGGACATATCCCGTGACGGCCCATATTTCGGATTCAAAATACCGGGCGAAGAAAATAAATTTTTCTACGTCTGGCTGGATGCACCTATCGGGTACATGGCCTCAGCCAAAAACTACTGCGACAGGAACAACCTCGACTTCGACAGTCTCTGGCCCGGGACCGGCTCGGAAAAAGCCGACGGCAGCGGGTACGAGTTGTATCATTTTATCGGCAAGGACATTACGTACTTTCACGCACTTTTCTGGCCTGCGATGTTAATCGGCTCCGGCATAAAAACCGCCGAGAAGCTGTTCATCCACGGTTTCCTGACCGTCAACGGCGAGAAAATGAGCAAGTCACGCGGGACATTTATTAAAGCAAGCACCTACGCCAAACACCTGGATCCCGAATATCTCCGGTATTACTACGCAAGCAAACTAAGCGACAGCATCGAAGATATAGATTTTAAAATTGATGACTTCATAAACAAAATCAACTCTGATTTAGTCGGCAAATTCGCAAACCTGGCCTCCCGCTCCGGCCCGATGCTGACAAAGAAACTCGATTCGCAGCTTGGCCGGCTCGATGAGCAGGGTAAAGAGCTTATCGACAAGCTCACCGCCGCTAAGGACGGGATTATTGAAGATTATGAGAACCTCAAATTTGCAGCAGCCGTCCGGTCGATTACCGCCCTGGCGGATGAAGCGAACCGGTATGTCGAGCAGAATCAGCCCTGGGCGACAGTAAAAACCGACCTGGAAAAAACACGCACAACTTTAACCGCCGTAATCAACGCCGTCCGTATCCTGGCGATTTACCTGAAACCCATCGTGCCCAAATATGCTGAAAAAGTGCAGCGGTTCCTCGATGTTGAGACGCTTTGTTTTGCAGACCTCGATACGGTGCTGGAAGACCGCAGGATAAACAATTTTGAACGATTGTTCGAACGAATTGAAGAAAAACAGGTGAATGCAATGTTAGAAGAGAGTAAGGAAACTCAGGCCCCTCAGCCGGCGGCGACAGAGCCCGTCGAGCCGTTCAAGCCGGAGTGTACAATTGATGATTTCGCGAAGATTGACCTGCGAATCGCAAAAGTTCTAAAGGCCGAATCCGTCGAAGGCGCCGACAGACTGCTGCGGCTGATTCTGGACGTGGGCGGACCGGAAAAAACCGTTTTCGCCGCTATCGCCACTGCTTACAAGCCCGAAGATTTGACCGGTAAAACTGTCGTTTTCTTCGCTAACCTCAAACCCAGGCAGATGCGATTCGGCCTTTCCGAAGGAATGATCCTGGCGGCCGGCCCCGGCGGAAAAGACATCTTCATGCTCAGCGCCGACACCGGAGCAAAACCCGGCCAGGAAATACACTAAAAATACTCGATATCGAGCGTGTGCGGCAACTCTTCGAGGGGGCAGCCCGAGCATCTGGCTTTCGTCTTGCAGAATTCTTTGCCGGCCCTGACCAGCAGTGCATGGTACTCGTTGA
>CAZSOR010000082.1:0-10786 GCA_964608395.1 uncultured Pirellulales bacterium
CCCAGATATCTGTGCCGGACGCGGTCATCGTATAAGTACCGACCGGCCCTTCGACGAAGCTGCCAACCGAAGCTGAGTAGCCCCTGAACCACAGCGACAAATTCGCAACACCTTCCTCGGTCCAGTCACGCTGGTCTGTTAACGTATACTCCACCTCCGAATACTTCGAGTAGCCCTGCTTGTTATTGTCGTATGAAATCGGCATTGACTGGCTGCCGCCGTTGACGATAGTTTCCTCGGTATAAGAAGCAGTGGTTTCATCGCCTACTGCAGCGCCGGTGCCGTTGCCGCCGAAGAAATCGGGAGTACCCGGCGCGCCGTAGCCAAGCCCATCGTGCCAGGTGTACCATATCTGGTTGTCGTTGGCATCGTAGTCCTCGAAATCATCTATGACAAAGAAATCGCCCGTCGTAAAGCTCCAGACGTTGCCTGCCCATGGACTATCGGGATTAACGCCGTTGACCTCATCGATCCGCCAGTAGTACGTCGTGTTCAATGTAAGCTTGCCGGGATCAATGCTCTCCTCGCCGAGGACCTTTGGCCCCTTATATTCGGGCGAGGCTGTCGTGGCATTGGCCACGGCATCCGCATCTGAGCCGAAGTACACCTCGTGTGATTCGGCAACGGCTCCCGCATCCCAGCCAAGAACCACCGACGGCTTTACACCTACAGCACCATCGGCCGGATTTGGGCCGCTGACGGCGCCCAGAGTAGTGAAGCTCCAAACTTCGCCTTTGTACGTCTCGAAGCCATCATTCTCATCGACACGCCAGTAGTAAGTCTTAGCGAATTTCACTGAATCGGGAGTATAGTTCACTATTCCCTGAGAAGGACCGCCGGTGGCATTATTCACATCGTCAAAATCATCGCCGAAGTATACGGTGTGTAATTTTGCACCGAATCCTGCCGTCCAGCTAAGCACTACATTAAGATCGACTGACTCGGCACCTTCGGCTGGGTCAGGGTAATAGGCCGTCTTAGGTGGAACCGTGAAGCTCCAGACTTCGCCTTTCCACGGACTGGATACGTTGGCATCATTAACTTCATCGATTCGCCAATAGTAGGTCGTGCCATTAACAAGACCATCCGGATATGCAAAGCCGGGAAAGCCGGCAACAAAAAACGCTGTATTCAATCCCTGGTTGCCTCGGAATGTATCGCCGATGCCGTCATTAACATCGTCAAAACTTTCGCCCATATATACATCGTGCGAGGCGGCAAAATCTCCCGCCTTCCAGGAAAGAGTCACCCATGTATCCGGATGCAGTGCACCATCCTCCGGGCTGGGACTCGAAGCAATTGGAAATGAGCCGGCACTGCTCAGCATGATATCCTGAATCTCTTCATGGCTTAATGCCCGGTTGAAAATCATCACATCGTCAATGAGACCGTTCCAGAAGCGTCCCGTCGCTTGAGAATTGTCGCCGATATAGAGAGGATAGCTACTGACAGTAATCTGCCCGCTGTTCACTTCAGTTGCGTCCACCTCCCCATCTAAATACAAGTAGTTCATCGTGCCGTCGTAAACCCATCCGATGTGATGCCACTCGCCATCGTCAACGGGGGTGATTCCGAAGGTATAGTTCCCCGCCGTACCGCCCACAGCGGCTTCCATGTAGCTTTCCAAGCCCGCCCTCGACGATCGCCAGGAGTCGTCACCCCTTGAGATGACCGTGTTCCATTGCTTGTCGAATGCGTTAACCTTGATCCAGTACGTGAAAGTGATAAAGTCGGTAATATCAAACTTCGGATCGAGCCCACAATCCACATAGTCGCCAGTACCGTCAAGGTTTATTGCCTGGCCAAAAACGCCAGCCTCATAGGTCGGGTCACCCATTTCCGTGCCGTGGAGGTCATTGCCGGAACTGTCGGTGGCGTCACCGTCAAACCGGTACCAGGCTACAAGACCGGGATCAGCGGCGGTGGCTATGCCGGCAAGAACCATGCTCAACACAAAAACCAAAATAGTTAAACAAATCATCTTTTTACACATAATAATCCTCCTTCAGAATAGTTTTGAAAAAACAGGTATTGTTTGCACACCAAAACGTCCGAGAATTCTCCGATTTCATTTGTATGTACTGAAGACATGTATTTTGATTCGACACTACCTCCTTCCTTCCGATGCCCGAATTGGACGGCTAATCAAAACGTGAAAATCTCTTAATAGCCTCTAAAAAACCATCTTCTGCGGGACAAAAAGCCCACAGAGGCTACCAGTTTAATTTATACCAGATTAAACACCTTCGCGTCAAGGAAAATCTCTTAATTATGTATGAGTCAAAAAAATAGCCGAGGCCTATACCGAATCGAATCGGTATAGGCCTTCTTGTGATGCAAATCCGTAGCTTCAACTGCTACATATAATCCAGCTTACGGTTCCGGTTCCGGAGCGGGCCGAGTCAGCCGGATGTCGTCAATGAATATCTTCCCTGAACCGCCGGGAATCGTCATGTTGCCCTGGGTCCCCAGGCCAATCGCAATCCTGTCCACGTTAGTCAGGACTATGCCCTGAACTGTAAAAGCCTGCAGCGGAATCACCCACTCGGTCCAGGTGTCTATTGTCGCTGCGGCCGGATCGTCATGTACTACCACCGCAGGTGTGCCGGCGCTGTTGGAGACCGCCACGTACAGCGGCTCTGGAGCGTTGGTGGTAATGCCGATATCCTGGTTCGTCCACTGACCGCCGACCGAGCCGATAGTCGTGACGTTAGAGAATACGGCCTGACAAGTCAGAGCTGCGTCATGGCTGGTCAGAGCCAAACCAATATAGACATTCGTACCCATCTGGATATTCTGCGGAATGGCGCCCGTTACCGGCTCCCAGGCCGAACCGTTGGCAGAATGGGAAACGGTAAAGTTGCCGGCCAAGTCACGCTCCAGCTTCACCCAGTGAGGTGCAGTTATGTCAGCCTGTGCGTAGTTGAAACTGGTAGCGCCCGTATCGGGACGACCCTGCGAGGCAACTCCGCTGGCAGGAGTGACACACGCAAAGGCATGTGCCGAGTCAGGATCCAACGTTTCGCGAATCATAACACCGGCCTTGGCCCAGTCGTTCGTATTTTCAACGCTGTCGACTCTCGCGACAATCGAGCCGGCACCGGTGAGCATCTTATAGGCAAAGTGGAACTCGTCGGCTTCCACGCCGTTAACCACCCAGATATCTGCGCCGGAGCCGGTCATCGTGTAGGTACCGACCGGACCTTCGACAAAGCTGCCGGTGGATCCCGGGTAGCCTCTGAACCATAGCGACAAATTCGCAACGCCTTGCTCGGTCCAGTTACGCTGGTCTGTCAGCGTCAGTTCCGTCTCCGAATACCTGGCGTAGCCCTGTTTGTTGTTGTCATAGACCAATGGCATCGATTGTTCGCCGCTGTGGACGATGGTTTCCTCGGTATAAGACATTGTTGTTTCGTCACCGACGGCAGCTCCTGTTCCGTTACCCTGGTAGTAAGGATCAACACCCGGTGCTCCAAAGCCAAGCCCATCTTTCCAGGCGTACCATATCTGATTCTCGCCAGCATTATAGCCTTCGAAGTCATCCACGATCATGAAGTCAGCCGTCGTAAAGCTCCAGACGCTGCCTACCCATGGACTGGCTGGATTGGCGACATTGACTTCCTCAACACGCCAGTAGTAAGTTGTCTCCCAGAGAAGTTCTCCGGGATCATAGTTCTCGTCACCGAGTGCCTTAGAGCCCCTGTATTCGGGCGAGGCTTTAGTAGCGTTAGCCACGGCGGCTTCATCGGTGCCGAAGTACACCTCGTGCGATTCGGCCTGAAGTCCAGGCTTCCACTGCAAGGTAGGTGTCTGTGTTATACCAGCCGCATTATTGCCGGGCTTGGCGCCATAGGCGTTGAGCGGCTCATAGGGCGACAGATTGGTTCCCGGAATGATGATACGATCCGGGATCCTGGGGCCTTCCCAGGCCACCTGACAATTGTCACCACCGCCACCTTCCTTCCAGATTGCCATGATGTAGTATTTCTCGCCGGCCACGAGTGAAACGGGCTCCGACATTTGTGAGGCGTACTTGTCCCACTCATTGGGATTGGTCCAGCCTTCGGTTGAAGTCGGCGAATCCTTTACATACGCGATCAGCTCAGTGTTGCTGGGGTCGTCATCAGTGCTGAGCCACAACTCACCCTGATCGTCACTGGCGAGCCAGAATGTGAATTCGCCTGTGCCCGGGGCGTAGAGCCAACCCTCAATCCGGGCTCCGTAATCGCTGAGGTCATCTCCGTCCCACTCGAAACTTGTCACCGTCTCGGTCACATCAGGATTGTTCGGATAATTCGGATTGTCCTTGAGAGTGTTTATGTCGGTAGAGGGGATGTTCTCCCACCGGTCCATCACGGCCGTACCCAAACCGGGTATTGTAGTCGTAAAGCTCCAGACTTCACCCCTATGTGTCATCGGGGGATCAAATTCATCAACACGCCAGTAGTAAGTCTTATTGGACTCAAGAGTGCCTGGATTGAAAGTTGTAGTAGGGTTTGGCGCCCCTACGGTCGCACTGTTTATATCGTCAAAATCGTCTCCGAAATAGATAGTGTGCAGTTTTGCACCGAAACCGGGCGACCACATGAGCATTGTATCGGTGTCCACAAACATCTCGCCATCATCAGGGCTGGGATTATAGGCCTTCTTTGGTGGAACCGTAAAGCTCCAAACATAACCTGTCTGTTTGGTACCATCGGCTTCAACCTCGTCGATTCGCCAGTAATATGTTGTGCCCGTAACAAGACCATCCGGGTAAGGATTTCCGGGAAAGCCGACAACAAAAAATACCGAGGTCTGATTACCGCGGAAGGTATCGCCAGTTCCGTCATTCACATCGGCAAAGGTCTCACCAAAGTATACATCATGTGAGACAGCCGTATGTCCGGCCCTCCAGCTCATACTTACCCATGTGTCCGGATGTATAGCACCATCAGCAGGATCGGGCTTAGTGACGATAACAGGAAGCCCGACTGTAACATTGTCGAATGTGTATGTGCGTAATTCACCTTCCGCGTGCGATGTTATACACAAACCGATGTAAACCTGCTCGGCCATCGAGATTTCTATCGGGTTCGTCATGGCGCCGTCCGGCGATGTGTCCGTGAATTGAACCCAATCAACATCATCATCGCTGTGGTAACCTGTAATTATGTCGCCTTCGCGGACCAGCTTAATCCAATGAGGCGGTGACGCCGTGACATCCCCATGGAAGCTGACGGAGCTGCCGCCTGTGTCAGGTCGGGATTGGAAAGCTATGCCGCCGCCTTCGCTGTCGGTAATTACTATCATTGCATGTTTGGAATTGGCATCCAGCGTCTCGCGAATCATCACGCCTCCCTTGGCCCAGGTATTCGAACCAGTGCCGTTGTCGACGACATGCGCAGTTATCTCGCCGTCACCAATTAATGGTACATAAGCGTAGTGGAAGGCATCTGAGGTACCCCAGATGTCGGCCCCGTCGCCAATAACCGTCCACGTCCCGTTACTCTCATCGGCACTACCGCCGGTCGTGGCGATGTCCTGGCTCTCCCATCCGGCCGGCATCGCTGCCATTGCGTTACCGACCAGGCTCAACACCAAGGTAAAAGAAACCAATAATACTAATTTTCTACACATAACAAACCTCCTTCGTAGAAGATTAATAAAATTAAAAAGACCGATAAAGATTCTTACTTTTACAATATTCGGCAGTACGTTTGCCCAAAAAATTTTATACTGTTTGATACGATCTTCTTCATTCAAGAGCGAACCATGAATTTTAATGCAAGAAATAGCAATCCGAAGCATAGAACTCCAGCAGCCTTATTTGACTTTTATTTAAAAACCACAGGGGGATCCTGTATTATTACAGAGAATTCAAAAATCCACAGTATTTAATGCCCTATTTTTACTATATTCGCCAACTTTATACCAAGCAAAACTCGGCAAATTCTTTTCAGAATTTACAGTATTATGTATTTACGTCCAAAAACAGGTGTATATTGAGCAAAAAATGACGTTTTCTCTGACTTAAATTGTCAATAAAGACCAAGCAACTTCAGCAAATGAATCATAACATTGATAAAAGTGCCAAAAACAAGAAAAAAAACAGATTTCCTGAAACTAATTACATAGAACCAACGACTAATCCACCAATGGCAGGAAGAATAGACTTGAAGAAGGGCTATCTAAAGACCAATCTTTTATATTGGCAAAGTCCAATAGACCAGCAATAATGCAATAAGAGTAAGCTAATTGAATAAAACAGATTCAATTTGAAAAGGAGTAAAAATGAAGAACCATCATTTCGCAAAAGTTTCACTGTGCTGTTTACTGTGCCTGTTCATGTTTATGGCCGGTTGTATCTCCATCGGCGGTTGCTTGATGCAGGCAAAATACGAGAGATCAGTACAGTTGTCGGCCCCTCTTTCGCCCGGCTCGGCATTCGAAGCCCAGACCCACAACGGCTCAATTAAAATAAATGGTGCCGACGTTGCCGACTGTAATATGACAGCCACTATTGTCACCCGGGCGGCGACGGATGAAGAAGCCCGCGAACTTTCTGAAAAGGTAAAAGTAACGCTTGTCCCCTCGGGCAATCGCCTAATCACCAAAATTGACAAACCCACCCAATTGATAAACAAATCCGTGAGCGTCAGTCTCGACGTCCAAGTGCCGAACCAGACGGACCTCGATCTTGTTACGCACAATGGGGCTATCGAAATTTCGGATATCACCGGCCGGCTTGACGCCACCACGCACAACGGCAAAGTGACCTCCGAGAGGGTTTCCGGTACGACCGATTTTAACACTCATAACGGCTCGGTCACGTGCGGAGAATTTTCAGGCAGCACGCAACTGAAATCCCATAACGGCAGCATCAAGGCATATTACACCGACACCGCCCCATCCGTCTGCGACATATCAATCGTGACCCACAATGGCGGCATAGAGTTAAAGACTCCACCCGGTTATTCCGCCCGGGTTGATGCCTCGACCCATAACGGCTCGATTAATACCGACCTGCCAATAACGGTAAGCGGAAAAATAAGCAAGAGCAGCTTAAAAGGAACGATCGGTGCGGGCGAGGGCAAACTGCATCTTGAGACCCACAATGGCTCGATAAGAATAAGATAATACCAAAGTATAATCGAGAGGACCGAAAATGGATAAGCGATATAGGATGTTCAGGGCTATAAGCTGCTGCCTGGGCCTCCTTATAATTATCTCCGGCTGCGATATCCAGATGGGCGGCTGGGGGCAGGCCAAATACAAGACAACAGTCCAACGGCAAGCTCCCATTAGCCCCGGATCAAAACTATTTGTCGAAACCAGTTCCGGCTCTATCACAATTACCGGCGGCGATGTCACCGAGTGCAGCGTCATTGCAAACATATGCGGAAGAGCTCCCACCGAAGAAGAAGCACAGCTATTAGTCGAGCAAGTAACGATAGAGCTTGAAACAATCGGCAATACTTTGACCGTAAAGGCCGACAAACCGCCGAGCAGAAACAATCGCTCAGTAAGCATCAGCTACGATATAACCGTCCCGAAGCAAACGAATATCGAATGCGCCAGCTCATACGGTGCGATTGAGCTTGCCAATATCAAAGGACAAACAAGCGGCAAAACTTCCAGCGGCTCAATTCAAGCTAAAAATATCGAAGGCTTGGTTAATCTGGATACATCTTACGGCTCCGTCAACTGCAGGAACATTACAGGGGAAAACATTACAGTTAAATCCAGCAGCGGTTCGATTACCGCCGAGATCATTAAGGGCTCCACCCAATTAACGACTTCCTACGGCTCTATAACCTGCACGGATATGTCGGACGGAGATATCAAACTTAAAACCAGCAGCGGCAAAATCAAGCTCTCGAATGTCTCTTTCGGCGATTGTGATGCGCACACATCCTATGGCTCAATCGCTTCCGACGAGCTTAAAGGCGAGTCAATTAAATTGCACTCCGGCAGCGGCGACATCAAATTGACAGAATCTTCCGCGAATACGACCAACCTATCCACCTCGTACGGACGTATCACCTGCCGGCAAATGACAACAAACAGCATTACTGCCAAGTCCGGCAGCGGCAATCTCGATATCGCCTGTTCGGATTCGACGCCGAACGAAATCGTTGCAGACTTAGTCACTTCATACGGGAGTATCGACTTGACCGTTCCGCAAAACTTCACCGGCCAGGTCGATCTGTCAACCAGCTACGGCTCAATACGAACCGGCCGGCCAATAACGGTAAGCGGCCAAATCAACAAGAAGAAGCTCAAAGGAACAATAGGCCAGGGAAACGGAAAGCTGCACATGCAAACCAACAGCGGCTCGATAAACCTGCAATAGCAGAAAATGCGTTATGAAAAATATATCGAGAATACTCATATCCGTTTTTGCCCTGGGCATAGTTGTACATGACGGCAACGCATCCGTGTCTATCCTGGCACCGCAAATCGAAGGGCAGTGGTGGCAGGTTGCGGGCAATCCGATGGAACATAAATACGCCACCGAGAGGCAGGAGCCCGTCGACTTTGCCGTCTGGCAAGCGGCGGACGGAACGTGGCAGCTATGGTCCTGCATTCGCAGTACGACCGCCGGCGGCAAAAACGGAAAGACCCGGTTCTTTTACCGCTGGGAAGGGCAAAACCTGACAGACAGCGATTGGAAGCCGAAGGGTATCGCTATGGAAGCGGATCCTTCACTGGGCGAAACGCCCGGCGGGCTGCAGGCGCCGCACGTGGTAAAAGCCGGCGACACATACCACATGTTCTACGGCGACTGGGTGAATATTTGTCACGCCGTAAGCAAAGACGGCAAGAACTTCACCCGCGTTATTCAAGCCAGCGGCAAGACAGGTATGTTCACCGAGGGCTCCGGCAATAATACCCGTGATGTAATACTCCTGCCTCACGCAGGCAAATGGTTCGCCTACTACACGGCCTATCCGAACCGGCAGGGAATGGTATACGTCCGAACCACCGAAGATTTCAAAGACTGGAGTCTGTCCAGCGTTGCTGCGTATGGCGGCCGGGCCGGCACCAACGCGTATTCGTCCGAGTGTCCCCATGTAGTGAAACTGGGCGACAGCGACTTCTACCTTTTCAAAACGCAAACGTATGGCCCATTCAAAGGCGATATTCGAAAAAGAGGAGCCCCCCGGACCAGCATCTATTATTCAAACGACCCGTCGATGTTCGGTATCAACCAGGACCACAGGTATTTCGTCTGCACATTACCCGTTGCGGCGCCCGAAATCATTTATTATAAAGATCACTACTATATCGCCGCCCTAAACGAAGGCGCCTTAGACGGCATACGCATTGCAAAGTTGACGTGGGCGAAAAAATAATCCATCCACGTCGCAGACCCGCACCCGGCAGCACAAATGCTTTAACTCATTGAGCGTCTTTTAATGTCAGCTTCATCGCCCAATCATTGCGGGACCTGGTTAAATTGCCGGGGAAGTTCGGCAGGTCAATTATGCCGGCGGAATTGGCACTCAAAACACCCGCGTCTCTCCAAATACCGGTCCGAGGATTGAACCATACGGCTTCGTACTTGCCCCTTAATATTGCGCCTGATAAGTTCGCTTTAGGACAGTCCTTCTCGAAGTACAGAACAAACAAATCCTTCTGTTCGGTGCGAGCACAATAAGACCATCCGAGACACGACTTGGCTTTGCCCGACCTGTTCGGCTTGATTAGATTCCCGCTGGGCACCAGATCCCTGTACCTGCTGCCTTCGGACAGGATAAAAGTTCGCAGGTGCCGCATCTGGTCTGCGGATCGCCATTTGATAACGTCCCAGATATGGCTCTCCGCTGCATCTTCGACGTTCCCGCCCCACATTCCGCCGTCCCATCCGCCGGCGCCGTAGATGTGCCCTCCCAATCCGCCGGATAAAACGCTGCCGTACATCGCGGAGCGGCAAAACAGAGCGGATGTCTCCGTGTCGCCATCCGCCCCCTCCATACCAGCGTAATAAGGTTCTCCGTTGATGCCGGGCACCGGCGGCGAGGTATTGAATATCTCGGTCAGGTACGGATACAGGTCGTGAGTACGCCTGTTGCCTATCTGATGAAACGTAAGCCATTTGGCCTTATCAGTATGACCGAAGTTTCGCAGCGTCGAAGGGTTCGAGTTCGTCCCGGCCAGTGTCCCGAAGGGCGGATGCCCGTACTTCTCAATGACCCGGTTTGCCGCCAGGTTCCACTGCTCGGCCGGTATGGTCGAACCGGTCCAGTCAAGATGGATCGGACTGAACAGGCAAATATTGGCCTGATAGCGGCTCCAGATGTACTGGATGTAACGCGTATAAGATTGGGGCCATTCGTAATACTTCTTCCAGCCCTGCCCAATGTCACGCCGGGAGACCTCAATAAACGGAACTAAGCCCTGGCTATTGAGATAATCGATTTTCATGTCCATATTCCGGAAGTATTTCGGATTGATCCGGTCGACGTCGGGAAAGTATTTTTCGTAACCGGGGATTTTGCCCGGGAAAAGAAACGCACGATTACCATCTTCGTCGTGCATGTCCTTTGCACTTTCAGTCCCGGCCTGTTTCCACGCCGAACGCAGCACCGTCTCGTCGGGCATCTTCAGCGAAGCAGGCTTGTCGTCATTAGACCAGTTCGGAAATGCCGCAATCATGGCAATGCAATTGTAATCCTGCTTTCGCCGAAACTTCACATAATCCTTGAAACCGGCATTCGGACCAATCGGACGCTGCTTGTCATCATCGTACCACCTGTAGCGAAAAGTCGGCACCGACCACCATGTATCGCCCAAAAGGAAA
>CAZSOR010000082.1:10886-16396 GCA_964608395.1 uncultured Pirellulales bacterium
CCGTAGCATCGTTTCTCGAATCCCGGCCCTTTCAGATCGACCCAGACTTCCACTTCCGTGTACGGGTTATCATAATGTTTCTCGGCATGAAGAGTAATCTCCACCTTTTCCCACACATGGGTATCACCCGCAAAACCTGTATTGCATGTCCCTGGCAAAAAAGCTGCGGCTGCAAGCAAAATCAGGGCATAAATACATCCCTTCCCCATTATACGAGTCCAAACATCATGCTTTTGTCTGTAATTATACATCTGTCGTTACCTTCCTTTCCGCGATACATCAAACGCCGATCTACGAATGGTTAAAAGGCCCGGCGGCCAATAGTAAATTAATCATCTTCCGGCCTGGGATTATTTTAGTTTGCCCGAAAGCACAAAACAAGCTACAATTTTGGCGTGATTAAGAGAAGGAAAACAAAAACTGTCAAGGTCGGCACGGTTAAAATCGGCTCTCGCGGGCCTGTTGTTATCCAGTCGATGACAAAGGTGCCGACGGTGGATATTGCCCGCTGCGTAAAGCAGATCGAACAGCTTGCCCAAGCTGGCTGCCGGCTGGTACGGCTCGCCGTGCCCAGGCGAGCCGACACCGCCGCTTTAGCACAAATCGTTCAGAAAGTGGATGTACCTCTTATCGCCGACGTGCACTTCAGCGCCGAGAGGGCTGTCGAGGCTATCGAAGCCGGCGCCGCCAAAGTACGGCTCAATCCGGGCAATATAAAAAATCGCAAGGACATCCTTCGAATCATCGACGCGGCCAAAACGCACAAGATCGCAATCCGTGTCGGGGTCAATGAGGCAAGCATCAGGGACCTCCGGAAGAAACCTGTCCCCGCCGAAAAGCGGACTGCCCTGATGCTCAGGGAGATGAAAAGCTACGTCCGGCTTTTCGAAGGCCGTAATTTTAATTCGTTGGTCCTCAGCGCAAAAAGCAGCGACGTAGCACGAACCATCGAAATCAACCGCGCCATTTCAGAGACTTTCGACTATCCTATCCACCTCGGCCTGACCCACGCCGGCCTTCCGGAAGATGCCCGGATGCCGTCTGCTGTCGCCCTGGGCACACTGCTGGCCGAGGGCATCGGTGACACTATCAGGGTAAGTGCCGCCGGCAATCCCATCGAAGAGGTCGGCATTGCAAAGCAGATTTTGACCGCACTTGGCCTTTACGAACGTTCGAGCCCTGAGCTGATAGTGTGCCCGACCTGCGCCCGCTGTGAAATCGATGTCATCGCACTGGCCCGCCGGGTGAAAAAAGCCATAAGCAAAATCGACAAGCCGCTTCGCATCGCCGTGATGGGCTGCGTCGTCACCGGCCCGGGCGAAGCGGCCGACGCTAATCTGGCAATATGCGCAGCAAAGAATAAAGCATATATCTATCGCAACGGGCGAAGAGTTTCCATCGTCCCGGAAAACGATATCATTCCGGCGATGCTCGAAGAATTACAGAAAATATGACATTATGTGTGCGCGCGAGCAACTACCGAATATATATTCCGAATCCCTGCAAACAACTCTTAAAAGGCTGTGTATCGCCGTCGTTTTCAGTATCGCTTTCGGGTATCTCGAAGCCGCCGTCGTTGTTTATCTGCGAGAAATCTTCCACACGGACGGATTTACCTTCCCCATGACCGTTTTTGGCATTGACGCATTATCCAAACGAATTCTGTTTACTGAAATCGGCAGAGAGGCTTCCACCATTGTTCTTATCTTTACCGGCGCCTGGCTTTTCGGCTGCAATCGGCACCAGCGATTTGCATATTTTATGGTCATTTTCGCCGTCTGGGATATCTTCTATTATGTATGGCTAAAAGTCCTTCTCGACTGGCCGGACTCCATAATGGACTGGGATATTTTGTTCCTGATACCATGTACCTGGGCATCGCCGGTTCTATACCCCGTCCTGATATCGACGGTATTGATTGTATTCGCAGTGGTAATACTCTACTGCTCGTCTTACGGGCGGATGATTAAACCAACGCTGCCCGACTGGCTTGCCTTTTTTCTATCCGGACTAATCGTAGTTGTTTCTTTCTGCATTGCCGGGCTGCATATCACCGAGCAGGATTATGCATCCTACTTCTACCGGCCATTGTTCGCTGCTGGTCTCCTGCTCAGCATTTTGACGTTCGTCAAATGCTGCCTGAACTCTGGAAAGAAGAATCCGGAAACATCAGTTTAGAAAGGATTGATTATGGGAGAAAACGAAAGATCTGACTGCCGCAACAGTAATCTCTCTATAATCCTGCTGCTTCTGTCCGGTTTCTGCGGAGTTATTGGTCTGCTTGCAGTAGCTATCATCGGCATTCCTTTACCTTTTGCCCTTGTCTTCATAGCTTTAGCTGCCATAGGCCTTCCATGTGGGCTCAGCCGGCTCAGGAAAATAGATAGAAAGGTCAAGCCAATTGTGATATCCGTAGTTGCTTCGATTCTTCTGTCCCCCGTCTATGTCCCGGCAGGAATCGCAGTCGGCTTTTTCACGCCCCTTGTCCCCTCATATGTGAAAGACTTCTTCACAGGCCCCGAAGTCGTTCAATCGGTCACGTCACCCGATCAAAACTTTGAGGCTTATGTAGTCGAGAGACCCTCCATTGATCCGCCCAACCAGTCTCTGTTCATTCAACGCAGCGACAATATTCATTTCGTGCGCGTTGCCAAATTAGCCGAAGACATCGATGCTATTAAAGAGATTCACTGGTCCTCCCAAAGTGACATAGTTGTTTTTCATACCAGATGCAACCTCATCGCAGTTCGCACACCGGGATATCAAACTGTAAAGATTCCTCTCGGCGGGGAACGGATTCGAACGAAAGCAAGCAAGCGAAGCACTTTCTCGGGCGCCGGGCCCCGCATAGCAGTTGCCGACATTGAATTCCCCCGGGCCGGTTCATTCAGCTATCGCCTGGAAGGAGTTGATACGGCCAAGACAATCCAGATGGGCACTCTATGAACTCAAGAATGTGAACTCGGCCGTTACTTGTCGAGTGTACTATATTCTGGTTGTGCGACGCGTTCGCACTTTCATTTTCTGTTCCTGTTGTCTCTTGGCGTATTCGATTTGACCTGCTTTCTATACGGCTTTCTCCGATTACTCCCGTTTGTCTGTTGTGCCGTTCCCTTGGTCTCTTGTCCGAATCCCTCGAACTTGCCAAAAATCATCTTGCCTGCAGAGGTCTGGAGTGAGCTGGTGACGCTAATAACCAACTCCCGCCCGATCTTGTTGCGGGCGCCTTCTACGACAACCATTGTCCCGTCATCCAGATAACCGATACCCTGCTCCGATTCTTCACCCGGCTTTATGATTTTAATTTGCATCGCCTCGCCGGGCAATGCAACGACCTTAAGCGAATTGGCCAGATCGTTTATATTCACCACATCAACCTCACGCACCCGTGCGACCTTGCTGAGATTATAATCCGTAGTCGCCAGCCGGCCGTTACACGCCTTGGAAAACATCAGCAATTTCTGGTCAACGCCCTTGACTTCCTCGACCTCTGCAATTATGGAATCATCAATCTCTACGTCGATTACAGGGTCCGACTGCATCTTGTTGAGTATATCGAGTCCCCGCCTGCCGCGGTTGCGTTTTAGCTTGTCGGCCGAATCGGATATGAGCTGCAGCTCATTGAGTACAAAACGAGGGACAATCAGCGGAGCATCGAACAATTTACTCTGGCACAGATCCACTATCCGTCCGTCGATGATAGCCGAAGTATCTATAACCAGCGGCCGTGAGCCCTTGGTCTGCTTGGCAAATTCCACGTAAGGAATCACGAAGCGAACATCATCTTTGGTCCGCATCACAATACTGATTGTAAGATAACATATACATATGCCCAACAGCCATTTGATCACCGTTATCGCCCAGTCGGTTATATCAATACTAAAGGTACCACTCACCATCTCCACCACTGGCGCCAGAGCCCAACTAACAAGTATGCCGACCAACAGACCGAAAAACACTCCCGCCAGAGCGCTGAACTTTTTCTTCGGCGTCATAATATCCAACAAAAGGACAAACACAGCCATCCCTATACTGCTAAAAATGATAGCGCGTAAATTCGCATTGTACGTATCCGTTGAGGATTCGCTATTCTCATCTTTGTCCATTATCGGAGAACTGATATTAACGAACACAATTGCCACAATAATAACAAGAAAGATAGCTCTGAAAATCCATAATAGTTTCATATTTATAACCCTCAAAATTATGATAAATATTCGCTTTTATAAATGTAGCAATTATATACTGCTTACAAAGCGTTATCAATCAATATATTATATTTCAAGCCATTTTCTTTCGCCTCTTCTGAAAAGCGCTTCTCCTGACAGAAACCGGCAAGTGACAAAAAAGGCATTGCCGGTATAAATCGTCACTCATAATACTTGTCCATAAATCTGCTCATCCGGATTATTTCATTCTAAGCTAAAAAAACCGCAATTTGCCATTGATATTCCGTCTAACGATCCCTCATAACCAACTAAATATGACCTACATAAGCTACGCTTATGAAAAAAACGGTCGGAATATTATTTGTTTATAAGCTACGGCAAGAAAATATCTTTGACGCTTTGAACTTTTATACAATAAAATCGTATATAAAATACTTAAAACGTGTATATTTCATTGCCGAATCGTTGATTTTTGTTACTGTTTTATTCAACTGATATATTGGAGACCGAAATGCAGATTAATAGCTACAAAGAGAACAAATATCACTCACGTCTTCTTGTAATTTCAACCTTACTGCTGCTCTTTACAACACCGTTGTCGGCCTTGGCGGCGGATCCGGACAGCATTGCAGCCCTGCGTCAGATGGGCAAAGCTTTTTCTTCGATAGCCGAAAAGGCCTCACCAGCCGTTGTCGGACTCCAGGCCGAGAAAACCGTCTCCCGGGACAGCCAAACATACCGCAACTCGCCGTTCGGCGACGATCTCTACGACTATTTCTTCGGACCACGCTCTCCTCGTCAACGCTCCCCACAACGGAGAAATCAACAGCCTCAAACGGCCCTTGGATCGGGCTTTGTAATCTCACCAGACGGCTATATCCTGACAAACAATCACATGGTCGAAGATGCCGAGAAAGTCACTGTTGAGCTCGCGGGCGGCAGGAAATTCACCGCTGAAATTACCGGGACGGACCCGGATTCCGATATAGCCGTCATCAAAATCGACGCCGACAATCTGCCTTATCTCGAATTAGCGGACTCCGATACCCTTGAAGTCGGCGAATGGGTCCTTGCCATAGGCAATCCGCTGGGTTTCAGCCATACCGTGACTGCCGGAATCGTCAGTGCCAAGGGCAGAAGCGTTGGCCTGGCCACTATTGAAAACTTCATTCAGACCGATGCCGCCATTAATCGAGGCAATTCGGGTGGCCCCCTGATCAATCTCGAAGGGAAGGTCGTCGGGATGAACACCGCCATTTACGGCGCGACCGGCAATATCGGCATCGGCTTTGCGATACCCGTAAACATGGCCAAACACGTTTATAAACAGCTCCGTGAGGG
>CAZSOR010000083.1:0-16395 GCA_964608395.1 uncultured Pirellulales bacterium
ATCTTGAACTGATCGAGGCGCCAAGAGCACTGCCTGTCCTGGAAGAAAACGATTACAAAAAGATCCGGTATTACATCCAGCACTTCGGGCAGAAGAAAAACGCCCTGAGCAGGAAGAACTCGTTTCTTGCAAGACTCCTCTCGGGCGGCACGCAGGCCGGCGACAATCGCCGGGTAGTATCCGTCACCGAGATTACCTCGGCAGATGCCTGGCAGCGGTACGAAGACAAGCAGCTCGTCGCCGAGGGCCGGATGCCGTGGGGCTTCTTGCCGGTCGTCCATATCCAGAACATCGCTCAGCCATACTACTACGAAGGTATAAGCGATGTCGAGCCGCTTGTCCCGCTGCAGGATGAGCTTAATACGCGGCTGAGCGACCGGGCCAGCAGAATCACGTTCCAGTCGTTCAAAATGTACCTCGGCAAAGGAATCGAGGGCTTCGAGGACAAGCCCGTGGCGCCCGGCAGGATGTGGTACACAGATAATCCGGAGGCGTCGATCGAGGAGTTCGGCGGCGACACCGCCACGCCCAGCGAGGGACTGCATATCGCTGAGATACGCGAAGCGATGGACAAGGTCAGTTCCGTCACGCCGCTCGTCGCCGGCGTGCTGAAGAACAAGCTCGGCAACCTGACCAGCGCTGTGGCCCTTCGCTTGACGCTGATGGGGATGCTCTCGAAGAACGACCGCAAACGATTCACCTACAGCGAAGGGCTAAGGAAAATCTGCCGGATGGTCCTGGGAATACTCGATACCGCCAACATCTACAAAACCGACCAGAAGGACCGGGACGTCGAGATAATTTTTCCCAGCCCGCTGCCGGAGAATACGATGGAAAAATTAAAAGAGGCCCAGGTCAAGAAAGAGCTGGGCGTGCCTGCTGAGCAGGTGCTCAGAGAATTAGGATACGAGAAATCATAGAACAGAAAAGGAGAGTTTATGAGTCCGATTGAGACACAGGATATTTTGTCAGAAGACATATCGCCGGCAAGTGATAATGACAATGCGAGGCTTGTCCCGGTGGCCGAATCCATCCGTTATCGCAAGCGGGCACAGAGTGCCGAGAAGAAAATCGAAGCGTTGACCGAGCAGTTGGCTCAGGCAAAATCGCAAACGACAGAGCTGTCCGGGCAGTTGAGTGACATTCAGACCGAACAGAAGCTGATGCGGCAATTAGCCGCCGCGGGGGCAGTCGATCTGGAAACGGCTGTTCTGATTGCCAGAGCCAGAATGCAGGACAAAGACGATGCGGATGTGACCGGCGTGATCGAACAGTTGAAGAAGGAAAAGCAATATCTGTTCACCGGCAGCAGCCCTGGTGCAGCACCAACGAAAACCGCCGGTGCAAGGGACCGGGTGACAAACAATCAGACACTGCTCGAAAGGGCGGCGAAAAAAGCTGCAACAACCGGCAACCGAACAGATTTGCACGAGTATCTGAAACTGCGAAGAAACTTTCTATAACTCATGAAAAGCAAGCATACTTAGCTCCGCAATTTATCGCGGAGTGCAGAACAGGAGAATAACAAATGGCATTTACAGGAAAAGCAACGTATTCGGCTGGTACGACTCTGCCGGAGCTGGCAGAGGATGTCTCGGACATAGTCGGGATAGTCTCGCCTTATGAAACGCCTTTATTGAACGCTCTGGGCGACCCGATGCGCGAGGCAACCAGCACGCATCACGAATGGCTTGAAGACGAGCTTCTGCCCAACAAGGACGCCGTCAACGACAGCACGTTTACCGACCCGAGCACCGACACCGACTTTGTTGTCGATAATGGCAGCCGGTTCCGCGTCGGCGATCAGATACAGATCGAAGGCAGCGAGGAATTGATGCTGGTCACTGGTATCAGCACAAACACGCTTACGATAGTTCGCAGCTACGCCGGCACCACGGCCGAGAACCTCGCCGACAACCAGGTGATCAACATTCTCGGCAACGCCGCTCTCGAAGGCGCCGACAAGCCCGCCGCAAGGTTCACCAACCGCAGCCGGTGCGGCAACTACACGCAGATATTCACCGCCGCGGTCGAAGTAAGCGGCACGGACATGGCCGCCAGCCAGTTAGGTCTGGCCGACGAACTTGACAACCAAAAGCAGGCACGCATACGGGAGCTGGTTCGCGATCTGGAAAACACCATCATCAACGCCGGCCAGCCCGCGAGTAATCCCGAAGGCAGCGGCTCAATCAGACGCTCGATGAAGGGTATTATCCAGCACCTCTCGACAAACATCTTCCACACCGGCGACAGCGGCTTTCCCAGCGGCACCGCCCTCGACGAGGCGATGATCAACTACGTGCTCAGGAAAATCTGGGACAGCAGCAGCGGCAACGTGGACCTTATCGTCGTCGGCGGCTTCCAGAAGCGAAAGATCAACGCGTTTTGTTCCGACAGCCGGGCGTACGGAGCCAACGACACCACCTTCACCGATATGATAGGCATCTACGAAAGTGACTTCGGCATCTGCAAAATTGTCACGACACGCTGGATGCCGCAGGATGCTGCACTGCTGCTGGATTCATCGCGCATCAACGTGCTGCCGTTAGCCGGCCGAAGCTTTCACTTTAAGCCACTGGCAAGCAGCGGTGACTATGAGTGCGGAGAACTGATCGGCGAATATACCGTGGAGCTTAAAAACGAAGCTGCACACGGTTTGATTCGCGATCTAAGCACCAGCTAAGCATTTACCCAATTTATTGGGTGGACATACGAGGATGGGAATCCCGCTTTATATGCGGGATTCCATTCTCGCCAGGAGACACAAGAAATGGTTACTTTTTCAAACGACGCCGACATTTTGAAATACGAACCTATCCTGTTCGGCGAATTACATCTGCCGTGGCAGGTATTGGCGACGGGAACTGGAGCGGCCCTCAACGGCACTACATTGACGGCGGGCGGAGCGGATTTTATCGCCGCACAGGTCCGGGCAGGCGGTGTAGTCTACCTGCAATCGGCGGACGGTTCGCTGGATGGAGCGGACGAGATCGTCTCGGTGGACTCTGCGACGCAGCTAAGCATATCGGTAGTCAGAGCCGATCCGACGCAGACTGCTGTCGCTCCACCGGCAGCGACCGATATATCCTATCGCATAAGTACGTTCGGACCACAAGCCGCCGAGGTCGGTTTTCAATTGACAGAATACTTCGGCATCAAACCAGGCAATCCAGCAAGCGACATCGACGCAGATGATATTCTGGATACGAGCGTGCTGAGGCTGGCATCTGTTTTCGCGGTGATATCCAGCGTATACGCGATGTTGGCAGGCAAAACAAGGGACCAGAACTACTGGAACAAGAGCCTGTACTACCAGAAGCTCTTCGCCAAAGCAAGGGGACGATGCCGACTCAGTATCGATGTCGGCACAGATGGAATTGCCGATGTCACCAAGATCGGAGCGGCCGGAAGATTAGTGCGGGATTAATTTACAAAGAGAAGACAAATGAAAGTCACATTAGATTCACAGATGTTGTTTGACGAGCAGGCACTGGAGATTAGCACCGGCAGCTTCAGCAGGGATTCGATCGAAAGGACCGTACCCGGACTGGACGGCGTGCTGAGTATCGACCTTGGACGACGCGGCAGGGAGATAAAACAAACCGGTACGCTGCGGGCAAAAAGCCGGGCGCAACTTGACGAGAGAATCAGCAAGGTAGTGGCATTCATGGACGGCGATACGCATACACTGATAACCGGCAGCAACCGGAAATTCGCAAATCTCCGCATGGATTCGTTCAAGCCAGGTAATGAACACGCAGACGGTACCGGCATTGTCGTCGACTACGAAATCGTTTACACGCAATTAGTTTAGCAACACATGCCATATTTAGCCCCCAGCCTTAACTGGTGGTTACGGAAAAGGACGCAGAAGGAATGTCACTCAACAGTAACGGCATAGATTCGGTCAGAGCATTTGACTTACCCGCCGGTATTTGGCCGGACGGCCTGTACGTCAAGGAGCCCCGTGTCGCATTGGTCAAATGGCGATCGACCTTCAGCGACAAATTCCACCAGGTGTATGTCAACGGCCGATACGCAGGGACAACGCTCGACAGCGGGCAAAGACAATTGATCGTCCCGGTCCCAACGTCTCCGGAGTGTCCTGTTCGAATCGAGGTTTTTGCCGTCGAGGCAGAATACGCCGATACGGATTTCAGCAGTGAGCTTACCAGGCCACTGGTTGACAGCGGACGTGTCACAATCATGCTGTTACGGAGTCAGAATCTACCGATGGGTGCTTCTGCTGATATTTACTTTGACAACGGCACAGGCCAAATCGATTACGACAACCCAATGACCGATACACCGATCCGAATCTGGCCGGCCTGGCAGGATAAAGCCGGGTTGGGCATGAGCCGATTCGGCCTTGGCGATTTCGGGTGGGATTCGGCAGCAGCGATCGGCCTCGGCAAGGGCAGCTTCGGCTACGGTCAGTTTGGCATCGACGTAGATACAATCGAGTGGACAAGCCCGCCCCTGCCGAGTGGAACTTACAAATTCGGCGTAAAGATAAGGGATGCATCGGGCAGGCAAAGCACCGGCAGCGAAACCGGGCCGATCACAGTGACACCGGCGGCAAAACCCGCAGGAGCATTGAGTATTTGTTCGTTTGATAAACAGACGAATCAATTGGTGCTGAACATAGAAAACAACGCGTGATTTCCAAAGGGTAAATATTAACGGACAAGGGGAATATTATGGCTGAAGTTTATCCATCAGACAATGAACTGCTCAATATGCAGTCCGAAAGCGAGACCGGCATCGAGTACATACCGACCGGGACGGCACCGTATTACCTGCACTTTAGAAAGCTGCTGTACCGGCTGCTGCTGGCGGCCCGGCGTGCGAACGACCTGAGAGTCTACAACGAAGGCGGCCTGGACGTGGGAGTCAAGTCGGGCAAGTTCTGGCTCGGCACCGTACTGATCAGCTACGCGGGCTCGACGGGTAATACGCTGGCCGACGATAAAGCAAATATTTACATCTACCTGGATTCGTCCGGCACACTCGTCACCAACGAATATAGCAGCTTCCCCGATATGGCAGCGATACCGCACATTCGCCTAGCCCAGGTTTGTACTTCAGGTGGTGACATCGACTCAATCACCGACTGCCGGGCCGGGCACAACATCGCACTACCTTACGGGGCCGGAGGGCTGAAGAAAACCATCGAGGCCCATACTGCCGACGACACACTGACGGCGGCCGAATCAGGCAGCGTGCACACAAACCTTGGCGCTTCTGCGACGGTGACGCTGACCCTGCCCGCCTCGGCATCTCCGGGAACGGTGTTTAGTTTCGCCGTGCAGGCAGCCCAGCAGTTACGTATCGATCCGGGCACGGCGGCAATTCGTGACGACTCAGGCCAGACGGCGGACAAATACAAATCAGCCGGCACAATCGGGGCATCATTAACGATTATCGCTGAATCGGCCGGCAACTGGGCCACCATCGCCAAAAACGGAACCTGGAGCGAAGAAGCATAAAAAGCATCCGCAGCGGAGGAATCAGATATGGCAAACGAAATTCATGTAAACTACGCATCAGGCAGTACACTGTACGCCGTTGTTCGTAACGCCGCCGGTAACGTATGGTACATCGCTGGGCAGGCCTTCGAGGCATGGGGGACGGGCGGCCGGACCGCAGACGATTACGACATCAGCCTGACGGACAAGAGCGGTAGCCGGTACGTCGGCAGCTTTGACACGAATATACAGGCCGGCAGATATTCTGTTCAGATTTTTCTGCAGGCCGGGGCGAATCCTGCAAATGGTGACACGCTTGTGGGAAGCGATGAAATCGTATGGTCAGGGACGGGTGCAGTGACCGCTGACAAATTGCTGGCCAACAAAGCCATCCAGAACAAATCCAGCGGTGAAATCAAATACTACGATGACGATGGGCAGACGGTCATTTTGACCCATACGCCGACGGACGCTGCGGCGGCGATCACCAGAACACCAAGTTAAGAACACTTGAGAACTCAGGAGACTTGATATGGGCGGCTTTTCAGATTATTGGGAAAACAAGATTCTGGACCACATTTTTGGCAAAGGCAGTTATACGCCGCCGACAATCTACGTAGGACTCTCGACCACAGATCCGACCGATGACGGTTCAGGATTAGTCGAGCCGAGCGGCAACGCCTACGCACGGGTGCAAACATCCGCTTCCGACTGGAACACCGCGTCGAACGGTTCTCTGGACAATGCCGGCGAGATTACATTCGCCCAGGCGACCGGGAGCTGGGGGATGATCACTCACTTCGCTCTGTTCGATGCACCAACGGCAGGCAACTTGCTGGCTCACGGTGCATTGAGTCAGTCCAAAGCTATCGGCGAATCGGATACGGCCAGATTCGAAGCGGGTGACCTGGATATAAGCTTAGATTAACCAGTGCTAATTACAGGAGTTTAGAATGACAACGATAAATAGAAACTGGGCCTCTCAGTCTCAGATCATCGGGACAGGCGACGGCTACGTCACGCTGTCCGGCACGACGGAGTCTTATTCGTCCAACGTCGATATGGAGACAAACGGATACGAAGGCGCTCACGTCACCGTTGAGATCGACTACGATGCTACACCGACGGATGAGGTCAAGATCAAATTGTACGGATCGCTGGACGGCTCAAATTACGATGACACACCGATCTGGGAAATGCAGGGCGACAAAAGCGTCGATCCGCAGCAGTTGAGTTTCGTCGTTCGAGACCTGGCACATTTCAGGATCGGCATCCAGCAGACCGGCTCGACCGACAGCCACAACGTCAGAGCGTACGTCCAGTGCTGGAACTATCAGTCAACATAAGGAGGCAAACATGGCCGATATACACATAGGAAGGATCAATAGGACCGAAACCGGCAAGGGCAAGGCCGAGCTGTTCTATCACATCCCCATCGACACGCCGGTCGGCGGGATTGTGCCGACGCCCGAGAGCGCAATCGCGGCACAGCTTCAGCAGGCCGAGATTGATGCCCTGGCTGCCGGCTCGCTGGTTGAAGTATCACGAAGCATCGTGGTGCTCGCCAGCCAGACACAAGCCCAGATAGCCGAAGCGATTCGAGCTGACTGGCAAAACACCAAGGCAGACTACAACAACAAATACAACTTTACCTACAAGTTCTACGGGGTGACATTAGATGCCACTGTTTAAACCAATCAGGGCGATACAAATAAACTGGACCCATCCGCTCGCCAGGGGATTAGCGGGATGCTGGCTGATGAATGAAGCGACCGGCGAAATGGTCGCCGATTGCGGTCCCCGCCGCAATAACGGCAGCTTCCATTACAGCACAGCCTCGCCGGCATGGAAACCGGCTAAGCACGGCTCATGCCTGGAATTCAGCACCGAGCGATGTATCGATTGCGGAACCGACAAATTTGGATTGGACACCACCAACGAAGTAAGTGTCGTAGCATCAGTCAATCAAAGTGCCAACCAGCTAAATACCATCTTCGCCCGCAGCGCTTTTGTAAGACCTTGCAAACTTACAGGCTACAACGGTGGAAGGTTCAAATGGCTGGTTTATACCGACGGAACAGAATGTATCATCAACTCAACGTCTTCTCATGCAACAAATGGAAGTGAATATGTGCACGTTGCAGGCATCTGGCGTGCAGGCAACGGCAAGCTATATGTCAATGGTGTCCAGGAAGCCAGCGAATCTACAAGCTCTGGCAATCTGAACCTTATCAACGATTCTCAGCCCGTGGGTATCGGAGGGACCTATGAAAACGACGATTACTATTACTGCTGGAACGGCAAGATAGAGTACGTCTTTATCTACAATCGTGTGTTGAGTGCCGAAGAAGTAAGATGGCTCTATCGCGAGCCTTTTGCAATGTTCGCAAGTCCAATCAGCCCGGCGTCGATCCATGCCTCCGAAGCGACTGTTTCCGTTGCTGGATCTGTCAGTGCAACATCAGCGGGATTCGCGGCTTTGACCTCAATGGGCAGCACGCCGCACATCGAGCTGAATTGGCTCAGAGATGCCCTTTTCAATGGAATGACCGCCAACGCTTTTAAGCTGGGAACAACCTTAGGTCTTGGTTGGTTCTGGGCCCGCATTGCCGGCTGCTCGGTGCTATATCGCGGCGGCGCCATGGAACAGATAGACTTTGCGACCATCCTGACTGTCACCGAACAGAATGCCAGCGATATCTCACCGCCCAATTACCTTCTACACTCAAGTAGTTCGACATACTTCTACGTCTTTCGGCGATACAATCACTGCGGCTATCAGGAACTTACATTGGCTGCCGCGGCAAAGGTATCACTCGATGCCGAAGGCGAGTTGGATAAGCCGCTGCCGAATAAAATTTTCGCTGCCAGGGTCGAGCAAGTGGGCGCCGATCAGGTTCGGCTGACCTGGTTCTATTGCCCGCTCGAACAAGAGTCTCAGTCAGCATGTTTTAATATTTATCATGACAGCAGGACCGGGCAAATCGACTATGAAAATCCTCTGGCTGAGATTAGCTACAAGGGCCAGAAGTTTTATAGCTACGAAAGTGACCCGCTCGAACCGGGCAGATACCTGTTCGCTATCAGGGCGGAAAATGCCGATGGCATCCAGAACAGTTCGTCGGCCCACATGGCCATCGAACTTAACGGTACCGGACCGGATGCGATCAATATACTGCAGGTTGAGACGGTTTAACACATTGACTCAAAAACGAGAAATGAGCTATGTCCAACAGAATAGATTTTTTCCAATCAGAGCAAAAGCGACTGTCACTACCAGTTGCGTATGTCTCTATCCTAATTGACGGCACACTGTGTCCGACTCTCGAAGTGATTGAAATTATTCGCTGCGGCTGGCCGGAGTTCGGCTTGGCTAAATTAGCCTACAATCCTGCAGCACACACCGGAGCCGATGTAAAAGCCGCCGAAGATCTTGTAAATGAATTTGCAGCAGGAAAGACAGTCTGCATCCGGCAATATTATAATGCCGATTTGTGCGGCTCAGCGGTCTTTGGCCTGCCGATCTTCAACGGGCAGATAGAAAGCATCGAGACAAAACGAACAACCGGTGGCGAGAAGCTGGAAATCATTGCCAGAGACTTCAGCGTGAATCTGAAGCGACTTTCAGTATATGGCCAGCGGCTTGCAAAAACAGACGGTTCCAGCATATTCCTGGCCGGTCTCGATACAGTATTTAATCCTGACAGCAAAGGTAACGCCAATCAGACAGCGATCGATCTCGACGGCAAGAGTTACACAGTCTTTTGCGGCGAATCCATGCAAGTCAGGCTCTGGACTTATGCCGAAGTGATTGATTATCTGCTCTGCGAATACACGCCGGCAGGGCAACTAAAAACGCCGAGCTTCAGTCGATTGCAAGCCCTGACGGAAAATCAAATCGTCCGAGACCTTGATGTCACGGGACTGAATCTCGCAGAGGCCCTGCACCGCTGCTGCGAACGGATAGGCCTGAAGTTCAAGTTCGTCCCGCGACTGGCAACCAACGGGCCGGACCAAGCGATTGTATTCTACAGAGCCGGAACAGGCAGAGTCGTTGAGCTGAATTGTCAGCCGCCCGGTCAGCAGCTCAGCATCTCGAAGAGCAATATCGCACAGATGCACAGCAGGAAAAAATTCTGGCCGGTCACGCACAAATATATCGGCCAGGGCGACTTCAAAATCTATGAAGCGACCTTCGAGCTAATCAAGTCATGGGACGCCGGCCTCGAACAGAACAACTATGACAACTTCTCGCCCTCGACAAATCCGAATTTCTGCATGACCAAAGACGTCTATCGCAAATGGTGCCTGAACGAAGCGGGCCAATACAGTGGGCCTCCTTACAATCAGTCAGATGCGTTTGACTTTTCACAAATCTTCCAAAGCGGTAATTTCGTTCATCGGCGAAGGCGTTTCCGGCCGGCTCTGACTACCGATGTTCAGGGACATTCACTCGGCTATTTTCTGCAGGTCTCGTACAATGGCGGCCAGGGCTGGTGGCAGTACCTCCATGCGTTCAATATCTTGCTCGACGAATGCGGCGTGTGGCTCAGCAGTGACCGGCTCGATATGGAGACCTGGGCCGCGGCACTGCAAGGATCCCTGAGATTCAGAATCACCGCTTCGGTCGTAAGCGATGAGCGGTTGACCGCGGTGGCCGTCAATGGTCCGGTCAATTCAACAGCTCCGGTCGTCGAGCATGTCATAACGCTGCCCAAGCAGTTCAAGTATCGCAAAGTCTCGGACCAGAGCATCCTCACCGAAGCAACCAGTCAAATGTTCGGCAAGCCCGATGAGGCGGATGATTCAGTCGCTTTGTATGAATTTGTTCGTCGGACGGCGGTGACATCGTCCGAGGTAATCGAGACCTTCAATATCCAGACACCGAACCTGATGCTCGATTACCGCCTCGGTGACATAGTTAGCACAAGCCCCGAAAGCCGGGACCTTTTAGCCTGCCGAAGCGACAACCGCAGTATAAGCCGGATTGTAAGAGTGCAGATGGATTTTGAAAAGCAGTGCACGAATTTGAAAATCGTTCGACAAAGGAGCTGATGTATATGAGCAACGCGGCAAACACTATCAATCGTCAACAGGTGCTGGATCGGCTGTGCCGGGCCGGTTCTCAAGGAACCGGCGAGATCGCCATTGTCACTTCGCCCGGAGCACGAGCTGTTGCATGGACCGTGAAGGTCAAGAGCAATTCTTCCTATAACGTCTATAACGTCGTGGCCGTGGTAATTAACGGTGCCGGCTCGGAGCCAACCGAGATCGGCCAGCAGACAAAGGCGGTAAACCTGGCCGAATCATTCACACAAACCGGAACATTGCCAGCCGGGACATACGCCGTGATGGTCAGAGTAGGCGACAAAAACGTCTTCCATGTAAAACCTTAACTGACACTATAAGGCCCATGCTATCGAGATCGGGGTAAATTATGACTCCAACAAATTCCAAATCATGGCGATTGAACCGGCAGATCAATCTCTCGGTAATCGTCCAGCTCATACTGCTGGCTTCGCTTATAGTCGGCAGTTGGGTCAATCTGCAGCGACAGCTCGATATATTACAGAGGGACGTGAGCATGCTGCTGCAATCGCAAAACAGTATCGAGCAGAAACTCGAATCGCTCTGGACCAAAAGCATCTCCTACGAATACCGCCTGCAAACCATTGAAAAGTCGAGAAGTAAAACTAACATAGCAGATGATACCTTTTAAGCTTGAAAAAAAGTCCACAAACACATCATCTTTCACTGCATAAAAAGGCAAAAGCATAATTCCGGAGCTAATATTTCTCATGAACAGATTACTAAAGAACCTTGTGCTAAAAGATCTTTGCCCGGATGGAATATGGCAAATGACCGATGTTATGAAATCAGTTTTGAGATATCATATATCCCGCTTACCGAACAGAAAAGTCTCAGAGGATGAAACACGCTATCCGCAAAGTCCTGCGAGCATGAGAGCTTTCTTAGTGAAATTTTTCGTCAGACACTATCTTCAAACCCAAAACTGCCTATTGAACTACATGATTTCTCAAGACTTTATAGAGACTATTAGGGATAGACACTTACGAATCCTCGACATTGGTTCAGGTCCAGCAGTAACTACTTTGGCAATCACAGATATGCTTGCCTGCGTTCTTAGACATCTTAGAGATGAAGGAGATTGGTCAGGAAACAAGGTAACAGTAGATTACACTCTAAATGATATCTCCGGTTTCTGTCTGGGTACCGGTCAGCGTATGCTGACCGATTACTATCGGATTTCTGCAAGACAAAGTGGCCAATTCAAGTCTGGTCAGATATTCAGAATCGAAAAGGCTTTCCCAAAAAATATGAATCAGCTTCAACGAATAAAGGATAAATTGGGCTCTTATGACATTGCAACATTATCTTACGTTGTATCACCCTTGAATGAAGACACAAGTTTCAAGGATCTCATAAATGGCATGTTGAGAATCGAGAGTCTTTTTAGCCCTAATGGAAGAATTCTGATTTTGCAGGACAAATTTCAACCAGTAATAATGAGACAGATAAGCAGAGCCCTCGGCATATCGCGACAGAAAGAAGAGTCAACACAAGAAGTCTATCCCAAGAGAAATACAAATGAGACTTATACTTATTCGTATTATTGCTGTATATATTCGCCTGCAAAGAAAGGAATGGTTCGTCAAATCTCTGCTGCATAATTTTCACCAGTTCACGCAGTTGCATTTTCCTGCTTTGCAGCAGTCTTTGAAGACGCTCCATATTTCAGGCGTTTCCCTGCACAGGCTGATAGAGACACCCTTGTCGAAGCTGCGAATTACATCGATTAGATGAGTGTAGAATTCAATGCGTTGTTTTGGAGGATAGCGGAGCTTGTGGTCAGAGGCTCCTCGGACAAAGTTATGATCCAAGAGTTTTCGAGCTCGATTGCCATAAGCACCGACGGCCAGATGGAAATGGCCAGGCAGCAGCCGCAACATGCCGAGCGTAATATTTTCAGGTCTAACGACAGTTAATGTTTTCTCAATCAAGTCGGCATAATCCGCCCGCCAGTCCGGATGGAGAATGCCTGGGTCAATGCGAAACCGTATTCGATAACCATGCTGTTGGCATTTCATGGCTGCTTCGATACGCTCGGCAAGGCCGGCTGTGCCCAGTTCATGTTGATCGATCATCCGCCGACTGTTCAGACTCCAAGATACAACCGTATGGTTGTTTGGCTCGACGGCAAGCAGGTTTTCGATATTGCTGCTCTTGGTCAGCAGCATCAGAAAACCGCATGATAATCCGGCAAAAAATGGGACCAGCATTGTTGTAAGATTCGTGATGTGGTCGAGCGCAAGGCTGTCAAGCATCTCGCCCATATTGAAGCTGACTTTGCCGCCGGCACCGGCGAGGGCCTTTCTGATCTGCTTGAACATTGTGTCGTAATTGATGTTGATTTTGATGAACGGAGCATAGTTGCGATAGACAAACGCCAGATAACAATATGTGCACAAGTAAGGACAACCATTTGAGAGCGGAACAAGCTTGTAATAGGGACAACAGCGGACGTTCTGGCCAAGCTTGCCGTCGAAACACCCTACAAAAGACGACGTCCGGCCGATCATCAGAGTCCTCTTGCCGGCAAGCATCGCCTGGGACGGTGACATCCCCGGCGAAAAAGCCACACGTTGCCGCTCTATCAGCCGGACCTGAGCGGATGGGAACAGTTTCAATATCCGCCGGGCCTCAGGATCCTCCGCCACCTGCTGCCACAACAGTATTGTTTTCGGTTTGAATGTTCTGGCTGTGTCCTTCATTGAATATTTATCCCGACCACGGAATTCATTACGTCTCGTACTCAGTATTATAGCGGAAATCCATTAAGGTCAACCAGAAACCAAGGAGAGAAACAATGAAAGAAAAATATAAGAAATCAAAGTCGCCAAAAACCGTAGTTTTCATCTCTGCATGTATGTGCCTTTTATTGGCAGGATGCGATAGCCTTCGATTTGCACCGAGCGAAGCTCAGAAGCAGAACGCCTGGCTGCATAACCGCACGGCAATTGTCACCGCCGAGACGGCCAGGGCCGAAGATACATCACCGAGCCTGCAAGCCCTGACGCAGCTCGGCGAAGTGCAGAGCCGGGCGTTCAGTTCTTACTGTGGGCTGCCGAAGCAGTTTCCGCCGGCCGAGACCGCTGAGGATATTCTCGTCGAATCGAACTTCCAGCTTGCCGGCACGGCGTTGCAGGAAAGTACCGAGCGGCCGGACCCATGGCAGGTGGCCGATTCAATGCTGGAGATGGGTATCGGAATCTGCGGGCTGCTGGGCGGCGTCTACGGCACGCGAGCCGTTGGTTTCTTAAGGCAAGCCAGAGGAAAATCCAACGCCCTGCACGAAATCATCGCCGGCAACGAGCAATTCAAAAAGCAGAACCAGACCCAAACTCCCGCCTTCAAGCAGGCCCACCAAAACCAATCGCCCCAAACCCGCCAGCTCGTCGTCCAAATGAAAAATGGTGTATAGCAGATAGTTATATAGTTATATAAGTAAGCGTTGTAGAGGAATTCCTCAATTTCCTCAAAAAACCTTTGTGCAACACAGAAATCTAGAAAGTTAATGTTGTAATAAACGGTGGCCGCACAATGCTAGGCTTAACTAAAGCGCTCTGACGTTTTTGTAAGCATATTACTAAGAAGCTCGGTAAACACATTAAGAACATAAACGTTATTTATCTCGATGCAACAACTTCCATTGGGTTGGAACTATAGGGTAAAGCATTATCAGCAGAATGGGGGTATTTTCTTTGAAAATGCTCTAAAAAAACTTGACATACTCGGTAACCAAAACATAATACAGAGAGTTCAATTCGGGTTATAAGGGTAAATCATGAACAACCGCCTATATAAACCGTATATAAAGGGCCGAAAAAAGGCAATAAATGCTTTATAAACAGAGAATTATAGCATTTTTAAGATATTTTTGATTTTTCTTTGATTTTTGCGTTGACATCGTACGAAATATATTATAGTATAAGTATCTAAGTTCGTAGAAAGATGAAGAAAGGACAACCCCTCCAAAAATAAGAGGGATTTTATATGCCTTTAAATAGGTAGGATTACAGGGGTAATACATCATGGTTAATCGAAATGCCAAAAATAAACAAGTGCTCGTTACCGAGAAAAAATACGAAGGCAAGTATGTAGCATTCGATGCCTCTGCAGGAAAGAAGATCGTAGCATCAGGGCGGAATCCAGGGAGGCTAATTGACAAAGTCAGGAGAATGGGCATAAGTGTCCCCACCATTGTTTTCGTACCTAAGCATAACGCAGCTTACATTTATTAAGACTGATGCCGATAAAGGATTATCCTTTTACACCTATCACAGAAAATCACTCACGTCCTATGTTATGGATACGCGTAGTTAACCCACACACACAATTAGCTGTTGTTATACAGGGTATAGTAGATACAGGTGCAGATAGTTGTGCTTTTCCCGCAGAAGTTGCTGAACAACTTGGACACAATTTAGAATCTGTACCACCGAAAACAGTCTTTACAGCAAGCGGGTCGACAGAATCCTTCGCACATACATCACGAGTTGAAGTTTTAGAAATGCGAGCGGATGGTCTACACGGAGATAAAGTATTATATACTATCAATGATACGCTTATTGATTTCATCAGAGGATGCGATGATTTTCTACTTGGAGCGGCGAATTTTCTAAAAGACTTTGTTCTTACAATCAATTACCCTCAGCAATGCTTCTCAATTCGAAAACCCAAAAAATAACCTAACGGCAATCAGTCTCCCAAACCCGCCAGCTCGGCGCAGCTATGAAAGCATAAGCGATTAACTCAGAATAGAAGGAGTATTATATTATGTCACAGAGGACGGAGAATATTTGCCCTCGACTTTAGCCCCACAGCAGGAGATTTGCACACACAGGTATAGCAGGACACGATTCCTCAGATTTAGCGCATAAATTGGAGTTACCTTCGACATGTCTTCTCGCAAATAAGAAAGTGACAAAAATATCACGAAAACGACAAATTTTTCTTGACGGCGATATAGGGTGTATGGTAAAAATAGGCAAGCATGACTATTAAACATGCTGGTTTAGTAGTTTTGTGTCGTATTGCGTGTCCACGGTTCCTGGGCAAAAGCCTGATGCGTTATCAGGTTTGGAACAAAGCTGGAGTAAGGTAATGCGGCAAGAGAACGGACGAGAGGTGTCAGGCGACGGAGAAATCGGCTAACTGAGCCGGGTTTGCCGGTTGCTTATCACCAAGATTGTAACAGCGCTTGTAGTCTACCCAACTTTGCCTATTGATAACCTTACATGAACGTGCAACACAGAGGGTCAATGCGCAAGGCCCTTTATGTTGGAAAATGTTCGAGTAACTATATACAGAGGAGGAGTGCTATGACGAGATTCAGTACAATTTGTGTCATAGTGGCTTTGATAATTACTCTTGGCGCGCCTGCATCTAATGCAGGAATAACCGTCGAATTCAGCGAGGTCGATCTTCCCAATCTTACGCTGCTTGACGGAACTACGCACTTTGACGCATATGGTCTTAGTTTTGAGGATACGACTTACTATGTAATTGATAGTCGATTAACTAGCGCAGGTGCCGACGACCGAGGTATCACAACAACAAACGGACCTGACAACGTGATGACAGTAGTCTTCACTCAGCCTGTATCTTATTTTGAGGCTTATTATGGAACTCTCGAAGGTGTCACCCTGGAAGGAACTGCCTACGACATTTACGGCAATCCAACCGCTGGGGTTTCTACTACCGGCTATGGCATATGGAGTGTCTCAGGAATCACAAAAAAGATTTCTTTTCATGATGGAACTGGCTTGATTGCTGTTGGTCGAATCGACTTCGAGCCCATCCCGGCTCCGGGTGCTATTCTATTAGGCAGCATTGGTGTAAGTCT
>CAZSOR010000084.1:0-16369 GCA_964608395.1 uncultured Pirellulales bacterium
GCCAGCACTTCGTTGATTACCAGCTTCGAATAAGATGTGTCGATGGTCCACGTGCTCGAAGCGGTCGGCTTATCTTCGCTTTGCCAGACGCCGGCCGTATTCTTGCCGATGGCGTAAACGGTATAGGCCTGGCCGTTGGAAAGGTTATTCAGAATAATGGGCACATCCACCGGCAGCTCTTCGCTCCAGGGCTCGCTGTTGAGACTGTATTTGTAATGCGTAATACCGGGCCCGCCGACGATAAGCGTGGCATCCCTGCGATATGTGATTTCATCGGGCTCGCCGCAAATCGCGGCCCCGGCCGGCACGTAGGCTCCCATATCCAGGCCGCACGGCCCTGTGCCGATAGCGGGCGAACCGGCTTTCAGGCGAAAGTCCATCCCCGCATCGACAAAAAGCGGATCGGCATCGATGTTATCCTGGCCAAAGCCGATGAATTCTTCCGGTACAATCGAGCGGTTTATTACGACCCCCTCGGTTGCCTGTTCGAGGTGCTTGAACAGCTTGTTGTTATTCCAAAAGATATTGCCGTCCAGGTATGCACCCTTACCCGGGCCACCAACGCTGCTTCCACCAACTTCATTTAGCTGGATTGCCGCCTCTGTGGTGCCGACAAAGACGTTGTTCTCGGCGTGCATAAAGCAGTCTTCCTTCAACAGCACGGCGTGATCCACATCGAAGAAGACATTCCGCACGACGGTAATTTCGCTGCGATTCGAGTCGCCGCTTTGTGGTTCACCAGTGGCAATAGCGTTGCAGGTTGTGGTACGTGACGTATTTAAATGGAAGTTCGTAAATAAGTTGCCCTCAATGTAAGCGTCGGTTCCGTCGAAGTCCAATCCATCGTCACCACCCCCAAGGAAAATATTGTTCAGTACCTGGACTATTGGCCCGGGCCACTCGGCGCCGAGGAAATCCATTACATCGTTGTCGCTGGTGTTGACGCCAAAGATATTTCCCTCGAGTATCAAGTACTCATCACCTTCGATGTGTTCGCCATGAACGGTCTCACCATCATTGATGCCGGGGAAGACGGAATTGCGAACGATTAGCGACGGGTGGTCTAATTCAAGAATCGTCTCTTCGGTGCCAGCCCATGTCACGTCGTCTATCAGTACCTGCGAATGGTCGATTCGAATTGACTCGCCCTGGCCGTCTCCATATTCCATATCGATATAGCTGAGACGGTTATCTTCCAGCGAATCTCTGAATTCTATGCCTTCCCAGTGTGAATCGCTGCCGGGCACAATCGTGAGCCGAATACGCTCGTACTCGGTACCCTCGGCTATGAGCCGGCCGCCTTGCTGAAAGACAATACCTGTGCCGGCATCGAAGAACAGCGTCGCTGCCGCTTCAATAGTCAGCGTACTGCCGGCCGGCACTATCAGGTCGTTAGTCACATGCCACGGCCCGGAAACAGCATCCAGAGTCGTATCGCCGGTGAGCGTGCCGGAGATATACGAAACGTTGCCGTCATCGTACCAGACGTCTATATATTCACTTTCCAGCAAATTTCCCATGCCGTTGGGACCATCGAATGTTTCAATCCTGATGCGATTGATCCCTGGCCATAGCGCGCCTGAGCCGCCGGAGGGTATGATTCCGTTGAGTTCAAGATCGAAGCTGATGTCGGCGCTCGTGGTTAAAGCCTGGTGAATCTCGACCGCTATGATGTTAGTACCTGTAAAGAGCAGATTCGGATCTACTTCAAATTCGATGAAAATGTATTCATCGACCCCACTAAGATTGCCGCTGGCAAGAGTAAGAAAATCGATCGCTTCATCAGGCATATTACTGCGCGCCGCTTCCACCCCGTTCAAGTACACCACGGCGCCATCGTCACGCATCAATCTCAGACGCAGCGTCGAATACAACGACGCATCAAAGACATCAAACGAACGCCTGAAGTAGGTCGTGACAAAGTGGTTCCTGCTGGGACCGCTATTGACAACGGTCGCTTCGGGCCGTCCTTGAGTATCATCGCCATAGCCCAGTTCAGCCGGCCCCTCAAGCCAGAGTGTATCATCATAATCCGGATCGGCAAACCACTGCGTTCCGTCTTGAGCGGTACCCTGATCTGAACCATCGTCGAGATATTTCCAAATCGAACCACTACTTATCAGTGTTTCTGTAATACCGCCCGGATTCCCGAAGTTCCACATTCCATCAACCGGCAACCACTCGGCTATCTGACCGTTAACCAGCACAGAGCGGGTTTTGACTGCGTCGGCGGTCCCGTAAAGGATGAAGGCGTTCGTTCTGCTCTGGTAGTATCCGTCGAACTGCGGCAGATCGGTCTGAATCGTCAACTCAGACGGGATCAGCGAAAGGACATACCTATTGCGTTCAGCGACAAAATCCATCATATTCTGGATTAAGCCGGACGGAACAAAATCTCCCAGCAGATCATCCAGAAACGGCCTGAGCTGCTCTTCGGAGAGAGTTGTCTCGATCAGGTCCCTCAGGTGGAAATAATAGCGCCCGATAAACTCAGGATGCTTGAGGAAACGGTCTATGGTCTGGAGCGGCGAAGAGCGGAAAATGCTGCTGGTGGCACTGCCGCTCCGGCCGAAAATAGTGTCCAGATCGTGCTGAATTAGCACAAACCGCGGATCTTCAACACCTTGATATAGGTAGTAATCATCGCCGTAACCGTTGGCGAGGGTCGTTTCGCTGTTGTCCAGCAGAGCATTGATCGCGAAGAAACGCAGCCACTTTTCCACGTCAACAACACGTTTGACCTCTTCAACATAAATGTCATCCGGCGTCTCGGACATAACATAGCAAAGATCTATCAGACCCGACCAGTCGTCCTGTGCCTCGTTGGTCCTCTTGAAGTAGCTGTTTCGGTAATCATCGGGATTCGATCCCCGGTAGCGCAGGTCGGCCGGGCCGTCGTCCCGCATACATTTATAGGCGTTGCCAGCGGCATTGTCAGGGAAATGGTTGCTGGCAAAGTCGCTATCGATGACCTCGACGTGAGCATACGAGCCGTACATACTTTGCCCGGGCTCGGACAGGTTCTCCCCGTTGACCCTAACCTGCACGACAGTGACGTTGGGCTGTGGCAGTCCGGAGAGTTGGAAAAGCGCATTGCCTGCCAGTTGATTATATGTATATTTTGTGTTTAAATTAATTGCCGTGACGCCCTTCCACGGCCGGTCTTGCGGGAACTTCAGGCGATAGTTGTTAGGCGGATCGCCCCGCGAGCCGTGCCCGCGATTCCGCACTCCGAGATTGTGACGGATCTTCACATCGACCCCGTCCACGCTGACAAACGTCGCGTTAACCTGGGCATCGCTGTTACGCTCCCCGCCCTGACCGTCGCCGATATCAAGCAGCCTGCCCTTCTCCATTTCGGTCATTATCAGGTAATAAATCGGCTGGCGGCCTGGCTGCCAGGACGCATAACCGTCAAAGGTGTTATCCACCTGATAAAGAGCATTGGTCACCTGCTCCGGTATTCCGTCCACGAAGCTCGGTGCCGGCCATGTTCTTGAGTAGGCGACGGCATCGCTCGCTTCGATATAATACTCGATTATCGTGCCATCCTGATGGACGGGTATCTCTGCCCCATATATTTCATCATTAGCCGCATCATCTCCGTGTGCTCCGTCATCAAGCATCGTAATACGGATGTAATCGTCAAGCTCGTGGTGAGGATAAATATCTTCATCCTCATATACTGAAACATCAACTCGATAATGCAGCGTCACTGTAATGCCTGTCCGAAGCTCGTCGATGATGCGAGCTGTAACGGCTACTGTTTCGTTTTCTGTCGGGACAATCGGGGTATGTGCCACATCCAAAATAAAGGGGGCGACATTCTCTTCGGCAACCGAGTTGATCATACCAAGCGTGCCGTTATCCTGAGCACTCGCCGTCCAGTTCTGCCCATAATCGTTTGGCATGCGTGTGTTTATTAATTCCAGGGATTTACCGCCGCCATCGTGATCAGAATTCCAGAACCAGCCGCGATGACCATAATCCCTTGGTCCCAACTCACGCACCATCCAGTCGCCCTCGTCGGCGTAGCGGACCCTGTCTATCTGCACGCCTGTATTGTCAAGAATCTCAATCGTTTCGCCTCTGTTGCTCAGCCGGCCCACCCAGCCGCCGACAACATTGCTTATCGATGGATAATAAGCTTTGAAGATATCGACATCCGCAGCTACAACGAGATACTCCCCGGTGCCGAGCGTCACATTGGGGAATGCAAAATCCACGCCATTGCTAATCCGCCAGCCCGAGAGATTGACCGGCTCGATACCGCGGTTGAAAAGCTCGATATATTCGGCGCCGATGTCCTCTGGACCGGTATCCGAATGGTAGGGATGATACATAATCTCTGTTATCAGCACGGCAATTGGTGCCGATGAGTTGGGCTTGCCCGGCGTGGGAGCGGCGAGAGTCTGCCAGTTACCGCTGCCGTCGGGCATCCGGCCGTAGGAGCGGTTTTCGGCCTGGGGGCCAAAAGTCACCTCATCGATAAGAGTGTTGCCGTCGGCGGCAAAAAAACGGATATTCTCGCCGTCGGAACCAAGCTTGAAACCAGCGTGCAGCGTGCCCTCGTCCGTCTCGCCATCCGCCCAGATTAGCAAAAAGCCTTTTGGGGCAATTGTGGTTACAGAGGGATTATTATCGGGCACACGCCATCCCGCAGTAGCCGACTGATTATCCGTCAGATACATCCCGCCTATATTTACTGCCGAATCGCCGTAGTTGTAAATCTCGATCCAATCGTCGTAATCGTTGTTCTGATCACGTGCCGAGCCGGTATTATCAGCCATCAGCTCGTTGATTACCAGCGCCATAGCGACGGAATTTCCCGCCGGAAAGACAGAAACCACCAAAAATACAACCAAAATCAATGGTAGAAACGAAACTTTCATAGACATGAATTATGTTCTGTCTCCATCTTCACCGCTGCCATAGACCGGTGAGAAGCGGTTTTATCACTAACCTTCCAGCCCCAAAGCCGCGGTCATCGACTATGAGGAAACATGCATTTTCACTCTAATTCTTTAACTATTTTAACATTAGAGCGTATCTGAGTCAATCGAAATAATGAGGCAAGAGCCTTGTAAATAAAGTTTACAGTTAATTTTCTTGCAGAATTCTTCTTTAAGTCGTATATATATTCAAAATACTGGGAGTGTAGCTCAGTTGGTAGAGCAACGGCCTTTTAAGCCGTAGGTCTTGGGTTCGAGCCCCAACACTCTCATTTCCTTATTGCCATTGTCCATAAATACTTATCCCCCATTTTACGGTGTGTTAGAATCATATATGGAAAAGGCGACAAAAAGTACAAATTGGTAATAGCAGGGTTATCCCGTGTTGGCAGCTTTTGGCTATAATTTACTTACTCTTAATCTTATTACCTTTGCCATTGCACAAAATCAAAAGTTCCATTCCTTATAACTCCGGAACAATTGTATAAGTGTCTTTGTCAAGATCGATCAATACTTTTGTGCCATCTGCAAAAACTGTCTGCTGCCGCCGATACTTGTCATCGAGAAATTCGTGGTCGGTCATTTCTACTAAAGCAAGCCTTTTATTGAGATTACACATAGTCCGAACTCGCTGCAATTCCGATTCAGCGGGCGTAATTGATAAATACGGCAGGCCGGCATGGGCCAGACCATGTAAATAACCTGAGTCATTCTCCGGAATACCCCATGCTCCTTTTCCAAGTGACCAGGGAATAAAGATTGCATCATGATAAACCAGGCTGAAGAGGGGAACGGGTATACCCATCGCCGGCCCATGACCAGGATTTGGATTTAGTGCAAACGGAGCGTGATGAACTAAATCGAGGTGGGGAATCGCCCAATCGGCAGGTTCTTCGGAACTGACTACTCCAACTTGAGTGCGGATAAAATCAAAACAGTCTCCCCTGTATTGAAGACACTGTTTTCGTGTCACAGGGTGCTCCGGATTGTAACACTCATCCGGCGGGACAACGGCAAAAACATCCAGATATGCGCCTCTGACTTTGACATTATTATTAAGAATAGAACGGTAATTCTTGGTTACATGCCCAAGAGCCAGACTGGAACAAAGAATTGATTGTTTGCCGCCATACCAAGTGCTGCCAAAATACCTGCTGCCGTTTTCCTGCATTATAGTATGTCTCTGGTCGTACGATTTTGCATCGAGATAATAATCACGGTATTGGTCGTGCAGGGCAAAAACATAGCCCAGGTCTTCGCAAGCCTGAGCAAGAGCACGAAGACCTTTCCATCCACCGGCTTCAGGGCTCGGAGGCAGAATATCAGGATGCAGATTGTCATATCCCCGAAATCCCCAGCCATCCAAATGAATATAGGCCTGGTTGATTCCCTTCTTTTCCAGGGCACGTAATTGTTCTGCTCTCTTGTCAAACCTAACATAATAATGATTCTTTTCAGGGTCCTTCTTGTTGTAATAACTCGACTCCGGTTGGATGTGTATTAGAATATTAGTGTGAATTACAGGAGAGCCGATCAAACGCTTTACAATTGGATTACGGGCAATTTTCTCATTTAACGAAACGAAAGATCCATTTTCAATGACATAACGCCGATACCGTTTGGCAAGCGTTACATAGTTGCCTTTCCGAAAGAAACACAATCTGGCCCGCCTTGGATATGAAAGTTTTCCCAGGGAATGCACCCAGCGAGATCCAAGCCTCGTTGATCCGCCTGCAGGATGTGAAAAGTGGCAGCCACCATCGGCGGGCGTCTCAAGAATAACCATTGCCGCAGAATCACCTTTCTGATGGCCCCACCAGGGCATATAGAGACCACGTCCGTAAGAGATTGTGTCATAAAGCCAGACTCGCTGCGACCATCTCTTTGGCAGCAACATTCCCTGCATGAAAGGGATAACTGTGAAATCGAAACTTGCCTGTTCAAAGGGAGCCGGCCATAAACATTGTTTAACAGCAGCAGCATCTTCCTGGGCAACCAGTTCGCAAACGAGATCTTCGCTGGGAGCCTGAAGGCATATATTGAGCTGTAAGCGAATTTCCAACAGCTTGTCCTGATGGACATAGTTATCCAATTGGATTTTTATTCCTGACTTGAATCCTGTTTCATAGGGTACTATTTTAATTTGTTTGGCATTTTTTAGGCATAAAGGGATGTTCCGGCCGTCATGTTCGATAGTCAGATCTCCTTGTGTTGAACCCTCTATGTTCCATGAAATGTCTTTGTCCCTGACTTGCATTGCAAGGGTATTTGAGTCAACTACTACTGTGAGACGTTCCCCCTGGATGATCCACTGAGACGCATCTTGCTTTACATTGACCTTTGGATTGCCCCATTCGAGTTGCGCAAGCTTTCCCGAACAGACATAATCCCGGGAGAGTATCATGCAAATCAATAACAGGTATGTTTTACGAGTCATAAGTTAGTCAACTCCTCTCAAACTTAAACCGAGCGCCTTTTGATACTATAAGCGACTTCAGAACTCCCAATCACTCTAACAGCAATTGTGACATTGTCAAGATAAGTGTCCTCTTCTATGAGAAAATGGCAGCACTTCCATTGTTATTGCGCTTTTGTTTCCATTGACAGCATGCACTGTGTCCGCTATAGTTATGCAATGCTCGTTTGGCACAAAAACACATGTAAACTTAAGAAGAATATAGTTTTATGATTGCTTTCATGACCTTTTGTACCTTAGGCTTCGGATTTGAATATCAAGGCTCCGGCCAATCTTGTCGTAGGGCTTGTTATGGAGACAACGCAAATTGAGCGGTCTATTCTACAATCTGGGACGAAAGGTCGGGCCGAAAGTTCGCAAGGCCAGGTGGATGTGGCAATCGGTAACCGGCAGCGAGGCCGACGCTATCAAAGTCGAACATGAAGTCGGCCTGGACCTGGCACGTGAAATCAGGCAGCAATTGGGGCGGGAGCAGGAACCACAAACCGACCAGATGTTAAATGAAATAGGCAATCGTCTTGCCGCCCGCGTCGCCAACAAATCTCGAAGATTCAGTTTTGAAACTGTCAAAGGCCCCGAGCCCAATGCCTTTGCCCTGCCGGGAGGTTTCATCTTTGTGACCCAATCGCTGATTGAACTGTGCCGGTACGATCAGAACGAGATTGCATGCATCCTGGGACATGAGATGGCTCACACTATCCGGGGACACGCAATGAACCGTATCGTCAGTAATTCGGCAATTGCCGTAGCATCCCGGGCGGCACCGATTCGCGGAGTTCTTTCAGGCTGGCTGCGCAAGGTCGGTGTGCAATTCATCGAGAGCGCTTATTCAAAGGATCTGGAATCAGAAGCGGACCGGCTCGGAGTGCGTCTGGTTGCCGCGGCAGGTTATGAACCAGCCGCCTGCATACAATTATTCTCACGCTTAGCAGAACTGAACTCGCCTCCGGGCCAATTTGATCTCGGCAGTTATTTTTCCTCGCACCCGCCTTTTAATGTCCGTATCGAAAATATCAAGCGTCAACTGCGCAAGTATCAGCAACAAGCTCAGCCATAGATCTACCGTCGAGGTGCTTTTGTGAATCCAGCAAATCTTTTGGCGTAAGTTGATCCACATCGCCGAGCTGGTTTTGAACCTTCCGGACCCACAAGGTCAACGCTTTAACAGCTTCGGGATCGAAATCGTATCCGGATGAATCGGTTAATATCCCGATCGCTTCGGCAACAGACCGCGAATTATGATACGGTCGATCTGAAATAAGTGCATCAAACGTATCAGCTACAGCTAAAATGCGAGCACCAATTGGTATAGAAGTATTCAAAAGACCATCCGGATATCCCTGGCCGTTCCATTTCTCATGATGGGCTCGAACAATTGTGACCTCTTGTTCAAGAAAGCTCATTTTGTCAAGTATGCGTACAGCAATAAGCGGATGCTGCTCAATGATCTTGCGCTCACGGGGCGTTAACCTTCCCGGTTTTGATAGAATTGCATCAGGAATCCCGATATTTCCGATATCGTGAATCATAGCAGCACGGCTAAGAATATCTAACTGTTTGGGGGAAATTTTCATCATCCCGGCAATAGCGACGGCATAATGCATCACGCTTTCGGAATGTTTTTTCGCATAAGGATCTTTAGCCTCAAGAGCCTGGACCAATCCCCAGATGCTCTGCATAAACATCTTCTCCGCCTGCTCCGACAGGCCTGCGACACGTCTTTTAAGCTTCTTAATCTTTTCAAACTCAATGTCGCCGGCTTTGAGAACCTTTGACATTTTTTCATTCCAGAGCATGGCACAATTCCGGCCGGCGCTCTTGGCTTCGTACAGAGCCAGGTCCGCCCTGCGAATCACGTTGCTGGAAGAGTCGCTAAAATCGGGCAAACTTTGGGCAACCCCGCAACTGATCGTCATCGAGACGTTTTCCTGAACCTCTATTTGCTGGACTTTCGCTCGAATCCTCTCCATGAATGTCAGAGCATCGCTCGCTTCGGTTTCAGGCATCAGGACGACAAACTCGTCACCTCCATAGCGGGCGAGTATATCCGGGATCCTCTTCTGGTTTTTCATGCATTCGGCAAATTTTTTGAGGGCATCGTCACCTGTGGCATGGCCAAATACATCATTAATAGTTTTAAAATTATCGAGGTCGACGATGGCTACCGAGAATGGACGCTTGTACCTTATGGCACGGGCACATTCCGCTTCGAGTTTGTCCTCGAGAAGTCTCCTTGAGCCGACGCCCGTGAGCGCGTCGGTCTGAGACGTTAGCCTCGCCTGATGATAGAGACTCGCGTTGGTCAGATGAGATGTCAGAATTTCCCGCGTGAGTCTTGCCTTATAAGAAGTCAGCTCCCTGTTGACTATGCTGCCATGAGCCAGTCCGCACATGCACAAATAGCCGGACAACTGTTCTTTTGCGTTTTCTTTAAGACCCAGGATCGACAGCGGAATCACCATGCGGGGTCCTTGCGCACCGGCCATCCGACACTCATCCGGAACACTGTCATGATAAAATCCGCTTTCACCCAATAATTCATCGCCTTCGACCGGAGGTTTGAGGTATTCTTTGCTGCATAAACAATCGGTATCGCTTACCACAATCGGGGGCTTGTCACTATCCTCGTGAGAACCGGATGAGGCACCCCAAAGACACAGCAGACACCGGGTGGCCTGAAAAAGCCTGGGCACTTCTTCGGTGACCGTATTGGCTGCTTCACTTAGCTCTATGCTCTTAAGGCAATTGGCAAGCATCGCAACATCTTCAGCCGCCGCCCTGTCTTCAAGAAGTTGTTGTCCCATCAAATCACGAGCCGAGAGGATTCCGACAACCACGCCGTTGTTAATAACGGGAAGATGGCGAATGTGATTTGCGGTCATAATCTCTCGCGCCCGACCGGCGGGAGTCCCAACAGAGCAAGAAACAACCTGCGGAGTCATAATCTCCATGATCTTGGTTTTTTCAAGGTCCATCGAAGAGGCAACCGCTCGACTGACGATATCACGCTCTGTCACAATACCTGCAAATTTCCCATTACGATCATTAACGATCAGACAGCCAATGCGGTTTCCGGACATAATGTCCACGGCCGACTTGACCGTGGTCTCGCGAGTGACAGCTACAATTGATACGGGGCGCTCGATAATTTCTTCCATATTCCAGTCCTTTACATGATTTGTCAATCGTTTCAGGTTCTCCAACCCCAAACATCCATTAATACTCATCAGAAAAAAGTATCGGCATTAATCATCGGTCACTTCTGGAATTTCTGTGACACTCAAGGCAATCAAAGAGTTTCGGCAAAGATCGCTGCCGGTTCTGAGGCTGCCGCCGGGTGCTGCAAAATGTTTCAGTCGATAATTTGTCTTTAAGTCATCACAAGGCGATGTCGATATTGTTGCTATGGAACATCAGGGCCCTATAATTACAGCGATTAACCGGTAGATTGGCAACCAAAAGGTTCTCCAGGCCGGTCTTGACAAGCACACGAAGAGCGGACAGCCTCTGAAATGAGTATTCTTCGGGAAGAAAATTTTCTCGACGAAGATCAGATCACCAGGGTGATTGCGGCCGGGAATGAGATAGAATTCATTGACCTTTCGGCCGATTTGGTTGATCCGATCGCCGCTCATATGGTGATATCAGAATGTGCGAATCAGCACAACGAGATTCCGGTGACCACAGCCGATAACAAGCTGCGGATCGCGATGAGCGAGCCGATTCCTGACGATGCCATGTCCAAATACAAGGAAATACGGGACATGTCGATGCTCTCATCGAAAAATCACAGGGAGGCCACCAAGAAGGAATTGCTGGAGACGATCAAAAAGCTGCAGAACGAAAAGAATCCGGAAGCCACCGAAGAACTATTTTCAAATCTAACCTCGTTGGAAAAGATTCTTAGCGAGGAAATGCAGGAAACTCTGGATTCGTCGGAAAAAGTTCTGGCAGGCAACTGAAAATACCATTGCCACGCCAGGTTAAAAACTACACCAATAAATTTCAAATCCAACAAGTATTCCCATCAGCAATATCCCTGAGCAGTATCAATTAAACCGGATCCGCTGTAGTAAAATAAATTAACATTGACTTAACCATTCTCTGTATGTTAAGATAAGCGAAGATCGGAAGTTACAGGGATTAAATCACTGTTAGCAGCACAAGCCATTTATGAGGAAGGGAAAAAAGATGCTTAGATGTATAAAATCTTCATCACTCTGTCTCGTTTTAACGGTATTCTTGGTTGGTTCTTTGTATTCAAAGTACCCGGAAAGCGACTTGGTCCGGAACTGCCTGGTCGATTTGCCGGATGTGCAGGTTTTCGACGTGCAGTGGCTGGCCCCGCCGGAAAGCATCGCCAACCTTAATACTGACGAAGAAGTAAATCTATACGATTTCGCCCTCCTGGCTGATCAATCGAACCTGGAAGGAATACCGCTGGCAATCAATGAGTTCATGGCTTCCAACAGCGATTGTATCCAGGACCCGCAGGGCCAATGCGATGACTGGATCGAAATCCACAATTTCGGTCCCGATGCTATCAATATCGGCGGCATGTACCTGACGGACAATCTGTCCGTCCCCACCAGGTGGCGGATACCAGCTAACAATACTGCTGCAACGACCATACAAGCAGGTGGTTATCTGTTAATATGGGCCGACAACGACACAACCGATGCCGGCCTGCACACGAACTATAAACTCGATGCCAACGGTGAGGAGATTGGGCTGTTCGACAGCGATGGTGCTACTTTGATTGATAGTATCATCTTTAGCGAGCAGACCAGTGACGTTTCCTACGGTCGCTACCCGGATGCCAGTGACAATTGGCAGCTTTTCGCTTTCCCCAGTCCGGGAGCGGAAAATGTAGGTGTGTACCAGGGTTTTGTTACCGACGTAGAGTTCAGTCACGATCCTGGTTTTTATGATAGAGCAATTTCGCTTACGATCGCCTGTGAAACTGAGGGAACCTCTATTTATTACAGTATAGACGGCACAGAACCGGACATTCCGTACATATCTCCTATTCCAATCAGCGAGACAACAACTCTGAAGGCAATCGCAACCAAAACGGACTTCAAGCCCTCAAAGATTGTGACACAAGCTTACATTTTCCTCGGACCGGACGTCCGTAATTTTAGCTCCAATCTGCCTATCGCTATCGTCGATACTTTTAACGAACGCATCGGCCAAAACCAACAGACCCTTAACTTTGCCGGCTTCATCGACACCTCTACGGGGGGCCGGGCAAGGATTACAGATGCACCCGAGTTCATCGGTAGAGCAGGTATCAACGTTCGCGGCAAATCCTCAGCAAGTTGGCCTAAAAAGCAGTATCGCCTGGAAACCTGGGACGAATACGATGACGATAAAGATGTTTCTATTCTTGGTTTTCCCGCCGAATCAGATTGGATCCTGCAAGGACCCTACTCGGACAAGTCGCTTATGCGCAATGTCCTTTCGTACCAGTGGAGCAATGATATCGGTCGATACGCTGTTCGCACACGGTTCATCGAGATGTTTCTAAATACGAACGGAGGGGAAGTATCGATGAGCGACTACGTGGGCGTATACGCGCTTATGGAAAATATCAAACGGAATAGAAATCGCGTCGATATCACAAAACTTGACCCGGCTGATAACACTGAGCCGGCCATTACAGGCGGGTATATTATCAAGAACGATAAGATCGACTCAGGCGAGCAGTACTTTCGCACGAACATTGGTATCCGTTTAATCTACGTTGAACCGGACTCAACGGAGATCACGCCCCAGCAGATGGCCTGGATTCAAAACTACATCAGGAATTTTGAGTCGGCTCTGTCAGGCTCTGACTTCACTGATCCGGTCGACGGTTATGCCAGGTATATCGATATTGACTCGTTCATCGACCACCACATCATAGTCGAACTGACCAAAAACATCGATGGAATTCGCCTTAGCACATATTTATACAAGGACCGCGGGGGCAAACTCAATATGGGCCCGGTCTGGGACTACAATCTTTCTCTGGGCAATGCAAACTACTACGAGGGATGGCGGCCAGAGGGCTGGTACCACGAGGTCGGTGGCTTGTGGACGCCCGGTCGTGAAGGCTACCCATCATACGAATGGTACCGGCGACTCTTCGAGGACCCGGAGTTTGAATTACATTACTGGGACCGGTGGTATGCACTTCGCAAAGATGTGTATTCCACCGAAAAACTTCTCGGTGACATTGATATGTACGATGCCTTGCTGGACGAGGCGCAGGCTCGAAATTTTGATCGCTGGAATATCCTCGGTCGCTACCTCTGGCCCAACTGGTTTATTGCCGACACCCATCAGGAGGAAATTAACTGGATGAAGCAGTGGCTGGCAACTCGGCTGGAATGGATAGACAACCAGTTCATTGCTCCGCCCGTCTTCAACCGGGACGGTGGTCAAGTTTCCAGTGGATTCAACCTGACTATGGATTCGCCGACCGGTACGATCTATTACACGCTGGACGGCTCCGACCCTCGCTCCTCAGCCACACCACAGCAGGCAACTGCCCTGGTGCCTGAGAACGCGGACAAGCGAGCGCTCGTCCCTATCGGCGACATCAGCGAAAACTGGAAAGGCGGCGGAGTTTTCGATGATTCAGCATGGTTATCCAGCACCGGCTCACCCGGCGGCGTCGGGTTTGAAAGGACCATTGGTTTCGAGGACTTTATCAGCATTGACCTCAGAGAGCAGATGTATGCCACCAACGCTACATGTTATGTCCGCATCCCATTCACAATCGATGCCAACTACACTTCTTTGACGCTTAATGTCAGGTACGATGACGGCTTTGTCGCCTACCTTAACGGCGTAGAAGTGGCAAGGCAAAACTTCAATGGCACGCCGGCATGGAACTCCAGGGCCAGTGCCAGCCACCCCGACTCTTTAGCAGTAGACTTCGAGAGCATCGATATTTCTACTTTTCTTACTGCTTTACAGCAGGGCGACAATTTCCTATCCATCCAGGCCATGAACAGTTCCGCCACAAGCTCCGATTTTCTTATCTCGGCCGAGCTTCTCGCAATCGGAGGCGATTCCGGCGACAAAGATCTGGATCGTGTCCGGGAATATACCGACCCGATTACGCTGCCCTACAGCAGCCAAGTCAAGGCAAGGGTATTGAGCGGCGAAGAGTGGAGCGCATTGAACGAAGCGGTCTTTGCCATCGGTCCGGTAGCGGAGAATTTGCGCATCACCGAGATAATGTACCATCCACAGGACCCGAACGAAGAATTCATTGAGCTAAAGAATATCGGCGCTGAAACAATAAACCTGAATCTGGTCAGCTTCACGAACGGCATTGATTTCTCCTTCCCGAACATCGAGCTTGCAGCAGGCGAACATGCAGTCGTCGTTCAGGACCGCAATGTCTTCGAAGCACGATACGACACAAATATCAATATCGCGGGCCAATATTCCGGCAAGCTAAACAATGCCGGCGAGAGAATCGAGCTGGCCGATGCTATCGGCAGGACGATTCTGAACTTCCGCTACGAAGATGGCTGGCGTTCGATTACTGATGGCGAAGATTTTTCGCTGACGATCATTGATTCGATGAATCCCGATCCGAGCAGTTGGGGCGAAAAGGATTCCTGGCGTCCGAGCGCTTATGCAGGTGGCTCGCCGGGCTCCGATGACCGCGGCATAATACCCAATCCCGGTGCTATAGTTATTAACGAGGTCTTAGCCCATTCACACGCTGAGGCTTCGGACTGGATCGAATTGCACAACACGACAGTGACCGCGATTGACATTGGCGGCTGGTTCCTCAGTGACAGCAACGATAACCTTTTCAAATACAAAATTGCCAACGGAACCACTATCGGCCCGAACGGATACCTTGTTTTATACGAAGACATGAACTTCGGCAACGCGAACGATCCGGGTGCTTATGAGCCGTTCGCTCTGAGCGAGAACGGCGAAAGATTATACCTGAGCTCCGCACAAAATGACGTGTTGACAGGCTATCGCAACGTGGAGGATTTCGGCGCTTCGGAAACCGGCGTTTCTTTCGGGCGATACTATAAATCCAGCACGGGCAACTTTAACTTCATAGCAATGGAAGAAAACACGCCCGGCTCGGCCAATTCGTATCCGAAGGTCGGCCCTATTGTTATCAGCGAGATAATGTATCATCCCGACTGGCCGGATGGCGGTTCTTATACTAACGACGAATACGAATACATCGAACTACACAACATCGGTGCCGAGCCGGTGACGCTATACAACTCTGTGTCAAGCGAGCCCTGGAAGTTCACCGACGGCGTCGAGTTTACTTTTCCGTCCGATACGCCGGTGACAATCGGCGCCGGCGGATATCTATTGATAGTCAAAAAGCCGGCGGCATTTTCCTGGCGATATCCGCATGTGCCCGCTGAGATAATTTTCGGTCCTTATGCCGGCAATCTGAGCAACGCCGGCGAAAGCCTGGAGCTGAGCATGCCCGGCGACGTAGACAAAGAAGGCGTACGCCAATACATCCGCGTTGACAGGGTCAATTACAGTGACGGTTCCCATCCGGAGAATTGTCCGGGCTCGATAGACCTCTGGCCCGTCGAAGCCGACGGCGAAGGCATGGTTTTAACACGGAAGGTCATAACCGACTACGGCAACAATCCCGAAAACTGGCAGGCCGACTCACCTGCGCCCGGAAGTATACAGTAGACTCCGGATATATCAAAGAAGACGATAAACAGACCATAACAAGAAAAGGACCGGCAGAGAATGCTCAGATATTTGAAAATTTCACTACTTACCTTGATAGCAACTACATGCATGTTAGGCTCTGCGAACGCCGAGCTATTGGTTATCAACGAATTTGTGGCACGCAACGACAGTGAACCGCCGCTGAGAAACGGCGAATTGCTGGACGAAGACGGCGATCCTTCCGACTGGATCGAAATATACAATCCAA
>CAZSOR010000085.1:0-16357 GCA_964608395.1 uncultured Pirellulales bacterium
TACGCTATAAAGTTGCCGGCCAGGGTACGCTCTATCTTCACCCAGTACGGTGCGGTTATCTCGGCGGTCGTATCGGCCGCACTGGCACCGCCTGTTTCCGGACGTCGCTGGAAGGACACGCCGGAAGTTGCTGACATGGCCATCATCGCGTGCACGGAGTCTGCGTCGAGCGTACTGCGAATCATCACGCCGCCCTTGGCCCAGGCGTGTGTGTTTTCAACGCTTTCGACTCTGGCGACTATCGAGCCGGGACCGGAGAGCGTCTTATAAGCGAAGTGGAACTCATCGTGATATTCACCTGCTGCGGGCCCGACGTCCCAGATATCCGCGCCGGAGGCGGTTATCGTATAGGTGCCGACCGGGCCTTCTGTGAAGCTGCCGACGGAAGCCGGGTTGCCTCTGAACCACAGCGACAAATTCGCAACGCCTGACTCGGTCCAGTCACGTTGATCCGTCAAGGTATACTCCACCTGTGAATACTTCGAGGAGCCCTGCTTATTATTGTCGTAAGAAATCGGCATTGACTGGCTGCCGCCGTTGACGATAGTCTCCTCGGTATAAGAAGCAGTTGTTTCATCGCCTACTGCAGCTCCTGTGCCGTTGCCGGCGAAGAAATCGGGAGTACCAAAAGCGCCGTAGCCGAGCCCATCATGCCATGCGTACCAAATCTGGTTGTCGCCGGCATCGTAGTCCTCGAAGTCGTCTATGACTAAGAAGTCACCGGTCGTAAAGCTCCAGACGTTGCCCGGCCATGGACTATCGGGATTGACGGCGTTGACTTCATCGATGCGCCAGTAGTATGCCGTATTAATTGTAAGCTTGCCGGGGTCGTAGCTCTCTTCGCCAAGGGCTTTTGCCCCCTTGTACTCGGGTGAGGCTGATGTGGCGTTCTTTACGGCATCCGCGTCCGAGCCGAAGTACACCTCGTGCGAATCGGCGACGGCTCCCGCAGCCCACTTAAGAACCACGGACGGCTTTACGTCCACAGCACCGTCGGCCGGATCCGGGCCGCTGACCGCACCCAGAGTAGTGAAGCTCCAGACTTCGCCTTTATGCGTAGCGAAGCCGTCGAACTCATCGACACGCCAGTAATAAGTCTTGGCAAGATTAAGCGCGCCGGGATTGAAAGTCGCATTACCGTTAGGAGTACCCATGGCAGCATTGCTCACTTCGTCGAAATCTTCGCCGAATACTATATAGTGCAATTTTGCACCGAAACCTGCCGTCCATGTAAGCTGTACACCCAGGTCGACAAATTCCGCACCTTCAGCCGGATTAGGGTTATAGGCCGTCTTGGGCGGAATCAAGAAGCTCCAGACGTCCCCCTTCCACGGACTATTCGGCTCTGACTCGTTGACCTCATCAATCCGCCAGTAGTATGTCGTTCCATTAACAAGACCGTCCGCATACGCATATCCGGGAAAGCCGGCAACATAAAACAAATCATCCTGGTTGCCTCGGAACGTATCGCCTGTGCCATTGTCGACATCGTCGAAATTCTCCCCCATATAAACGTCATGTGAGACCGCGAAATCTCCCGCATCCCAGGAGAGAGACACCCAGGTATCCGCATGCACGGCCCCATTGGCCGGAACGGGAGTGGAGGCGTACGGATAGTTCCCCATACCTTCCATGATAACCAGGATTTCCTCCGCCGTCAGTGCTCGGCTGGAAAACGAAACATCATCCAGGGCACCATTCATCTCGCGTCCCCCAAAATCTCCAGAACCATCACCACCAAGGTAGATGTTGCCATCCAATGTGATAGGGGCATGACTAACCGTATTGACAGACCCTGCCACACCATTGACATAGAACGTTGCCTTATCGGGTTCGACCGTCACGGCGGCAAAGGTCCAGTCATTCTCCGCGATCATGTCGCCTCCACGGTAGCTCCACGACGATTCAGTATCATTCCAGTGATAGGCCAACTGATAACCGAGTATATTGAAGCCGGTTGCAGGGCCGGGACCGCGGTGCATAATGAACGAGGCCCATTCAGGCTGAGAACCGTCCGGCTTGATCCACCCCGCCATCGTGGCTTGCGTAAGCTCAACATTCAGAGGGGGCACTTCAACCAATGTGGGCTGGTTGAGTTGCACGGCGCTGCCGTGTTTACCCGCAACCCAGGCCGGATCACCATTTACGAAGGTCCCGTCGTGCCCGTTGCCGGAAATATCACCTACAACGTTGCCTGACCCTTCATCACACGCCCACCAGGCTAAAAGATCCGGATCGGCGGCTTCGGCAACAGTTGTTGCCAGGCCCAGCACCAAAACAAAACAAGACAACAAAATCAATTTTCTACACATTATCATACTCCTTCAAAGAGAGATAAGATGACCATGCTTTGGCCACGCACCAAAACACCTCTTATTTATCAGTAAACGACTGATAAAACGTACATCTTTACTAAATTTTTTGCCTTTACGGGACAATCATTGCCGATTTGGCACCACCTCCTTTCTTCCAAAGCCCGGCATGAGCTGTTGAATGAAATTCAAATAATAACAAGAGCGAAGCGCAAAATCTACGCGTGGTTTCGTGGGTTCTTGTTTAAACCTCTGTTTCAGCAGGTTTTTCGCTGTAATTCTGTTGCTTGCTCGATATTTTTTCAGTGAAATTACCTGCCGGTTGAGCGGAAACCACACATATGCACCAATACGAGCACGAGCTTCACTAATCTTCCTTATACCAAATCTTGCAGCTCCCTGTCAAGGATTATATATGTGTGGGGACGTGATTAATGTAAAAAAGATATATTATTATCGGATATTTGAAGTGTTGGGCAGGATCAATAAAAAAGAGGCCTCTACCGAATCAATCAGTAGAAACTCCGACCACAACAAATGTTTCGAGCTGGAGGTGACTATTGAGGACCGTCATTTTCCGAGCGCCTGGGATTCGAACAAAAAGGAAGCCGAGCAAAAAGCCGCTTTCAACGCCCTGATAGAATTAGGAGTCCTCGAAAATACCGCCGAAGAACCCGCCTAATAGCACGCGACTTTTAAACTCCTTCCAATCAGGCCACTTTGTTATAAAATCGACATATGTCGTCCCGAACACTGCCGAGGGAGCTATTTTAGCAACAAAAATCCTCAAAATGACGCCAATTTTGCCGGTTTTTAAGCCAATTCACAAGTTTATTCATTTTCTTTCGTTTTTCTCAATTTTATTATCAACATTTCTCCCCTGAGAAACGCTGTATGTAGTGAGCGGTCGTTAGTGAATCGTGAATGGTCAGCTAAAGGCAAAAGGTTTGTGCTCTTTTGTCTTAATATGAAATCTTAACTCGAACACTATTAGCTGCATATGTTTAGAAAATCCTATGTTTGAAAGTCAGAAGGAGTCCCGGAGTTTGAATTGGAATGTGTATATGTTGTAGATGATTATTTGGCTTGACTATTTAGTGGTTTTATGTTTTGTATGGCAGCAGAGGTCAAAGATTTCAGATATGGGTTGAAAAAGTGATCAGGCACCTCTAATTCTCTTAAATAAAGAATAAAATTAATTCTTTGTCGAATAAGAAAATAATGACGATAATATTAGTAATAAAAGGTATTTATATATGGCAACAGCTCAGCAATTAAAGGCTCTGATTGAAAGTTACACAGAACATAATGCCGATAGATTTCTGTCTGTTGCATCCCAGATCGCAGCCCATGCTGCAAGAGCAGGAAAAACTAAGTTAGCTGAAGAACTCCGTAAACTCATTGAAGAGGCTCGTCGGAAACAAAAAGCTCAACCTGCATTATCGAAGTCAATACCAATCGCTCAACCAACTGGTGATTTAAGCGGCCTTTTTACTGCTTCTTTTCCAAAAACCAAGCTTTCTGATATGGTTTTGGATGCAGAGCTTGAACAACGTCTAAAACGCGTCATTCTTGAATATAGGCAAGCAGATAGATTGTATTCTCATGGCTTAGCTCCACGCCGTAAACTGTTACTTGTTGGGCCATCGGGATGTGGTAAATCAATGAGTGCAGCTACATTAGCTGGCGAGCTTCATCTCCCTCTTCTAACAGTACAATTTCATATTTTAATCACAAAATTTATGGGAGAAACGGCGGCAAAACTCCGTGTTATTTTTGAATCAATGAAACAGACGCGTGGTGTTTACCTTTTCGATGAATTTGATGCAATTGGAGCACATAGACACACCGGGCAGGATGTAGGAGAAATTCGGCGGGTTCTCAACTCATTTCTTGTGTTTCTCGAACAGGATGAGTCTGACAGTATTATTATTGCTGCCAGTAACCTCGAAGACTTTCTTGACAACGCTCTATTTCGGCGTTTTGATGATACATTAAGATATAATCTACCAAATTCCCCAATGATTCGGCAACTGATTGAAAACCGCCTTAGCAACTTTTCAATAACACGACTTAACTGGAAAAATATTCTTAAGGCTGCTGAACATATGACACATGCCGATATTGTAATGGCCTGTGAGGATGCAGCTAAAAGTGCAGTTTTACATGAAAGGAAACAAATCCGAACGAGTGAGCTTAAACAGGCACTTTTTCATCGTAATCGACAAAAATAGTTTCTTGCAAGAATTCAAGGCGAGGGAGAGAAAACAAATGCCTCAACACAAACACATCATCATTGATTCCCCAGGTGAGGAACGTAATTACACAAAACCTCCGGGTGGCGGTGGAGAGTTTTTAACTCCTCTAAGAGATAGACAAAGACATGCAAGAAGACTGCGAAGGGATCTCAGCCAAGCAGAAAGCAATGCAAATACTATAGCGGAAAGAACTGGACATACAATTCATGATTTATGTTTAGAAATAATCGGAGAACAAGATTACAAACTTAAGATTGAAAGCCTTCAAGATTTTAGACTAAAACCACCTATAGAATTATTGTCTGTTAAAAGAATTGACAATCGATTACATGCAACAATTTATGTTCCGGAAGGAAAGCTAAAAAACTTTATTAAGAAAATCGAACAGTATGAGAATAAAGCAAGAAATAATGACCTTCTTGCGCCTATCAATGTTATTCGCTTTCCTGTTTTGCGTTCTTTCTGGACAGATGAAGAAAACCTGTTTCCAAGCTCAGATACTGAACGTATATGGTGGGAAGTATGGATACGTATTGCACGAACAGAAAATCCAGACGAAGTATTTGCTTCATTCGTAGCAAACATAGCAGATTCAAATCTTCGTCTAAGCCAACATACAATCAGATTTCCTGAACGTCTTGTGTTTTTAGCTTATGGAACGGCTTTGGATTGGACACAAGTTTTTGTACCCTTACTTGACCGTTTTGCTGAATTTAGAAAAGCAAAGGAAATTCCGACAGAATTCCTTCGTCTAAGTCCTCGAGATCAACGAGATTTTGTTCTTAGCCTTTCACAGCGAGTAGTTCCACCTGATATAGATGCGCCATCTGTGTGTTTATTGGATCACGGGATTCACACAGAACACCCTTTATTAAGATCTCTTATAACCGATGATGATGCACAAGCGTATGATCCTGAATGGTCAATAGTTGATAATGATCAATCACACGGAACTGAAATGGCTGGATTAGTTATTTATGGTGATAAGCTTCCTGAGCTACTGACAGACAATCAACAGATTCGCCTTTTGCACCGTTTAGAATCTGTTCGTATGCTTCATACTAACCAATCCCATGCAGAGGAAGCTTGGGGTTATGTTACACAGGAATGTTTGGCAAAAGCCGAAAATCAAGCACCACAACGTCAACGAGTAGCATGTATGCCGGTAACTGCAAATGACGAGGGACGCGATCATGGCCGACCAAGTTCATGGTCGGGAGCCATCGACCAACATGCCTCAGGAAAATTAGATAACTTTCAGAGAATTTATATTATAGCTGCCGGTAACATACGAGATGTCACAACAAATCCTAATTATAGGTATCCAGAAAGCAATTTGGGAAGCAGTATTGAAGATCCAGGACAAAGTTGGAACGCGTTAACAGTTGGTGCATTTACAGATAGAGTACAAATCCGCTCGGTAGATTTTGATGGATATCAACCACTTGCACAACGAGATGGTTTATGTCCTACAAGTCGGACTTCAGTTTCATGGGAAGATCTGTCATGGCCGGTTAAGCCTGATATTGTAATGGAAGGTGGCAATTATGCAAAATCACCTTCCGGAAGGGTAGATGGCTGTGATGACCTTGCACTTTTAACAACTTCTCTCAATCCCACTGGAAGCTTACTTTCATTGTTAAGCGATACAAGCGCAGCAACCGCTCAAGCAGCTCGTTTAGCGGCTATCCTTATGGCAGATTATCCGGAACTCTGGCCGGAGACAATCCGGGGGCTTCTTGTTCATTCAGCAGAGTGGAAAGACGAAATGGAGAACCAGATTCATGGTAACTTAGAAACAGAACGACATAAAAGACTTCGCTGTTTCGGTTATGGTGTTCCGGATTTAGACAAAGCGAGATATACAGTCGAAAATTGTGTATCACTTGTCCATCAAGGCACTATTCAGCCATATAAACTTGTAGGAACAGAAGCTAAAAACAATCATTTTATTCTTCATTCGCTCCCTTGGCCAAGCATCGCTCTTAGAGAAATACATGATCAAGATGTTACTGTTAAAATAACACTCTCTTATTTTATAGAGCCAAGTCCTGCCGGTCGTGGTTGGGGAACAAAGTTTCGATACGCTTCACACGGTTTACGCTTTGCATTGCGAGGTCCTACTGAAACAGAAGAACAATTTAGGCAAAGAATAAGCAGCCAAGAGTGGGAAGAAGAGCATTTTCAGCTAGGCAATAGACCATCCATAAGAGATCCCATTGATTGGACAATTGGTCGTTTAAGAAGAAAAGGCTCGATTCACTGTGATTGGTGGACTGCATCAGCTGAGGAAGTAGCTCAATGCGGACAGGTAGCGGTTTTTCCGGTTACGGGTTGGTGGAAGGAGCGAAAACATTTAGGATTTGTTGAAAAACAAGCTCGCTATTCTCTGATTATCACAATAAGCACACCTGCTACCAATGTAGATTTGTATACTCCAATAGCCCAACAAATAGGTCTGATTACCGAGATATCAACGTAAGGTAAATGCTGCGGTATATTGTATTTAGGAGAATGAAACTGATAAGAGATTATTTCAGTTTCACTCTCTTAGTTTCGGAGTAGATTAGAATTCAAATCGTGTCAGTATTCCTTCCATCCTTAATACAGGTGATAGTCACGGAGATTTCCCCGAAATTAGCTCAACTTTTAGTGTGATATTTCGTATAATACTTAACGAATTCATATATCGTATTTCGTATGTAGTATGTCGCAAGTGGAATTGAGAATGTAGAATTGAGAAATATAGAAGAAAAAAAGGCAGAATAATTAAAAAAACAGGTGAAAAAGAGTAGAAAACGACGAAAAATTGAGCTTAAGTTGAAAAAACAAAGCCAATTTTGGGATGGGCAAAATGAGCGTAAGTATCTATTTGAAAGGGTATTATGGAGATTTTTGTGGTTTTTGGCGGCAAAAAAACAAAGCCAATTCAAAGCCAAACAAAGCCAATCGCCGGCTTTTGGTCGGATATCTTAATCAAATCGGAAATAGGTGCGGAATGATTAAGTCCAAGGTACGTTTTGAAAAAACAAAGCCAATTTGTCATGTGCGGAAATGAACGCAAACTCAGTAATAACAGGCAATTACGAAGAAAATCGGCGGTTTCGGGCGGCGAAAAAACAAAGCCAAACAAAGCCAATTTCGAGGTTCAATCCGTGCCGGGTTTACTGCAGGTCGGCGTCTTTTTTGATTACCTTTTTCTGCTGGTCCTGCTTGAAGGCGGCCAGTTTTTCGCTGAAGTTTGCATCGGTCAGGGCAAGAATCTGCACGGCGAAAATGGCGGCGTTTTTTGCGCCGGCTTTTCCGATAGCCATGGTCGCCACCGGCACGCCGAGCGGCATCTGTACGGTGCTCAGCAGCGCATCCATCCCGCCCAGGCCCGCGCCCGAGTCCAGCGGCACGCCTATGACCGGCAGCGTTACTTTAGCCGCCATGGCGCCGGCTAAGTGGGCGGCCATGCCCGCGGCGGCGATTATGACCTTAATTCCGTTACCGGCGGCGTTTTCTGCGAAATCAGCGGCAATCTCAGGCGTCCGATGGGCCGAAATTATCCGCACGACAGGCTCGATGCCGAAATCGCCGAGCTGCTCGATGCAGCTTTTCATGACTTTCATGTCGCTGTCCGAGCCCATTACCACTGCGACGGGGGTTGTTTTTTCAGATACCATATTGTTTTCTCTTATTAAAAGGTTACAATGGCCAGTTGGCATTTGCGATTTACGATTTTCGATGTTCGATTTTAATTCGGCAATCGGCAATCGGCAATCAAAAAATAGCTTAAGGAGAGTCGAAAAATGCAAGCGAGAAAACCGGTTGTTGCAGGTCAATTTTATCCCGGCCAGCACGATTCCTGTGTCAGTGAAATTCACGAGTGCCTCGAAGCAGTAAATATAAGCGAGCCGTTGCCGGAAACGGTAGTAGCGGGCATAGTTCCGCACGCCGGCTGGACGTTCAGTGGCAGTTTGGCCGCGTTGGTCTTCTCTGCGATCAAACAGCGGCATGAAAAGGTCAATACCTTTATCATATTCGGCGCCGCCCACAGCTACTTCGGAGCCTCGCCGGCTGTTAGCGACAGGGGTATTTGGGCAACACCGCTCGGCGAGATTGTGATTGATGAGGAATTAGCCGATGCCATTTTGAGTACCGGCCAGGCCGTCAGTGACCCAAGCGCCCACCTGAGCGAACACAGTATCGAGGTGCAGGTCCCGTTCGTACAGTATCTCTTTCCCGGCGCTAAGATAGTACCTGTTGTTGTGCCGCCGACCGAGCAGGCTGTCGCGCTGGGCACGCGTGTCGGCGAGATTATCGGTCAGCAGGAGGATAAGAAAATCGTCTGCGTAGGATCGACCGATTTGACCCACTACGGCCCGCGTTATGGGTTTGCCCCGATGGGAACCGGAAAGAACGCTTTGGAGTGGGCAAAGAAGGTTAACGATAAAAAATTCATCGATTTGGCTTTGCAGCTCAAGCCGGACGAATTGCTCGCAAGTGCGGTAAAGGACGGCAACGCCTGCGGTCCCGGCGCGGCGGCGGCAACGGTCGCAGCGGCAAAAGAACTTGGCTGCAAGCAAGGCCTGTTGCTGGGACACACCACCAGTAATGAGATCATGCTCAAGAAGATGGGCACCACGAGCGCCGAGGCGGTAGGCTATGCCGCAATTGTCTTTTGACTGTCGGCCGGCAGTGTCACTTTCGTCGTGAAAATGCCGCCCTGTTCCAACTGGATGGTGCACGTGCCTCCCAAGGCCTTGACAATTCGCTGGACCAGGGCCAGGCCCAAACCGCAGTGAGCACCGGTGTCCGAGCGCGATGAATCGCCCCGCCAGAAGCAGTCGGAGACTTTTGAGATCTGCTCGGCGGTCAGTTGGCAGCCGGTATTGGAAACTGCGATTTCCACCGAATCGTCGATTCGGCGGGTCGTTGTCCGGATTCGCCCGCCATCGTTTGAGTATTCGGCGGCGTTGTCCAGAAGGTTGGAGAATACCATAAACAGATGTTCGGGATCCGATTGACAAGTCAATTCAGCGGGAATTTGATTCTCGAAGACGATCCTGCGCTCGTCCGCTTTTTTGCTGAAGCACCGCCAGCAGGAATCGAGAAGTTCGGAGAGCCGAACCGGCTCGGTTTTAAAGCTGATTTGCTCAGTCTCCAGCCGGGAGAGCGTCAGCAGGTTATTGACCACCGACTCCATGTCTTTGGCGATTTCGAGGCAGTCGGAAAGCGCCTCCCGGTACTCGGTCGCGTCGCGGCTGCGGGTAAGCGACACCTCTATCGTCGAGCGTATTCCCGCCAGCGGCGTTCGCAATTCATGGGCGACGTCGGCGTTGAACCGCCGCTCCCTGTCGAACGAGGCTTGCAGCCGGGACAGCAGCTCATTGAGGCGGTTCTTGATTGGGACCACCTCCGCCGGTACGTGCCGGGTGCCGATTCGAGTTGTCAGGCTGTCCACTCTGACGGCCGCGATCTCGGCGGCTATTGTGTTCAGGGGACGCAGGCCGCTGCGGACTACATAGGCGCCGATAATCAGGGCAAGGCCGGCGTTCACGCTCGCGGCGACGAACAGAAGCCATTTGAGCAGGCTAAGTTGGCCGTAAAGCTCGTGCGCATCGCGGGTCACGACCAGAATCAAGGGTTTCTCAGCGGTCTGCGCGGCACCGTCTGTCTCGTCCGTCTCGATTCTCGGTAAGAATGTGGTGCCGGCCGCTCGGTACGGGCGGTCTTCGGGGCCGGGAAATCCTTTGTAAACCGGTTTGTCGAGGGAGCCGTGGAAACATGGAAGATCGCCGTTGCCTAATAAGGGAGACCTGGATACCGCTTCGCCGTTAAGCTTCCAGATTTGATAGTTCATGGGATGATCGGGATTAGTAAACTCCGGCATCTGTTGAACGCCGATTTCAATATCGATTCCGTTTGGATCTATTTCGACCGAAGCTGCGAGTACCTGGGCGACGGATGCCAGTGCTGTGTCGAACTGGTTGACCAGGGCGCTGCGAATCACGACGTATATGAGCAGGCTGAAGATAATAAGCAGCAGAATCATCCCGCCGATTATGCCGCTGAGCAAGCGGGTTCGGAGCGACCGCATCATGGTGTCTCTCCCAACAAATAGCCGCGGCCGCGGACGGTATGAATTAGAGCGGGTTTACCTTCTCGCTCGATCTTTCTGCGCAGATAGCCGATGTAAACGTCCACAACGTTGCTTGACGTCGACGAACTGAACTCGTAGACGTGTTCCCATATGTCCGAGCGGGATACCATCTGGCCAGCACGTATAGCGAGATATTCCAGTAGTACGTACTCCCGCGGCGTAAGCTGAATTTCCTCTCGGCCGCGCCAAACTTTCTGCGTGATAAGGTCGAGCCGCAGGTCTTTGATTTTGATGCTGGGATTCTTCTGGCGGTAGCTTCGGCGCAGCAGGGCACGAACCCGCGCCATTAGTTCGTCGAAAGCGAACGGCTTGACCAGGTAGTCGTCGGCGCCGAGGTCCAGGCCGGTGACGCGGTCTTGAACGGTATCTTTGGCTGTCAGGATCAGCACGTGGGATTTTTTGCCTTGAGTTCTTATCTTCCTGAGGATTTCAAGCCCGTCCATCCCGGGCAGCATCAGGTCGAGGATGATTACGTCATATTCGTTGCTCGTTGCGTACCAAAGACCCTCCTTGCCGTCGCGCGTGGTATCCACGGCAAAGCCGGCCTCGCGCAGACCCTTCACAAGGGATTGCTGCAAAGGCCTATAGTCTTCTACAACCAGTAAACGCATCTTCATGTCCACCCGTAAGGCCGCAGTCTGCAAGCGGCATCATATACATTTTATAGGTTGAGGCAAATCGTGTCAGTATTTCCCTGTCTCTATATCACAGCCTGCGGTCAGTCTTTGCTGCGCTTGCCATTTTGCGGCGGAGTCTCTTTCATAATAGGCTGTATCGTATGGTCGTCGGCGTCAATTTGCGGCCAGTCCGGTGCCGGGACATCGGGCAGCAGGACGTGCGGCGTGATGAATAGCGTCAGCACGCTGTTACGGGTTGCCTTTTGAGTTTTCCTGAACAGAAGCCCGATTATCGGGATATCGCCCAGTATCGGCACTTTGATAACGGCTTCGGACATTTCCTGCTGGCGCAGGCCGCCGATCACCAGGGTCTGGCCTTCTCGAACGATAACCGTAGTCGTGGATTCCCGGTTGACCTGTTCGGGCAGGCCGGCGTCCGGTGTAAAAGTGAAGCTCCCGACTTTGATCGAGACCACCATGCTGATTCGACCGTCCGCCAAAAGGGTGGGGGTGATACGGCCCTGGGTATCGGCCGAGATATCGCTCTTCTTAACAATAGGCCGGCCGGATACGTCGTAGCCTTCATTAAAGAAATAGTTCAGCGTCTTGCGGATCTGAATTGTGGCTTCCAGACCGCTGACCGCGACCGTGCGCGGGTTGGTTAGAATCGTGCCCTTGCCATCCTGGACCAGTGCGTTCAGGCGAACGAAAAACTCCCGCGGCAATTTGCCCACGCCCTGGTAGAAGACTTGGCCGGTCCCGGGGTAGGTAGTGAGTCCGTCTAATGAGGCGTCCGGGCTAAGGTCGCGAATCGCGTTACCCATCGGCTGGAACATAGCGAACCGTCCCTCGGCGTAAGTCCAGTCCAGCCCGAGTTCACGGTTGGCCTCGTCGGTCAGCTCCACGGCCAACAGGTCGACCAGAATCTGACTGGCCGGCGTGTCGATCAGTTTCAAGTTCGCCTGCAGCTCGGCCAGAAGCTCGGCAGGGCCCATGAACAGCAGTAAGTTGCGGGATGTGTTGGAAGTGACATATTGATTGTACTTCGTCGGTAACGAGGCAAGTGCTTCTTCCACGGTCATATGCAATGGCTCAATAGTCCGGGTGACGATAGCGGAATCGTCTGCGAAAGGATCAGGAGCGGCAGGCACCGGAGTAATGCCGGCAGAGGTTTGCTCCTGCTGCTGACCGGGCGATGTCATGTCGGCCGCCATTATCATGGTCCGGCCCATTGGTGGCCCGTCGCAGGTCAGGGCCAGTGGGCTGATAAGGCGCTGCGGCAGGTCCACGCGATAAACATCAGGCTGCAGAATCCGGTCGGCTATGCTGATGATTTTTGAGATCGTGATAAGCAGCGACCGGCTGTCCGGCGACCACGAGATGTTGACCACGCCCTCGTCACGATCATCGCTGGCTTCTATCCGCTTGCGGTCCTGTTCTTCGCTTAACAGCAGAAGGTCCTCGGCCTTGCCCGTAGCCATATCATAGACGGTCAGAACCGTACGCCGGTTCTCCTCTCGCGAATCAGGACCCCAGTTACGAACTGTAGAGCGTCTGGTCAGGAAAGCGATTTTCGTGCTGTCATAGGACCATTTCATCGCCTCGTAGTCATCGAGTATCCCATCCTTTCGCGGGTAGCTGGTTAAAAGTATCTTATATCCGCCGCTATTAGGGTCTATGAGATACAATGTGTCGATGCCGTTGCCCTGGATGTCAAAGCGATCCCCCTTGGACAATATATATCGCCCGTCCCAGGACCAGTACGGGTCATCAAGTTCAAGCTGGTTCTCCGTGGCGGGCGAGCTTGCATTCGTGAGGTTTCTGGCATCGCTTCCATCGGCGCGGGCCACCCATGCATCGCATCGCTCCCCTCGTTCGTTTTGAGTCATGTCCTTGTCGAAGGTGAAAACCACGACATCCTCCACGGGAGACCAGCGTGGGTCTCCGGCGCGTAATGATTCACTCCCGATATCGGTTAGCATGACAAGGTCGGTTCCGTCGGGGTTGACAGTGACCACATCAGAGTTGCCGCTGGCCGCCACGAGCAGACTTAGCCTCGGAGGCAGAGATGCGCTCCATCGCTGGTCTTTTCCCTCACCTCGCTCGGGCAGCAGGTGCCAGGTCCGTTCTGTAACGGTGTCGTAGAGCCAGACTTGCCGTGTGCGCGTCAGGCCCAGGCGGACCTTGTACGCAAGGTAGCGATCGTCAGCCGACCAGTAGGGCCCGTCGTCGGGGTCGAAGTTACTTCTTCGATACGGCGGGGAAATAGTGGTGGATCGATTCTGGCTGATGTCATAAATATAGGCTGCTCCCTGGCTTTCTTCCTCAGTTGCGTTGGAGAATTCATAGGCAATACGGTCGCCGGCCCAGGACCACTCGGCAAAAAAGACATCTCCCACTTGGCAGGCAGGCTTGACTTCAGTGCCGTCGGACTTCATGACGTGCAGTTGCCATTGGGACGAGTCACCCACTTGTCGCGCAAAGGCCACCCAGTCGCCGTGCCAGGCCCAGGCCACCGCCCTTGATTTGCCGTCATCCGTCAACGGTACCAGCGTGACACCCTCGGCTATGATTGCCGAGAGACCTGCCGAACAAGACAAGAGTAATACACAAAATGTCGCAAACAAAACGCATCTCAATCTGTTATCTGTGATAACTTGCATTTAGCATATTCCTACAACAATGATTTACCGTATGATCTTCCTGGCAGAAGACGTTTCTCATATTGTGCTTACGCCTCGAACCGCACATAACAACAAGGAAAAACCGCTGAGCAGCAACAGCCTGCTGCTCAACGGCGCTTATCTTAGCATTTAAGAGACGATGCGTCAGTATTTTTCCTGCCTTTAGTTGTCCTTATCGTCTTGCTCGTACTCATCATCTTCGTCGTTATCGTCCGACTGGCTTTTCTGGGCGTCCTCCTCCACCTTGCGGCCATCCGGCGTTAGAAGCAGTTCCTGCTCAGCGCCGGCTTTCTCGAATTTGATCTCGTAGAGAATCGTTGTCTTTCTCTCAAGTGCCAGCTCGGCGCCGCTGCCGGCCGCCTTGCGTGCCGCTTTGAGCACAACTGCTGGGACTTCGTCGGCGCTGAGACCTTCCTCGATCGCTACCAAATCGCCCGTCTTAGTGACCAGTACATCCACTTGTACACCGGAGGGCGCCTTCCACGAGCCCTCGTAGGATATGAGGCCGTCCTCGAATTCCTCGGCAAACTCGAAGATTTTGGCCCCGGCAGCCATTTTCTTGAGCGTTTCCAGGGCGGCTGCCGGCACTTCTGCTTCTGTTACTTTACGCTCGGTTTCGGTCGCCTTGGCCGCTTGGGCTGCGTAGACCGCCGCACACAACATGGCCCCGAACAAAATTATAACAGCAATTAGTTTCAAATATTTCGAATTCATTTTCTGTCTCCTTAAATTCAAAAAGAACCACAATTCCGCAGCCTTCCAACATGGTCAGGCCGGCCGGCAATTGTCGGCTTTATTGAATGTCATTTTGGCAAAGTAATGATGAGAGAATTGTGAGAAAATAAATTTTTTGTCTTGATTGATGTTTTTTTGCCCAAAAAGGCTCTGTCATTTGTGCCATAACATGGAATTTGTGCTGGTGAGAAGCGCGGGTGTTTCAAGGCAGATAGGTCTTCGCTCCCGGCACGTATAGCGCGCAAACTATCAGAAAGCCAACGGTCGGATTCTTCAGCGGAAACTTTATCTAAAGACTCGATCTGTCAGAACGATTCTTTTGGGAACTTCCTGCCGGTCAGGCGTTCGTAGCCTTCGATGTATTTGTCGCTGGTCTTTGCCGTGATATCTTCGGGCAGCTCTACGCCGGGACCCGATTTGTCGAAGTTGATACTTTCGAGATAGTTGCGGACGAACTGCTTATCGAAGCTCTCCTGGTCCCTGCCGGGCTGATATTTATCCGCAGGCCAGAACCGCGAAGAGTCCGGCGTCAGAACCTCGTCGATAAGAATAATCTTACCATCGACATGCCCCCATTCGAACTTGGTGTCGGCAAGAATTATGCCTTTGCTCTCGGCGTATTCGCTTGCTTTCTCGAAAATCTCGGTGCTCTTGCTGCGGACATAATCCGCTGCGTCCTTGCCGATAATCTCCACGCACCGCTCGAAGCTGATGTTCTCATCGTGCTGGCCCAGTTCGGCTTTGGTCGCCGGCGTGAATATCAGTTCCGGCAGCTTTTCGCACTGCTTCAGACCGGCCGGCAGCTTCTGCCCGCAAACCGTGCCGCTTTGCTGATACTCTTTCCAGCCTGAGCCCGCCAGGTATCCACGCACGACGCACTCGACCGGCAGAACTTCGACTTTCCTGACTAACATACTCCGCCCGGCCAACTGCTTGGCGGAGCCTCTGAAAGGCTCCGGGAAATTGGCCACGTTGTCGCTGATCAGATGATGCTCGATGCTGTCGCTGAGAAAATCAAACCAGAAACGCGAAATCCGCGTCAGCACAATCCCTTTATAAAGTATGCCGTTTGTCATCACGACATCGAAAGCACTCAGCCTGTCGGTCGCCACTATGAGCAGCTTATCGCCGAGATCATAAATATCGCGAACCTTGCCCCGGCTCGGTGGCCTGTTGCCTATGTTTGTCTCTAAAATCGTCTCCATAATCGTTTCATCCTTCATACCGTTCTCCATTTCCTGTCTGTGGCGCCCAGGCTTCTCACCTGCGCTGGCAGAGAAAGTTAGCCTTTGTTTTTAATCCGAACTACTCTCTATGGCAAAATACTGCCGAGACGGCAATTCTAACCGGGATTGCATCAATTGCACGTATTTTTCCCATATTTATAAGGTCTTATCTCAAGAAAATGCCGGCAATCGACATATTTTTATAATTTTTGTTATTTTTTCTTGAACAATTATGGGCATATGCCCATAATATAAAATATGAGAGATACATTAAGGATAGAAGACAAGCCAATGACGCCGGGTAAAGCTATACTAAGCGGCAACGAGGAGATTTACCGCCCATGAAAACTTACTTCGACTGTGTTCCTTGTTTTGTC